>NZ_JACGVE010000088.1:0-340568 GCF_014077065.1 Colwellia sp. MB3u-4 | reverse complement strand
CAATTGCTAATCAATTTCAGATCTTATTAGACATTAATATAGTGATATGATTTTAATCAATACTCCTTAACTAGTTTTGTTGTTTTTGACTGATGAATAAGAATTATCGTTATTTATAAGTCAAATATTTTATAACTTAACTTAACTTAACTTAACGTAACTACGAAATATAAAAAATAAATCCCCAAATGCCAACAAAAACGTCCATGTAATAAGTAATGAAAACTCAAGAATACCAAGTTATAATCTAACGGCTTGTAATAATTTTCCGGTTTTTTCTTCAAAGTCATCTTCAATGCTTTGAATTTCGCTTGCTATATTTTCGCTTGATACCTTGGATTTATGTAATTTTCTTTTAGCGCGAGCCAGTACTATGCGATGATGAAAATTAAGTCGACTAAGTAATAATCGTTCTTGTATTATACCACCCAACCCGGACCAAACACCCAGTATCACAATTAAACAACCACTGCGAGAAAGCCATTCTAAACCAGCAAATTGTATTATCGATAAATACACTCCAAGCATGGCTGTTAATATCGCCAATGACCAACTGATGAATGGATGACGTTTAGGAATGCTTACAGGTGTGACTATTGCTGTTGATGTTAGCTGGGTGGAGCCTGTTGAATCTGTTGACATAAACACCTTCTTTTTAATTTAATTGCCAGTACTAATTTTTGTCTTTGTCTTTGTCTTTGTCTTTAGTGGATGAAAACTGCTTTTTATAGTTGATGTTAGCACTTATTTCATCGCCACTAATGGCTTCAAACGATATATTCGGCGATAGCTTGTATTCAATATTCCACCCCGCCTGAACGCTACTGTCAGAGTCAATACTGGTGCCGTACCCTACATTTAAACGGTCATTAATTTTCGCGGCAATATCAACACGCGTGCTATTTCCGTTATTAGCACTTTTACTGGTAAAAGCCACATCTTTGAGGCCCAGTTGCTCACCAATTTTTTGCACTAATTTGTTGGCACTCTCTACCCCTAAACTAATGGCGGCACTGGTCAGTGCATTGCCCTCTTGCTGTGATAAAGAATCTAATTTTCGGCCAGTGATCAATAATGACAATACATTTTCATCCGCCATTGTTGGCTCTGAAAATAACGTTAAACGAGGGTTATGTATTGTGCCATCGGCAATAATCCCAACCTTGATATCATCAACTATACGAACCGCTCGAAACTGAATGCTTGGATTTGCTGCCGTACCCAGAAACAATAATTGCCCCTGTTCAATAGTTAATGTTTGCTTGTAGGCTTCAAATTTACCCTCTTTTAAATCTAAGCGACCATTAAGAGTCAAAGGTTGGCCGGTAATAAGTGATGAAGATAAATTACCCTGTATTTCGCTTGATAAACCAAAACCACTGATTTTAACATTGTCTCCTGCTGATAGCGTTAGCGAGATATTATAGTCAAGTGCTGGGTCTTTTTCGGCTAGGTTTTTTTCGTCAACAATAACTTGGTCTTCTGAAACACTAATGGCAGGTTTTGGCAAAGACGCTATTTTGATATCAGCTTGGTCAACAATTAAGTTACCGTCTACAGTTAAGTGCTTGTCTTGATAATTTGCCTTTAACATGGGCGAAACAATTAATTTATTATCATTATTATTGACCAAGGTAACTTGTTGACCTTCAATCGTTAGATTTGCTTTTATCGGCATTGATAGCTTTGCTTGCCCTGCTATTGTTAGTGCTCCCTGCGGGTTTTGTAATTCGCCTAATAATGTAATACGGTCTTGTTGACTACTTAATTTTACTTTGCTGTTACGAATATCTAAGCCATATTCATCAATAACTAAATGTTCAATGCCAAGCGAACCCTCGCCGGTAAATATTGGCTCACGCCAAGTGCCTGCCAAGGTAAAGTTTTGCACTAGACTACCTTCGATTTTATCGATACGTTTTTGCCACTGCTTAAGCCATTCAAATTGCTGTAAATTAACTGACAAGTCGCCATCAAGGCGAGCTGAATCAACCAGCGGCCAGTCACTGTTAAACTGGGCCGTTATTTCATCTTCGCCAGATAATTGTATGTTCAAACGAGTAGATATTTTATCTTTTTGCCATTTACCCTGCAGCTTTAACAGCGCTACCGTTAATAAATGCTTTGATAACTGTGTGTCAGCTGGGCTGCTTTCATCTGGAGCGCTCAAGGTAATATCAGTTTGTGCTAAGTCAAAGTCGACGGTAAAGTCAGGCGTAATCGACAACAACATCTGACCTGTAGGCATCGAAATTTCAGCTGGCCACTCGGGTAAGTGTAACTGGGTATTTATTGTCTGCCATTGCGTGGTGATTGCGATAGCATTTTGCTGTTGCTGGCTAAGTATAGTCAGTTCTTGTCCGTGTATTTGAACGTCAGATGACTGCCATTTAAAGCTTGGTATCGTTACATTGGCCGAAATTCCTGCCAATTGCTGACCTTTACCTGATAACGCTAACTGACCTGTCACCATACCTTCAACTTCCTGTGGATATTGTGATGACTGAGCGAGTAGCCTGGACTGCCAATGCTTAACCTGCTGGAAAATCGGTGACATTGACCATTGTTCGAAAGTTAAATTAGCTGACCACTGCTCTGCTTGCTTATCCGCATTGATACAAAGTGTGCCGCTACCGCTAAGACATAGATTTTTTATTCGTTGATTATCAGCACTTAATTGTAATTGCTCTGTGGTTAAAACAAGTGTTTGTTGTTGGTTTTCGGCCTTAAAATCAAGGTCACTGATCTGCCATATAGCCTTTGATAAATCACTACCGATGCTAAATACTTTTGCATGTTGTTGCAGTAATTGACCATCAAAGCTTAATTTAACGCCTGTTTTTTGAGCTAATGTAGCGCTAATGAGCATGTTATGATCAGCGGGTAAACCAGAAACTTTTAAAGATGGTTGTTCAAGGCTAAACTCATTAATATTAAGGGCGTCGGCCTTAACATCGCCCTGCCAGCCTTCGCTAAAATCTAACGCCCAATGAATATTTTTACCGTCAAAGTTTGCCAGTGCAAGTTTACCTATCTTGCCTTGACTAGAAATAAACCATTGAGACTGCTGTTGTTCTACCTGCCAACTTACATTGACATCAGCCAACTCAAAGACATTGTTTAATGCTAACGAGCGACCATTAAGCTGACCTTTTAGCGAAAAGTTTTCAGTGCTTGGATTATCAAGATTAAACTCACCTTGTATTGCTGCCGTTAAATTACCCAATGTTAACTTGTTACTTTTAACCGAAGCAACACCTTGTTTAATGGCCAAATCAAGGCTCGCTAGCACTGGCCATGATTGCTTTATCGCAGGGGTGCTTTGGTCAATCGCCTCGGGCAGTGCTTGGCGCAAGGTTGTGGCGATTTGCGCGGCATTCAGCTCATTTTTTAATAACAAAGAGACGGCTGAACTCGCACGCCAATCTACTACATTAGCTAGCTCGGTATTAATGGTTAACTGTATGTCTTTAAACTCTTGCCAGCTTGTCTGTGTTTGTAAATTAGCGCTCAGCTTTGGCCAATTGAGCTCAAAGTTTGCTTTGGTTTGTTCGAGTGTAATAGCTTGACTGGCCAACTCAACTTGTTGTTTATCAGCTATTAATATGCCACGCTTTAAAAATAAGCCTTGGTTATAAAACCAATCGCTAGTCACTAACATTTGATTAGGCGATTGCAATTGTAACGTTAATTGTGATGAATCAGTAATATTGCCTTTAGATTTCACACTGACCGAAAGTTTGGCCCCCAGCACCTCAACCGCTAGCTGATGCGGCCACTTTTTTCGCATGTCAAAATAACCAGATACCGCTATCTTGTGTTCGTCAAATGTAAGCTTTAACGCACCGACGCTTGCTTTGCTACGCGCGAAGGCTAATTTTTTTAATACTAGACCGCTAACATTATACTCTGTATTAGCTGAAGCTGTGTTTGCTAAAGGGGCTCTTTCTGAAGATATGCTTGTTGCGGGGTCACTGTTTTTCGCTGGCGTTATTTTAGCGCTCATTGCCTGATAGCTAATACTAGCCATAGTCACTTGCTTCACCTTGAGCGCAATAGGTAATGTCACTGTAGCTAGCTTGGGTAAAGCCTCTGGCGAAGATGTGGTTTTTTCATCGTTAACACTCGATACCACTAAGGTACTTAAAGCAATGCTATCGCACGACACCAAACGGTCAATCAAGTGCAACCATTGGCAGTCAACCGATAACCCGGTCATCTGTACTTTGGTGCCCTCTTGTTGCCATTCAAGCTCGGCTAGCTTTAGGCGAGTATTTAATGTGCCACTGATTTTACCTAAACGTAGCTCCTGTGGTTGCAGTTGGGCAATGCGCGCAGCTAGCCACTGCAAACCTGATTCGGTCGTGTAAAGCCATGAGAGCATTAACAGCGCGATAACCATTAAGCCAGTAGCCACTAGGCTGAACCACTTTAACAGCGCTTTCTTTTTGAAGTAACTCATAAATCTGGCCCTATGGTGATATGAAAACGCCAGCCTTTATTACCATCAAGTGCTTTAGCAATATCGAGTCGAATAGCACCAATCGGTGTTACCCACCTTAGACCAGTGCCGATTGATTTATATATCTTCCAATCCCGCCAATCATTAAATGCATTGCCTTGATCGGTAAATACCGCCCAACGAAAGTCGTCATTAAATAAGTAATCAACCTCAAGACTTGACGATACAACATGCTTACCACCTAGTGAGACGTTGTTCTCCAGAGGCGACAAACTTTGATGTTTATAACCTCTGACTGAAACATCACCGCCGGCAAAAAATCGATAATTTGACGGCATAGAGCGATTAAAATCCTCGGTATCCATCCACGTAGTGCCCAAACGTGCACGTAACAATAATCGCCAGTTATTATTGAGTGACCAAATACGTTTTACTTTTTGGTCCGTTTGTAAAAATTTTATATCGGGATCGCTAAATTGCTCACCACTAAAACGAAATATACTTTGCCAACGCCAACCTGCTATAGCGGAAAAGGGATCGGTAACACTGTAATAATTGAGTTGCCATGAAGGTACAATATATTGCAAACTACGATTCACGTTAGCATCTGATTCTAACAGCTCTTGTGCCATGGCAATTGACCATTGACTAGACCAATTTGCGTTGATTTTATTGGCCAGCACAGACTCTAAGGTGAAAATTTTACTGCGACCTATTTCCTCATTTTTAATCTGATAACTTACTAGGTTTATCCATTGACTGTTGGCTTTATCTAACGGTATTTGGTATTGAAACGTTGCGTGTATATCGGCAATATCGAGCTTTACTTTATTAAAATCTATGGCGGCAATATATTGATGAGCGCTACTGTTTACTCGTCGATTTCTCCAGCTTACCCCTAGTTTTCCGCCACTGTCTGTGCCATAGCCTAACAAAGTTTTAAGTTCATATTTGTCAGTATCCAATATTGAAAGGCTAACATCGACCGTTTTTGTCAGATGGTCAACTGACTGTTCAACCACCACTGATTTAAAAAAACCAGAGCGATTTAAGGCCTGCTGACTGGCAATAATGTCGAGTTGACTATAATTGTCACCAGAGCGAATGGTTGAATAACGATGGATTAAGTCATGGGATAAAACTGTGCCCTCAATCGTCACCTTGTTAATGCTATAGCGAGCGCCACAGTTGAATACCCAATGCACATCGGCTTGAAACTGAGCCACATCAACATTTAACACACTAGATGAAAAAGTGGCGTTTAATAAACCTAACTCTTGTGCTTCGCGTTGCAACGAGGCTTTGAACTGGCTGTAATCGCCATGGTTAATAATTTTTCCTTGGGTAAATGGATGTTTAGTAATAAGTTGGGAGATTTCCTTAATTTCATTCTCACAGTTGAGCACAATATTGGTGTTGTGCCAACGCACAGGATCCTGTAAATCAATGGTGAGTATTTTGCCTTGTTTATCGTCAGCTAAGGTTAACACAGGCTGGTAATAGCCCAATGCCTGCAACGCGCTACGGGCTTTAGTCAAAATATAATTGTCTGATTGCGGAAAACCCAGCAGTGACAATGGAATGGTATTTTCGTTACTGCTCAAATTACGTAAAATATTGGTTTTTAATGCGCTTTCAACACCCATAATATTGAGATGGGTACCAACATTATCACCAGGCTCTGCTGAGTGCACTGCAAAGGCATTTGCTAACATTAAAACAGTCATTAATGTATAGAGTGGTCGATTGCGGTAAGGGGAATTCACTTGTTTCAATATTCTTCCATGGTTAATTGACTGATAAAAATCAAACATCAGCATAATAATTATGACGGCTTTGTGGCAGGAGATCATTAAATAAATATTATTTACAATAAATCATTCGAATACATCGCGCTGGTAAATTAAATGCGTTTAAACTCATGCTTTAATTGAAACTTCAACTAAAGGTTAAATTAAGGCTTAAACCAAGGCATTAACTAAGACATTGACTAAGATTTAATTGACTGGATTTTTAACCTTGTTTTACCCTGCTTTATGCAATATTTATAATGCGTAGCTCTACTTGCAAGCTTATTAACTTACCATAAACCCGATGATTGAAAAGGATACTAGCTATGCATATGGACCCATTGTTACCGCAAGCGGTTGGCGCCATTTTCTTTATATTATTGTTAGGGTTTATCTTGAGTTTTTTTCGACAGCCTCATGTGGTCGCCTATTTAATTGCTGGCATTGTTATCGGACCTTGGGGCTTTGGTTTAATTACCGACAGTGAAAGTATTTCACGCTTAGGTACGGCGGGTGTGGTTTTGCTACTATTTTTTGTTGGTATGGAAACCGATATCCATAAATTAGTCAGCAACTGGAAGTTAATTATTTTCGGCACCCTAATGCAAATTGTACTAAGTGTTGGCTGTATTTGGCTTTTAGGGCTTTGGTTTGACTGGAGCATTGCAAGAATTGTGTTAATTGGCTTTGTTATTAGTCTCAGTAGCACCGCCATAGTGATAAAGCTATTGCAAGACAACTCCATGCTATCGTCGAACCTAGGACAAAGCGTTTTAGGCATCCTGCTCGCGCAAGACTTAGCCATTATTCCGATGCTAATTATTATCGGTTTACTCGGTGCAGGAAATATCGACAATGTACAGCTAGTCAAGCAAAGCGCTGGCACTATTCTGGCGATAGCCTTGTTCAGTTTTATTTTCAGCCGTAAACAAGTGCATTTACCCCTATCAAAATGGTTAAAAGACGACCGTGAGTTGCAACTGTTTGCCGCGTTAGGTATTTGTTTTGGCCTGGCTATGTTGACTGCATGGTTTGAATTATCAACTGCTTTAGGGGCTTTTATTGCTGGTATGTTAGTAGGTGTTGCTAAAGAAACGCTTTGGGTTCATCGCACCCTAGATTCTTTCAGAGTGTTATTTGTTGCGCTTTTTTTTGTTTCTATTGGCATGCTGCTTGATATTAGCTTTTTGATAACACATTGGCTGCAAGCTACTATTTTAGTGATAGCGGCATTAATTACTAATGTTTTTATTAATGCGGTTATTTTAAAACTCTCAAAATATAGCTGGAAGGAAAGTTTATATGCTGGGGTACTATTGTCACAAATTGGTGAATTCAGTTTTGTCTTGGCCGCGGTGGGTCATCAGGCGAATATTATTAATGGATACGGTTACCAATTAGCCTTGTGTGTTATATCGCTGTCATTACTCACTAGTCCTATTTGGATTGGTATGAGCAAAAAATGGCTCAAATTTGCTCATACTTAGCTAAAGTTCGCGTTAATATTCGATAAAGATTAGCTCTTGGGGGATTAAATAATAGCTAGATAACAGCAGGATTAATTGAAAGCATTCATCATTTTTGAAATATCTTCAAGTGAGCTTATTTTCTTAACTCCTCCACGTTCAATAGCAACCGCAGGCATACCAAAAACAACACAACTTGCTTCATCCTGTGCCACTGTAAAAGCACCAAGATCAAACATTTCTTTCATACCATTAGCACCATCATCACCCATACCCGTCATGATAATACCCAGGGTTTGTTTTGCCGCTGACTGCGCTACTGAGCGAAACAACACATCTACCGAAGGCATATGCCGGCTCACTAGAGGGCCATTTTTTATTGAAACATACAATTTTCCTGCTCTATTCTCTACAATCATATGTTTGTCACCTGGTGCTATCAGCACTTTACCTGTTTCAATCATATCGCCATTTTTAGCTTCTTTCACGTAGACTTCTGAAACAGAGTTTAATCGTGTTGAAAAGGTGGCAGTAAAAGCTTTAGGCATGTGCTGCACGATAACTACGCCAGGTGTATCTTTTTTTAGTGCAGAGATAACAAACTCAAGCGCTTGAGTGCCACCAGTAGAGGCACCTATAGCGATTAACTTGTTCGATGGTGTTGACTCTACTGGTGCAAGCCTTGGTAAGATGACATCTGCTGTCTCCTTTTTTTGAACATTTATTATTGTTGTGGGCATTTTAAGCGGCATGCTTAGATTACTGAGTTTAGCTTTAGCGGCTGCTCTTATCGCATCTATAATCAACTTTTTTTGAGCACCTAGTTCCTGTTTCAGATTCGAGGTGGGTTTGCCAACAATTTCCACCGCGCCAAGACGAAGTGCTTTCATACTGGTCTCGGAGGATTTTTGAGTCAATGTAGAGCACATAACAACGGGGTAAGGATTTTCCTTCATGAGTTTTTTCAAAAATGTCAGGCCATCCATTCTAGGCATTTCAACATCGAGTATAATCACGTCAGGTCTAATTTTTTCCAATTTTTTGAGTGCAAATATGGGGTCCGAAGCTGTGTCAATAACTTCCATACCTGATGATTCATTGATAATGGCACTCAATACTTGTCGTACAATAGCCGAGTCGTCGATAACAAGCACTTTAATTTTATTCATGTGGTGTAACTCCTAATTAATTCCACTTTGTGATCTCATCGATTGCTTATGAACATCTTCAGATTGATATTTAACCCAAACATCGCCTGTACTAACATCCATAACAATTCGTCTATGTCCTTGTTCACCTACATGTACCACATTGATTTCGACTTTTCTCTTCATTAATAATTGCATTGCCTTGGCTGCATTTTTTTCGCCAATGAGGCGCTCGCTCGAATTCGCTTTTTTAGCGAACATGTTAGCACCGCCAAATATTTTCGCCTGATAATCCCTATAATTTGTTTGATGCAATTTAATCGCCATATCAAACAGTTCCATCGCCTCTTCGCCGTACCGGCCATCGAGCTCTGCAGGCTTTACTTCATTTTTTGGTCTGCTTGGCAAGACAAAATGGCACATGCCGCCAATATGTAAAACTGGATGCCAAAGACAGATAGCAATACATGACCCCAACACAGTGTGCACATGCGTACCCGGCTCAGCGAAAACAAAATCACCCGGATGAAGAAAAACTTGTCTAATGCCATGTTTCATTTTTGACCACCCTAATTTGGAATATATATAAGCATAGCTATTTATTTTTTCTGATAGACAGTTGGTGCAATCAGTTTAATAGGTAGGTCCATACCTTTGAGCGACTCAGAATGACCAATAAACAACAAACCTTTAGAGCGTAACTTTGATGTTAGACTTCGAATAATATTTTTTTTGGTTTTATTGTCAAAATAAATTAAGACGTTACGTAAAAATATAACATCAAACTCACCAACTTCAGGCAAGAGTTTAGTTAAGTTAATTTCTGCAAACCGGGTTTTTGCCCGTAATTTTTTATCTACCAATAAATAACCGTCATACTCACCCGTTCCCTTCAGACAATACTTACGCAGAAAATCTTTTGGAATCGCATCAATTCGATGACACTGATATAGCCCACTCTTTGCCTTTTTGATCATACGGCTACTTATATCTGAACCAAAAATTTCCCATTGGCCCCTAGAACCAAAAAAATCATCCAACACCATAGCAATACTATAAGCCTCTTCACCACTTGAGCTAGCAGCACTCCATAAGCGAAAATTGCGATCCTTCGGCTGGTGTTGTAGTACCAAATTCTTCAGGAGATTCAAATGTTCAGCCTCTCGAAAAAAATAAGTTTCGTTGGTGGTTAGTAAATCAATAGCCATCTGATATTCTATGCTATTTTTATTTAATAACAGCTCAATATACTGATCGAAGCTATTTAGCTGATGATGTCGTAAGCGTTTATTCAAACGAGAGCTAACTAACGTCTGCTTGCCCGACCCTAAATCTATACCAGCCTCATTGTAAATGAACTCTCTGATTGTTTGATAGGCATTAGCAGATACCTCTGGTTGCTCAAATCTTGGTGTATTCAGTTTATTCAATGTTATTTCCCAACCTTCTGATAGCAAGTCCAATCCGCAATACTATTTATTAGTGGCATTATATTTTCTCGACTCAATATTATTAGCTATGTTTTAAAAATTTGGCAGCAAGTTCCACATTTTAAAACAACCTCAACTGTCGAGCTGGCTCTTCCTTACGGTCAAGTTCGACTAACTAGTTATAAGCATACTTCCTTATTTTTTGCTCACCTACATTTCCAATGATTTCAACAAAATGACTTGCGATCAACAACGTACCGACCAAAAGTACTTTTTTTGGTATTAGAAAAAAGTCTAAAAGTCTCTTACTGAAATGCTTTTTATTATTTACATTTTTCGATTTGGCGATAAATGAGGTAAGTTTTTAACAACTATATGAATATTATCTTCCGGTACTTTTAGGTCTATGATATCAAAAATATAATCATAGCTAACTTTAAAATGAGAGCCTTTTCGCTTTACCTTAAGGCTCTTCAGTACTTGCTAACAATACTATCTAGCTATACTCTCTAACTGTACTTTGTCGTGCAAAAAAATAAACATCAAACTAAAACATGATGCCTATTTCTCTGAACAACTATAAACTTTTACGCTATACGCTTAAATAAAGTTCATTTTACTGTTTTAAAGTGTATCGCTCTTGGATGGTGTCGTCAGCTCATCGGCTATATTAGTGATGGCAGATAACTCGTTGATCGAGAGCACATGATTAACATCCAGTAAGATCATTAATTTATCATCTATTTTACCCATACCCTGAATAAAGTCAGCACGTATTTTGGCACCGAACATGGGTGCTGCTGCTATATCCGAGTCTGCCAGTTCGATCACTTCATTAACAATATCAACAACCATACCGACCTCGACACTCTCACCGTCTTGGTCCTCAATATCAATAATAATGATACTGGTGCGTTTACCAACCTCTTTGGCTTGATGTTCAAAACGCCGAGCAAGATTGATCACTGGCACGACGTTACCGCGCAGGTTAATCACGCCTGAGATAAAATCAGGCATTAGTGGCACTATGGTTAAATTGTCATATTCAATAATTTCCCGAATATGCAATATACCGACACCATATGTTTCATCGTTGAGTACAAAAGTTAGGAATTGCTGAACATTTCCCGAACTAATGCTCTCATTCGTTGGCTTTGACATATCACTTTCCTTAAAATCGTTCGAATTGTTTTTCGTCAATGACAGCGGATTCCTGATACTTGATCGATTTATGTGGTTTCAGGTTATTAGATGGTGAAGGTGCGGCACCTGCTTTAAAACCCGGAGTAGCCGAACCATTACTGTTCAACCTGAAAAAACTCATCATTTCAATCAGTGATTGCGACTGATTACGCATTTCATCGGCAGTCGCTGCGAGTTCCTCTGAGCCAGCTGCATTTTGTTGTGTTACTTGATCAAGCTGATTCATCGCACTGGTAATCTGGCTAGCACCAGCGGCCTGTTCTTCAGAGGCGGCAGTAATTTCCTGCACGAGTTCTGCAGTGCGTGAAATATCGGGCACCATTTTTTCTAGCAAACCACCCGCTTTTTCAGCAACTTTGACACTAACCCCCGTTAGTTCGCTAATTTCTGTCGCGGCTACTTGGCTTCGCTCGGCGAGCTTACGTACTTCAGCGGCAACTACTGCAAATCCCTTACCGTGTTCGCCAGCTCTTGCCGCTTCTATTGCCGCGTTGAGTGCCAGCATATTGGTCTGGTAGGCGATGTCTTCAATAATAGTGATTTTCATAGCAATATCTTTCATTGCCTGTACGGTGGCGATAACAGATTCACCCCCTTCTTTAGCCGCATTTGACGACTCAGTAGCAATGCCGTCAGTTACCCGTGCGTTTTCACTGTTTTGATTAATTGACGCACCCATTTCTTCAATCGAAGCACTGGTTTCCTCCACGCTCGCGGCCTGTTCACTAGCGCCCTCGCTTAGACTCTGTGCGGTGCCGCTGATCTGCTCAGAAGCTGCCGCCAGTGCAGTGGAACTACTATTTACTTCGCTAATAACAGAGACCAGTTTCTCGCGCATCGTAATCATTGCCGCTAATACACCAACGACTTTACCTTTGGTATGTGTCTGCTCAGATTCAAGATCACCCATAGCAATTTTTTCAGCTATTTCAAGGATAACAGGTGGCTCAGCGCCAAGTTGCGACATAATGCCACGAATAATCCATACTGCAGTACCCAAGCCTATTAGCACACCTAGCACTAATATGGTCAACATTAGGTTGCGACCTTTTTCGTAGTTCTCTGTGCTGGACGCTTTGTCTTGTTCAAGCTCCTTTTCGTTCATAACAACTATCGCAGCAATTAAGTCTGTCGCTGCATCGTTGAGCTTACGTCCTTCGCCATTAGACAACCTAGAAGCTTTGATATTGCCATTTTCCCGGCTAATGCGATAAACATCTTCATTGATATCAGTGAAGGTATTCCAAGCCTTGGTAAAGGTATCAATATAAACTCTGCTCTCGGTTGTTGCCATCTTGTTCAACTCAGTAAGTCGGGCGTTGAGAGTGGCGTTGATGTTAACAATGACCTCGGCGTACTTATCTATGCCTTGCTCTGTAGATTCCAACAACAAGCTCTTTTCGGCGCTCTGTACTTCTAGTATGTTTTGAATGATGCGCTCAGCCATTAATGTTCGGCTGACGGCGAGATTGTTACCGTCTATAATTTGCTCATCATTTTGAGCAGCTACAGCTTTCATTGCTGTTGCTGCAATTTTAAACGCTCTTTGACCGCTGTCAGCAGACAACGCCTGCCCCTTAACCGTTGAGTTCAAGCGAGAAAAATCTGTAACCTGCTCGTTGACTTTTAAATATTCATCCCAGCTACTGTCAAATTTATCCAGCATGGCTTTGCCATCATTATTTACCAGTCTGCTTAGCTCTTGACGACGTTCCTCCATTCCTACACGTCTCTCATCGACGATAGCCTTAAATTGATTCATCTCTTCAACAGTTTGCGCTAGGATGATGTTTTTCTCCGCACGCGAAACCGCGATAACGTCCTGATTGATGCGTCCGCCAAGTTTGATTTTCGTCGCCGAAACATCTGCCATCCTGTCGATACGCTCATCCATCTCCGACATGATATTGAGGGACATTGTCACCATAAATATCATCAAAATTACCAATATGCTAAACCCTGCGGTCAACTGTGCCTTCATTGTGAGTTTCATAACTTGCTCCTGGCTTTAAAGAAATAATTACCCTGCTCTTTAGCCGCAGGGTTTTGTTGTAATACCTGAACGAGTCGTTGCATGGCACTAGTTAAGTGGCCTAAACCACCTGTTTTTTTTTCAGAGGCTACGGTGATATCCGCTCGCCATTTTTCCAGCATTAAATTGTTCATCTTTTTTTCATCTTTTAATGTGATTACTTTAATGTTGAGGTATTCAGCTATTCGGCTATATTACTAATGACCGATTAGTTGATCGCTGCCAAAAAACTATTGCCAGCCGCTTGAGTTTGCTTTAATTACACACGAACAGTCCGATCTGCTCGACCTTGGCGTTTAATACCTAAAATCTTTAGATAATTGAGATTCACTTTTTTTTTGCTGTCACTAATATTTATTGCTTTAGTGCTCTTACTTCACTTTAAACAACCCGCCTTATCAGGCTTGGTACATCAATAATCATAGCAACCTCACCACTGCCTAAAATGGTGGCCCCGCTTATGCC
Source organism: Colwellia sp. MB3u-4 (assembly GCF_014077065.1). Classification (NCBI taxonomy): domain Bacteria; kingdom Pseudomonadati; phylum Pseudomonadota; class Gammaproteobacteria; order Alteromonadales; family Colwelliaceae; genus Colwellia; species Colwellia sp. MB3u-4. Next base: position 326,572 of record NZ_JACGVE010000088.1, on the reverse strand, counting down.
TTTTAGATTTTGAAACACTTTACCCAGTGGCTTAATCACGGTTTGATGCTCGCCAAGTAATTCATCAACGACCAGTCCAGCTTTTTGACCGGCATATTCCACCACAACTATATTATATCTACGCCCTGGTTTATCTGGGGTGCTGTTCAAGCTATCTTCATCATTGAATATTTCAGAAAGGTGTATATATGGCATGACTTCGCCACGTAAATTGATGTACTCACCTTTCTTAGCTTGCTGCTCGTCTAGCGCGATACATTCCTCCACTAAATCGAGCGGGATGACATAAGATGACTGACCAACCTGTACTTGAAAACCGTCGATAATGGCGAGTGTTAGCGGCAAGCGAATGGTGAAACTGGTACCCTCGCCCAATTCGCTATTAACCGATATTTGTCCACGCAGAGCATCAATGTTTTTATTAACAACATCCATGCCAACACCACGCCCCGATATGTTCGTGATCTCTTTTGCGGTAGAAAATCCAGGGGCAAAAATCAGTCGGTGAATTTCAGGCAGAGTTAACTGCTGATTGGCTGAAATAATGCCATTTTCAATTGCTTTGGCGGTTAAAATTTCAGGATTTAATCCAGCACCGTCGTCGGTTATCTCAATAACAATGCTACCTGAGTCGTGGTAAGCTTCGAGTTTTACGGTGGCAGTTTCTGATTTACCATTAGCCGTTCTGATATCGGGTTTTTCGATGCCGTGGTCCAGTGAGTTTCGAATTAAATGCATCAGTGGATCACTAATTTTTTCCACTACGGTTTTGTCCAGTTCGGTGTCACCACCGACAATCTGCAGGTCAATTTTTTTACCCATATCTTTGCTGAGATCACGCACGACTCGTTTAAAACGATTAAAAGTATCCCCTATCTGAACCATACGCAGACTGAGTGTGGCATCTCGTATTTCTTCCACTAACCGAGTTAAATTCTCTACTGTTTCTAATAACTCTGCTTGCTCTGTTTGTTTTGCTTTTAGTTCGGTATGCGCACTTGAAATCACTAATTCACCAACCAAGTTAATCAGATCACCAAGTTTTTCAGCGTTTACTCGTACAGATTGTTGTTCTACTTCTTTGACTTGTTTTTGCTTATCTAATGCTGTGTCAACGTTGCTAGCATCTACGATATTTTTGTCGATTATAACGTCGTCCATTAGAGCATTAGTTATTTTATCAAGGGTTATATTTTCTTCAGTTGCTATTGTTTGTTTATCGATATCTACATTTTGATATTCAAGTGCTTTTAACAGTTCGTCTTCGGTTAGCGCACCCGATGCAACAAGAGTTTCTCCGATTGCTATATTTTCTTCAGGTAATGCATAAATGAGTTGGGTGTAATCACTTAACTTACTTCGCGGGGATAGAATTTGTAGCTGACAGTCTGCCAGTACAAATTCAAATACCTCAGCAATTGCCTCTTTTGATGCTGTTGAAGCTAGGCTTATTTCAAATCCAAGATAGCTTTCTTCTGGATTAATATCATTGAGTGAGGGTAAGTCTGTGGTCAATGTTGTCATGTTGATGATGTCACCAACAGTCTCGAGGTACCGAAAAAATGACAAAGGGTCCATACCATTGGCCAACACATTACGGTTGAATCGAATGGAGATATGCCAATAGTCATTAGTGACTTTTTCAGATTCAGGTTCAGTTAATTCAAGCGCTATTTCAGACTCCGTTAGTACCTTGAGCTCACTCTCAGCCGTGATAACTATTGATGAATTGGGTGTTTTGATATCGAGATATTGATGTAGATTTTTTAATAATTCTTCACCTGTTTCTCTTAGACTATCGCCAATGGGTACTTCCGCATTATCAAGGGCATGAGCAACTAATTGGCTGATTTGATCACGACTATCGAGTAACAGGCCCATCAAATCGTCATTGAGGAAAATTTCCTTATCTCGTAGCTGATCCATTACTGATTCGGCTACGTGAGTGAAAGCGACAACATCGTCAAAGCCAAATAAACCAGCAGAGCCTTTGATTGTGTGGATAGTGCGAAATAAGTCATTAATGAGTTCGTCATTATCTGGCTCGTCTTCAAGCTTTAATAGAATATATTCTGCTTGTTGCAAAAGCTCACTAGACTCTTCCACAAACACTTGCCGGCCTTCTGCCAGATAGTCTGTTTCGTCGTTCATATCAAAGGTTACTCCGGTTGAATCCAGTCGAAATGCGATCTAATATTTAATACGTCCATGACTTCGGCCACTGGATTTGAGATTGCATTTAAAAAAACTTGTTTGCCATCCTTGGTCGCACTCTGCTTGAGGGCCAAAAGTAATTGAATGCCACTGCTATCTATTTCTTCTACATCGGATAAATTAAGCTCAAAATGGTTGAATTCAGCGTAATAACCCTTGATTTCAGCCAGATTATTCGCTGCACAATAGATGGTCATATCTGGACTGGCATCTAATACACAGATGCCTTTTTTTTGATTTGAGTCTTCACGTTTGGTAAATGACATGATTAAATTATCCTCGTTTTTAATACGCTTGATGTTGTAAAAATCAACAACTACATACCTGTAGTATTAATTTCTGTTACTGCTGACAAATTAATTTGACGGTCATTATCAGTTTTCAAATGAGGATATGGTTTGTTATTCTGTTCCATCAGATTATAAATCGACATTTCATCTTAAATGGATATTAAGGTAGGCCTATTGATTTTACTGTTATCACCAAAATTTAATCCTGCTAACTATAGCATTGCCTATTATTAGGTTATTCAGTTAGGGTAAAATCAACTTTGATACTGCATTTAACAATATCGGTGGTTGAAAAGGTTTCACCAACCAAGCTTTTGCCCCTGCAGCACGACCTTGCATTTTCTTTTCATCGCCGGCCTCTGTTGTTAACATCATCATCGGAGTAAATTTATAAGCCGGTAATTTTTTTGCTTCTTGAACTAAGGTTATGCCATCCATATTAGGCATATTGACATCAGTGATTAATAAATGAATTTTCACTCCATTTAGTTTTTTTAAAGCCTCAACACCATCCGCAGCGTCAATCACATCAAAACCTTGTGATTCTAATGTCAATCGGACAACCTTTCTAATTGATGCTGAATCATCAACGATCATTATTGTTTTTGCCATAAACTTGCTCCTCGTAATTATTTTCTTATGATTAAAAAAACGTTAAGTCGTCACCTTTTGACTCTTGCCCTGGTGTTTTTTGTTCGCCGGCAACTGTTGCTTGATGATTAGCTAACTCTTCTGGCACCGTATATCGCAGTGCCATTTTTTCAAGTATGTCATTTGTTTGAATTAAGTCTGCACTTCGCTCTGTTTTTGGTACTGCCTGATTAGCCAATAACAACTCATTAAAATCATATAAATTATGCTCTGCATGTTCAAGAATTTGGGTAACTCTATCTTGAAACTGTAAAGCTGTTATTACATGATAAACCTCACTTTGAATTTGCTCGGAGGCATCGGCCAGTGTTTGTGACTTATCCTTAAAAGCATACAAAGTGTTTTCAATATCAGTTAATACCTTTTCAATGTGCTCTGAGCTACTTTCAATCGTTTTACTGTAAACTTGAGTTGTTGTTTTGGATGAAGTCAAGGTACTTGCCATCGCGGTATTGATATCGTCAAGGGTTTTATTCATTCGACTACCTGTACTAGCAGAGGAACTGGCCAGTTTTTTTATTTCATCCGCAACTACTGCAAATCCTCGCCCATGTTCACCTGCTCTTGCGGCTTCAATAGCGGCATTTAGGGCCAATAAATTAATATTGTCAGCAACGTTTCGAACATCATTGGCCATGCTTTCAAGCTCGGCCGTATAAGAAGATAATTTTTCTACTTCTTGGAATATCGTTTTCTCATTACTGTTAAGATTACAGAGGTCATTAATAACGCCATTCAAGATGGTTTTTGTACTTGTCAACAGCGTGCCAATGACGGCGTCATCATCACTTTTACGTTGGTCATCAAGTAAAAGGCTTATTTTTTTCGTTATAGCTAAAAACCTATCAGTGAGACTTAGCACTTCATGTTCAACGTGCTCTTTGGATGTTTTAATCTGTTTAGAAACAACGGGAAGCACTTCTCCCATGAGTTCTTCTAGTGCATCTATATAAGACTGAGTTTGCTGAAGAAAGTTATTGTTAGCTTGTTGGTGAGAGGATGCAAGTTTCGCTTGAGCCAATTGCAACTTGCTAAATAGAAGATAACCAACAAGAAGACTTAATCCAAACGTACAGCAGAATATAAATAAAGATAAGGTAATTGCTATATCTGTAAAAAATATAAGCAGAAGCGAACCTACAACAGGGATACTGCTGGGCATGATATAAAAAAAAGCTTTATCTATATTATTCAATAACACGGTTCCTTTGATTGTTGACTAAAAACATAAGACGATACAAGTGGGCAAAAATAAATACAAATGGATGCGCATTGACATAAATGGATACAAATTGAAATAAATAGATACAAATTGAAATAAATAGATACAAATTGAAATAATCAGGCATTCTACAACATAAAGCTATATAAAGTCACATAAAGCCATATGAATTTACTTTAAATTTACCTTTAAACTACATGGAGTTACCCATAGGTTATTGAGGGGTTATTTATAAGTTACTAAAAAGTTATCACTTGCCTGGCATCAAACTTTCACGTCTAAATTTTTTAAACATACTATTGAGCCAGAATTCTAGATAAGAACTAAACTATTCCCTCACGCTATTGTTAAGGTTTTTCGACTAAATAGATTTGGCAGTTTATATGGTGGGCAAGTGAATAAAATCTCACCTTTATGGGGCTGAATAAATGCTATTTTCTACTGACAAAGCTATATTAGGGCGAGTCGAGTATAAAAGAAATTTTATTGTCACAACACCAGATAAAACCTAGGTAGGTGATTTAAGCTATATTTGGACAGGAGAAGGCTATTATATTTATGCTCCATAGTTGATTTATATGCTCCTAAGGTAATATTCAAGCAATAAAACCAAAGGTTTTTTTAACACTGCTATTGCTTAATATTATAGTCGCCATTTAAATGCCTCTCGGTAATTAAAAAATCATAATGTTGAAATTTAAGCTTGATTACTCGGTCTTTAACCTTGTTACCACCACTTTTATTTAATTTGAGGAATTTATATGTCGACAGCCGATCCCCTAGCTAACAAAAACTTACAAAGCAACTTGCAATGGTCATTACTATTTTTACGGGTTGGTGTGTTTATTGTGATGTTTATTTGGACGCTAGACAAGTTTGTTAATCCAGCACATAGTATTAAAATTTTTGAACATTTTTATAAAATCAGCGGCTTTAATGACATCATGGCTTATGGTTTAGGCGCACTACAATTAATATTGGTTTTCGCGTTTTTATTTGGCATTAAAAAACGCCTCAGTTACGGTTTGATTTTTCTGATGCATGCGGGTTCAACATTATCAGCTTACGCGCAGTATATGGATGCTTTTAATAATTTATTATTCTTCGCCGCATGGCCTATGCTAGCTGCTTGTGCAGCGCTATATTTACTTCGAGATGCTGATACTAAGTTTACTTTAGGCAAGTAGCCAACTGTTAATAAGCGACTAATAAATACTTAATAAACACCGAGTAAATTGTGCCAAGTAAAGCATGCCTAATAGCGCTTTACCTGCTCACTTTACAGAGTAAAGGTTAAGTTAAAGCTTAAAACCAAAAGCCAAGGCAGCACACCTTGGATTTTTACTGGTTTTTATTGAAACAGTTAACAGATAAACGGGTTAACGGTTGTTTTTACACCTAGTTTAGTTATTTTTAGACTAGGTTTTTCTTAGCTTAGATTGCCGTCTATACCAGGTTAAAATGCACAGTGTTAAAAGTTCTTGGCCGTTTGTGAGTTTTCTTGTTGAGTGGCATCATTGGCTAATGCGGTGTTTTTTAACTTGATAACCACACGACGATCATAAAAACTCACCTCTTTATTTACTGATGCCACCACAGATTGCTGTTCACCAAAAGCAAATAAGCTAATGCGATCAGCCTTTACGCCCTGGTCAATCAGTGCATTTTTAACCGCATTAATACGTGCTAATGAAAGTGCTTGGTTTAGCGCATCACTGCCTTGTTTATCGGTATAGCCAGAAAGATCTAAGGTTAAATTAGGTGATTGTTGCACAATGCGCGCTAAGCTTTCTATCTGCTCTTGATAATGTGACTTAATTTCACTTGAGCCGGTAGAGAACTGTAAACTCATTAATAAGTTTTGTGCTTGTAGGTTACTCGCCGCTTGATAGTTTTGCTCTAACGCTAACAACTCCATTTGATAGCTTTGCTCTGCTTGCTCAATTTGTCGTTGGTAGCGAGCTAGCGATACTTCATTACTTTTTTTCTCTGCACTGTAGGCGGTTGACAAGCTTTCAATTTCATCCGTGGCATTGATGTTTTTTGCAATCATATTACCGGCTACCCCAGTGATAAAGGCGCCAATAGGTCCGCCTAAAATAGCACCAATAACCATGCCTGTGCCGAAGCCAATTTCTTCCTTCAATTGTGCTGAACTCTCTTGCTCTATTTTGTCTTGCGCTGTTTCTTCATATGAAGTTGCAAAGACGGGGCTGACCGTTAAGGCCGATATTAAAGCAACGTTAATCAATGTTTTGGCTCGAGAAGTTTTACTTACACTTGGGTTATTTGCTGTGGTTAATTGTCTTGTCATCATGGTGTCTCTCATTAATAGTGTCGGTGATAAATAGTCGATGGATACTTGCTAACTAAACACTTAATTAGCTTGCTTGTTTTTGATGGTGTTATTAAAGCGTAGAAAAACGACGACTAAAGGGCGCAAATATGGCAATTCAGTGAGCAAATGTGGCAACATTATGGCAATGTCAACAATTAGCAGCATCGATGGCGTTTATTCGATATTATTAAACTAGGTTTTTATGCAGATATTTACGCACAACGAGATAAAGGATAAACAACAATCATGTCGAAACGGATTGCTATTGTTGAAGATGATGCCGCCATTAGAGAAAACTATGCTGATGTATTGCGCCTACAAGGTTACCAAGTACAAACCTACGCTAATAAGGCCAGCGCTATGCAAGCGTTTAATCTACGCTTACCTCATTTAGCCATTTTGGATATTGGCCTTGAACATGAATATGATGCTGGCTTTGAGTTATGCCAATGGTTACGGTCAAAGTCGACAACCTTACCGATTGTTTTTTTAACCGCGCGTGATAGTGATGTTGATACCGTATCTGGCTTGCGTATTGGTGCTGATGATTATCTCACCAAAGATATTAGCTTACCGCACTTGTCTGCCCGAATTGCCGCACTATTTCGTCGCCAAGACGCCTTAGGCAAACCACAACAAGCAGATTATATGCTCACTATCGGGCCATTAACCGTCGATAGTCAGCGCATGAGCATTCAATGGCAAGAGCACAATGTTGATTTAACCATTACCGAGTTTTGGATGTTATACGCATTAGCTAAGCATCCCGGCCATGTGAAAAACCGTAGCCAGTTAATGCAAGACTCAAACATCTATGTTGATGACTCAACCATTACGTCGCATATCAAGCGCATGCGTAAAAAATTTAGCCATATCGATAGCGACTTTAATTGTATTGAAACGGTTTATGGTATGGGTTATCGCTGGAACCAAAGCGCCAAAGAAACCTCAGGTAACTAAACTAAAATGACAATGAAATGGCGATTTGGCTTAAGAAGTAAGCTGCTATTATTATCGAGCTTTCTATTTACCATTCCATGGTTTGGTTATCAGTATGTTTGGGAAATGGAAAAATATCTCCGCTATGGTCAAGAGCAAACCATAATAGGCACTGCCAGAGCACTTGCTACCGCCATGCATGAGCGAGCAAACTTGTTTAATAATCAAGCCAGCTTTTTACCTAGCGTTGAAAAAGGCAAAGACCTATATAGTTACGGTTTATCCGCGCCCATTCAACTCGACGGCTTAAATCAAGACTGGCCCGACTTTGCCAACAAAGCGCATTTTTATCAGCAAAATAACCAACTTTATAGCCAACTAACGCCTGAGCAATTATCAATAAATTTTACCGCTGCGGTTGGCACTTATGGTCAGTATTTGTATTTATACTTTGGGGTAATTGACGACAAGGTTATATATCGTGACAGCAATGCCCGCAGCATTATTAATAATGACCACTTAGAGCTTGCTTTTATTAATCCACAAGGTGTTTTCAGTCGCTTTATTATCAGCAATAAAACCACTGGCTGGATAGATGCTTATCGTATTACCGATATTGAAGCCGATATTCCTGTGCCTGCTAGACAAATTCAAGGACATTGGCGAAATACCGCGCAAGGTTATAACGTTGAAGTACGCGTGCCATTAACTGAGTTTAACGACAATATTGCTTTTGCGGTGCACGATGTGGATAGCCCCTTAGGTAGCATTCAAGCGTCGCTAGGCTCAGCAGACCCAAGTTCTGCCGAGACATTAGGCACTATTTTAGTACCCTCACCCGAAATTGAGCGCATTGTTAAAGGCATGAGTTATACCAATTCTAGCATTTGGGTGGTTGACCAACATCATAGGGTATTAGCCACCACAGGTAATATAAAAAAAGCCAGCGGTGTCTGGAATAAGCGCGTTAACATTAACAATGAACGCCTTGATAATACTGATGATAATTTTATATTAGCGGCTTGGCATAGCGTTGAAAACAAGATACTGAAACCCTTATATGAAAAAATACTGACGCAACCGCCCAGTAATTTTATCGACCAACTTTATGACTCAGAAAACCTGACAGGCAAACATATCGAAAGTGCTTTAACGGGTGAGCCTATGTCGCAGTGGCGTTTAAGTACAGATCAACAAGCGGTGGTATTGTCAGCCGCTTACCCCATATTTATTAATAAACAGGTAAAAGGTGCAGTGATTGTTGAAGAAACCACTAATGGCATTCGCACCTTAAGAAATCAGGCACTTGAAAAGCTTTTTAGTTCTATTCTGGCCATTATGTTATTGGGCGCGTTGGCCTTCTTTTTGTTTGCTTCGCGGATATCAAATCGCATCAGAACCTTAAGTAATCAAGCAGAAATGGCGATTGACGAACATGGTCGTATTAGTGGCAATGTTGATACCTCAAATACCAATGACGAAATTGGTGATTTGTCGCGTAGTTTCTCAACTGCGGTTAATCGCCTGAGTCAATATAATCACTATTTAGAAAATATGTCGTCACGTTTATCACACGAATTGCGCACGCCTATTGCCGTGGTGCGAACCTCGTTAGAAACCTTAGCCATGCAGCAACAAAGTATCAGGGCAACAACACGAGATACTAATGATACAAGGCAAGCACCCGCGCTTGAAAATCCCTATTTAGTGCGCGCTCAACATGGTATTGAGCGCTTAAGCTTAATTTTAACCAATATGAATGAAGCGACCCGAATAGAGCAAATGTTACAAAACACCGACAAAAGTGCCTTTGACTTAGGGCAGGTGTTTAACGGTTGCATGCAAGGTTATCGCTTGATTTACCCTGATATTGATTTTTCATTTAATGATATAACACCAGGAAAGCATCCGCTTTTAGGTTCACCAGAACATATCGCGCAGTTATTAGATAAAGTGATTGCCAATGCCGTAGAGTTTTCTGACGATAATAAAATTACCGCCAGCGTCGCACGTAATAATCAACAGGTGACGCTAACCATCAGCAATAAAGGTGAGCTATTGCCTGAACAAATGAGTGAACAACTGTTTGACTCTATGGTGTCGATCAGGAAAAAACACAATAATGAGCAGCCTCATTTAGGCTTAGGTTTGTATATTGCGCGCTTAATTTGTCAATTTCATCACGGCACAATAAAAGCCGTAAACCAGCAAAATCAGCTCGGCGTTGAGGTTATTATTACCTTACCATTAACAAAATAATGTTAATGGCTTAAGCTAGGCTGTGTTGACTATGAAAATTACACTTAACCTTGTATCTTGCATTGCTGCACCTCTAATGATTGCACTTCTAGCATTGCCCTTTCAGCATTGCCCTTTCAGCATTGCAGTAAGTTTGGATCATGACAAGCTAGCGCAGTGCAGCATTTGCTATGACAGCTATGACAAAATACTATTCAATACCAATGTATTTGTGTACTTGCACTGATAAGCGCCAGTTATTTTTAATACAAGCGGCAATAGCAAGCTCGGTGGCACGTTTTTTTTGGCTAATAGGTTGTAAATAAATCTGCTTTTTTTCGACTTGATGCGTGGCTAATAAGGCTTTTAGGTCATCAATATGTTGCTCGGTGGCCACCGGATGTTTAATTTCATTTGCCCTTTGCATCGCGCTAGCTAAAATTTTGTAACCGCCACGCATATTCACTTTGGGTGACACAGTAACCCAGCATTGCTCAGAGACTCTAATTTCAAAGGTGCCTGAGGTTTCTACCTGACAGCTATAACCTTGCGCTTCAAAATATAAACACAAGGCGGTTAAATCTTCCATGCAAGGTTCGCCACCGGTAATAACAATATGTTTAGCGTTAAAGCCCTGCTTATTAAAGATTGCAGCAATATCATCTAAGGATAAATTTGACCATTGTTCAGTCTCTTCTACCTTACTTAACAGTTGCTTACTGGTTATTTCTAACTCAGGATGAATGTCCCAGGTATGTTTAGTATCACACCAAGAACAACCGACAGGACAACCCTGTAAACGCAGGAAAATTGACGGTTGGCCGGTAAACGAGCCTTCGCCTTGCAGAGTTTCAAACAATTCATTTATTTTATAACGTGTGGTCATTTCTTTAATGCTTAGATAATTTCTAGTAGAATGCGCAAGTTTATTATACCCCAAGAGATCTGTAAATATGAGTAGTAAAGTCGTAGTAATTTTTTCTGGTGGCATGGATTCATTCACCGTACTGCACCGCGCTTTAAAAGACGGCAAAGAAGTCTATGCCTTAACCTTTGATTATGGCCAAAAACACGTGAAAGAAATTGCCTGTGCCAGTAAAGTTTGTCAACAACTGGGGGTTGCTCATAAGGTTATTGATATTTCATCCATTAATCAGTTATTAGCGGGATCGTCTTTGACCGATGATATCGACATTCCTGAAGGTCATTACGAAGCCGAAAGTATGAAGTCAACGGTTGTACCTAATCGTAATATGATTTTACTGTCGTTAGCTGTGGGTTATGCGGTCTCAGTAGAAGCCGCGCAAGTATATTATGGCGCTCATTCGGGTGATCATGCTATTTATCCTGATTGTCGACCTGAATTTGTCATGAAAATGAATGAGGTTTGTCAAATCGCGAATTATCAAGCGGTTGAAATTTTCAGTCCTTACTTAACGAACAGTAAATCCGATATATTAACTGATGGTTTAAAGATGGGTTTGCGTTACGATGACACTTGGACTTGTTATAATGGCCGAGCACAAGCCTGCGGTAAATGCGGTGCATGTCAAGAGCGCCTAGAAGCCTTTGCTGACAATAATGTGACCGACCCTTTAACATACGAATAAGCTTATTTATAAAAGCCAGCCAAATTAAATGCAAAAAGGGACAGTACAATGTCCCTTTTTAAGCGCTATTTTTTAGTGCTTATTTTGATAATAATGACTGTTTATGGTTTAAACAATCATTTTATTTACTGACATCAGCTTAGTCGGTAAACAAGGTACTATGTAAACGTTCAACCACTTGGTTAGCATCGGCTTCTGGCACGAGAAAACACAGATTATGATTGCTTGCGCCATGACAAATCATGCGAATATTAAAATCATTTATCTTATCAAAAATACTGCTGCCAACCCCTTTAGTGCCATGAATTTTATTACCGATCACCGCAATTAAACTCAAACCATGCTCAACACTGACTTCACAAAGTTGTTCTAACTCTTCTACCACGGCTTGAGTTAACAAGGCTTGTGTTGAACCATAAGGATTGTCAAAGGTTAGCGCGACACTAATTTCACTGGTGGTAATTAAATCAACACTTAATTGGTGTTTGGCTAATACGGTAAAAACTTTCGCTAGGAAACCACTGGCATGCAGCATTTGTGGACTTTTTACTGTCACTAAGGTTTGCTCGCGTCGCAGCGCAATCGAACGATAAGTAGGATTAGAGTCAACTTGGCGCTGTATTTTGGTGCCACCTGCATTAGGTTCTTTACTTGAACCCACAAAAACAGGAATATCTTGCCGCATAGCTGGAATAAGTGTCGCTGGATGAAGAATTTTCGCGCCAAAGGTGGCCATTTCGGCCGCTTCACCGAAACTAATTTCATTAATCGAACGCGCTTGATCTGTTATCCGTGGGTCGGTAGTAAAAATACCCACCACGTCAGTCCAAATGCTTAAATTACTGGCTTGAACAGCTTCAGCTAACAACGCGGCGCTGTAGTCAGAGCCTCCGCGACCTAAGGTGGTAGTATTACCCTGTGGATCACAGCCAATAAAACCTTGCGTAACAATAACTTGTTCATTAAGTAAGGGATAAAGTAGTGCTTTAGTATTGGCGGCCAATTCGGTTAAATCAACTTGCGCTTTACCATATAAACTATCAGTTTTCATGACTTGGCGAACATCAAAATAATGACCATTCACATCGACGAGTTGTAACACTTGTGCAAAAATTCGTGAACTGAATTGTTCACCAAAACTCAGGATTTCATCACTGGTTTTTGTGCTGTATTGCTTTGCTTGTTGCTCAGCACAGGCGCGTAACGCATTTAATAAGCCTGATATTTCTTGATCAATAGCTTGATGATTATCAAAATGCTGGGTTATGGCAAATTGAATATCAGCAATATGGGTAATAATTTGTTGTTGTTCACTTATCGAAACGTCTGCTTGGCTTAAACGCACTAAGTGATTAGTAACACCAGCACTGGCTGATACCACCACTAAACGGTTAGTGCTATTATTTTTAATAATATCCGCGCAGCGTAACATCGCATGAAAATCAGCAACACTGGTGCCGCCAAACTTTGCAACGGTAATATTTTCAGTATTGGTATGATCTATAATTACAGACATGCAGATTCTCCATGAGTTTGAGATTGAATAGTTAAACATTCGAGTCTATCGCAAGATGTATATTTAGATAACAATATATATTTAAATAACAATGTGCCAACACTAGTGCGATTAAGGCTGGTAAGATGGGATATTAACATAAAAATTCTTCCTAAACGCCTGCATTGCTAAAGGTACTTCATTAAACATAGCAAATATAACAGGCAAATAACTAACAGGAAGAGCATGACTGAGCGTAGAGCGAATTAGGTTAAAAACCCGTTATTCAGGCGGTACTATTCAGCCAGAAGCTCTCCACCCTATGCTAAAAAAACTGGTGTTTTTCTAGCGGTGACAGCCCTAAGGATTCAGCCCTAGCGACCGAATATGATATGCCCCCATATCAATATTCTCGGCAATTGTCCCCCTCAGTAACAGTCAAAGGAATGGGTCCTCATGTTACCTACCTAGCAATTGCGCCTCTTCTGGTGCGAAAATCTTTCTATTTCTGCACTACTTAATTCATAACACCATCATACTTGATAGATAAGGGTATTATAAAAGTGGAGTAAAAATTCTAATTTTCAGCGCAGTCATTAGACCCTATCTAAGCGTAAATATCAACAGACTTTTAGACGTCCAAATAAAATAATTTGTCACCATTAGCTACGGCTTTAAATAGCTACTGCTTCAAAGTCTTATAATTGTTATGCTTAAGTATCTTGAAAACTTATCACCCTATTCGTATAGCCTATTTTGGACTGAGTAACATGGATCTATTTTTACTAAAAAAAATTATCAGCTTAATGATTATGCCACTGAGCATAATTATCTTACTGTTAATTATCGCCATTATTTTTTATCGTTTAAAACCAAAATTGAGTTTTACGGCGTTATTTACCGCAACCACTTTATTATTTCTGAGTACCTTTCCACCTTTATCCGATAACATCATGGCGGCATTAGAAGATAATTATCCCGCATTTACCCGCAGTAATAAGCCGGTTGATTATATTATTATTTTGGGCGGTGTTCACACCAGCGTAAAGGGTTTGCCCGCGACCAGTGAGTTAAAGTCTAGTTCACTAGAAAGGTTAGTTGAGGCTGTTCGTATCTACCGCCTACACCCCGAAGCACAAATAATTACCTCAGGTTTTGCCGATGGCGATGTTAGTTCAAACGCAGAAAAAGTTAAGCAAGCAGCGATATTATTAGGTGTGCCAAAAAATAAAATATTGACTGAAAATTTCCCTCAAGATACCGAAGAAGAAGCGCAACTTATCGCACCACGCGTGTTAAATAAAAATGTCGTACTCGTCACTAGTGCCAATCATTTACCCAGAGCCATGGCCTATTTCCAACGCTACGGCGTCAATCCAATCCCTGCACCGGCAAGCCCATGGGTTAAAAGCAATGGACTTACTCCATGGTCTTATTACGTACCTAATGCTAAAAAATTACAACAAACTACTACGGTTTGGTACGAAACCCTCGGGCGTATTGTGCAATGGTTTAAAGGCTAATAGCTGACAAACTAAAAGCAGCAGCAATTTGTACAACACGACTTAATGACCAAAAAGCCTTGTGCAGTAAAAATTTACATAAGGCTAGTTCATTACCAAGTACAATCGTGCATGAACAGCAGTCTTGTACTTGGTGCTATATTTTTCCGCTATATTGGTATTAATAATCTGCCGCTTAGGCTGGGTTATCAATATCAATAAACTTAGCCTCTAATGGTAAATGTTGATTAAAATGTTCGGCTAATGCTTTAGCGCCATAGCGCTCGGTGGCATGATGGCCAGCGCAATAAAAATGAATATCCATCTCGCGCGCAACATGAGTAGTTTGCTCAGATACTTCACCACTGATAAACGCGTCTATGCCGTGTTCAGCCGCTAACTCAATATAGCCTTGCCCGCCACCACTGCACCAAGCAACGGTTTTAATCGCTTTATTTGATGGCGGTGCTATGTGTAAGCAAGTGCGGTTGAGCTTTTCATTAATGCGTTGCTCAAGTGCTTGTGGGCTAAGTTCACTAGTAAAGTCTCCACGTACAGCAACACTCAAGGCGTTACCCTCTTCCAATGGCGCGACATTATTGATTGAAAATAATTTCGCTAATTGTGCGTTATTACCTAAGCTTGGATGAATATCTAAGGGTAAATGATAGGCAAATAAACTGATGTCATTTGCCAGTAACGCCTTAATGCGTTTATGTTTCATACCGCGGATGACATAACTTTCATTTTTCCAAAAAAAGCCATGGTGTACGACTAACGCATCGGCTTTTTCAGCAATCGCTTGTTCGATTAACGCTTGTGTAGCGGTAACACCCGTGATGACCTTACTGACCTTGTCTCGCCCCTGAATTTGTAGACCATTTGGACAAAAGTCTTTAATTTGTTCAGGCTTTAATAAGTTGTTTAAATAGCTTTCGAATTCATGAAGTTGCATTAATTAATTCTGACCTTAAATATTGAGTTATTATATTTAGTACTGCTTTACCATTACTGATTTGATTTTTTACTGGTTTTTCTTGATGAATTCATCGTTGGCACCTTCACGGGTTCAAAGTGTGGCCTGAGTTGCCATTTGGGTTTGATCGGCGTTAAAGGTAATACGCGCTTTTTCGCCACAATGACATAAACAGAGCCTAAACTTGGAAAATAACGTGCCGCTATATTATGCCAATAGTTACAAAAAAGTCCCTGAGTGAGTTGCCCAGATAATGACGAATGCAAAAACCGTTTATCTAGTTGGATCTCAAATCCCATTAAGTGCAGCCAATCTTTCACTCGCATAGGTGAAAATAACCTTTCATTCCAAGGCGTTTGCTTACGCCTATAAGGAATAAATTGATTAAGACCCACTAAACTAAAAGGATTAAATCCAGTGATCACTAAATAGCCATTAGGAATTAATACCCGGTTGGCTTCACGCACCACATGATGAGGGT
The DNA here is from genome assembly GCF_014077065.1 of Colwellia sp. MB3u-4. NCBI lineage: Bacteria > Pseudomonadati > Pseudomonadota > Gammaproteobacteria > Alteromonadales > Colwelliaceae > Colwellia > Colwellia sp. MB3u-4. The sequence continues at coordinate 310,616 of NZ_JACGVE010000088.1, read as the reverse complement.
CTAACGAAAACTCCAAAGCATGGGCCAATACGCAGACATCAACGCTGTGCTTTTGTAAGGGTAAATCATCAATTTCAGCAATAACATCACTATTTTCCAGCTGGTTTGTTAAGGTTAATTGATGCTTAATCGGGCTATCTACACTCGATATTTCACCACTTAAAGCGCCAATTTTTAGCATATGATAGCCAAAAAACTTTGGCCACCAAGGGGCTAACGCTTGATTAATATTGGCAACTATCAAGTCACCATTAGGTAAGTTTTGCCAAGATTTTGGATAATCAGGGTGCCTAAACGCGAGTGCTGGCTTCATTATATTAAACTGTCGAAAAAGTAAGTATAATCATATCTTCAGTATACTCAGGAGCCACACATGCAGCAAACCCAAAGCAGCACTAATATGAAAGTTTCCATGATAAAGGCCTTTTCAGATAATTATATCTGGGCTATTTCGTCGAACTTAGGTCACAACATGGCCTTAGTTGACCCAGGTGACGCCAATGTTTGTATCGAATTTATTGAACAACAAAAACTGCAACTGTCGAGTATATTAATCACTCACCATCACGCTGATCACGTGGGTGGTATTAAAAAACTTGTTGATTATTGTAAAAGTAAGCAATGGCCATTAACCATTTACGGCCCTGAAAGTGAAAACATTCCACACTGTGATGTCGCGCTTAACGAAAGCGCTAAGGTGGCGTTAACTGATTTAGACCTTGAATTTGATGTCATTGATCTTCCAGGTCATACCAGTGGCCATATAGCTTATTTATCACAAGACAATTTATTTTGTGGTGATACTTTGTTTTCAGGTGGCTGTGGTCGCCTTTTCGAAGGCACGCCGAGCCAAATGCTCTGCTCATTAGAAAAGCTAAGCGCTTTACCTGAGCGCACTCAGGTCTATTGTGCTCATGAATATACTCAAGCTAACCTTATTTTTGCTCTAAGTGTTGAACCCGATAATACCGAGTTGGTAGATTATTATAATCAAGTAATACAAAAGCGCGAACAAGACATTGCCACTATCCCAACATCAATCATGCTTGAAAGGAAAATCAATCCATTTCTACGCTGTAACGAGTCTAGCTTGATGACAAGCGCGGCTGAGTTCAGTGGTGAAAAGGTTAATGATAAATTACAAACCTTTACCATTATCCGCGCATGGAAAGACAATTTTTAAGGCGTTTTTATTGCGCAAATCTTGAATAACCGCCCTAAATAAGTGACACTGGCGGCTAGTAAATTTAAATAGACCTTGCATGAAGAATATAACCCTATCTATCGCAACCGTACTGCTATTGTCCGGTTGCCAATCAGTTTTAAACCAAAATCAATCAAATAACCTTGAAACTAATAATGATATTCAAGTACTTATCGATGTTGCCTCTTCGGCAGAGATCAATCAAGCGCTGCTGGTTGATGAAGCTATTGACGTTATTCATCCCATTGCCGACGGTGATATAGATCTGGGCAATGACTTAAAAGAAAGCTATTTGTCAAATGATGTTTGGCAACGAATTCGCAGCAAGCTTGAATTTTCGATACCCGAAGATCCTCGTGTTGTTAGCCAACGAAATTGGTTTATAAAGCACCCTGACTATCTAAACCGCGTAGCTAAACGCGCTGAGCCATTTTTGTATTACATCGTTGAAGCATTAGAAGCGAACGATATACCCATTGAAATTGCCTTATTACCCATAGTTGAAAGCGCTTTTGACCCTTTTGCTTACTCTCATGGTCGTGCATCAGGTATGTGGCAATTTATTCCCGGCACAGGCAAACGCTTCGGCATGAAGCAAAATTGGTGGTTTGACGGACGACGTGACATAGTTGCTTCAACCCAAGGTGCTATTAACTATTTAAAATATTTAAACAAATTTTTTGATGGTGATTGGATGCTAGCGCTCGCCGCTTACAACTCAGGTGAGGGACGAGTAAGACGTGCGGTTAGAAAAAATAAAAAGAAAAACCTACCTACAGATTTTTGGTCTTTAGATTTACCAAAAGAAACTCGTGCTTATGTCCCTAAATTATTAGCGTTAGCTGACATTGTAAAACGTAGCGAAGAATTTAAAATTAAACTGCACGTAATTGATAATAGCTCGGTGATCAGTCAAGTCGATATTGGTTCACAGCTTGATTTAGCCAAAGCAGCGCAATTAGCTGACTTGACATTAACAGAGTTGCAGCGACTCAACCCAGGTTTTAATCGTTGGGCAACCGACCCTGACGGCCCACATTATTTATTGTTACCCAACCACAAAATAGAAAACTTTAAGCAAGGCCTTGCCAAATTGAGCGCAAAAGAACGTCTAGCTTGGCAACGCTATAAAATTAAAAACGGTGACAACCTAGGTGAAATAGCACAAAAATTTAATACTGAAATAGCGTTAATAAAACAAGTTAATAACATTAAAGGCAATCAGATCAGAGCGGGAAAATTTTTATTAATTCCTGTTGCTACCGCCTCGTTAGACAGTTATTTACTCTCACAAAATCAACGTTTGGCAAAAACACAAAACAAAGTATTGGCCGGTGAAAAGCGCATTCATATAGTAAAATCTGGTGATACCTTGTGGGATATCAGCCGCGCCTATCGTGTTTCAACCCGCAGTCTCGCAAAATGGAATGGTATGGCGCCAAGAGACACTATTAAACCTGGACAAAAACTGGTTATTTGGCAAAAAACAGCGGTTAAAACACTGGCTTTAGATGCTATGACACCAAACGAAAAAGCGATAATGCGTAACATTCATTATCGTGTACGCAAAGGTGACTCTTTTGCCCGTATCGCCGACAAGTTTAATGTCAAGATAAAAGATATTGAACGTTGGAATAGCCTTAATCGTGATAAATACTTACAACCGGGACAAATGTTAAAGCTGTCGGTAGATGTGACGAATAATATTTAACACCTTAATTATTGATAATATTATCACCAATAAATTTAGTCGTGGCAGATAGTTGCGAAGAGAAAAATTAAAAAACGCTAACTGAGTTAGCGTTTTTTTGTCCTGAAATAAAGCATCAGTGGTTGGTCATATTAATGCGTTTATAATATTAACGCGTTTATAACTAAACGATTATAAACCGGCGACACCTTGAGTAATAATGTTTTTCGTTTGCTTAACAATATCCATCAATGCTTGTTGATTGAAGGCTTTAATTTTCGGGGTATGGATATGACCTACCGGTAAAGTTGAATAATATTGGTCACGTAATAAGATACTACGATAAGATATTTCATTAGAAAGGTAACCACCACCTGAGCCGCTAACCGAAGTTTGCTTAACAATATCTGCCAGTGATTGGCCCTTAAATGTACCACCTAATAAAGTCGATATGGTGCGATTGTCGTTAACTTGATATTTACCTGCACCCTTTAACATTGCCAATATAGGTAAGCTAAATTCGACAAATTCAGGTCCCTGCAAAGCGGCGGTTTTAAACTTGGGTATTAATGGCTTATTTTTCGTAGCACCTGTCAATATATTAAGGTTATCAGGCGCGTTAGCGCTGCGTCTTAACGCCGGGTAACGCTCTAAATCAAAATTCTCTCTGCCCATGCTTACGGTTAATACCATATCAACAGATTTATTGGCGATATAAGGGCTGAGTAATTCTTCTATCATGCCTTGGTCAAAATCTGCAAAACGTACTGGCACAATTAACACTTCAATTTCCGCACTTTGCCCTTCAATGCTGACCACTAAATCATCCAAGGCGAGTGCAACTACTCCCGATGGATTACTTTGATCGATATGTCTATCTAGAAAAAAGGGATCAAAACCAGTAAGCAGTATTTTTTTATCGGCTTTTTTATCAAACTTAACATCCAGTTGACCACGAGATAATAACTCCAGTGTCCATAACAACTTGCGTTGTTGATTAGGAAACAAGGTCGTAAATGCTTTGGTAGAGCGTAACGCTTTGCTCATTTGTAAGCGCGCCCAATATAACGGCCGATCGTCGTAGTCGTTCAATTGGTTAAATGACTTTTTCGCCTCTAACCATAGCCCTTTACCGTGACGAATAGTTAATTGTGTTAACACGGTATAGCTAGTTGCTCGGTTTAGTTGACTAGCAAATTTTTCAGCTTGTGCGCTTAATCTTGTCGAAACATCTGGCATTGCTTTAAGCGCGTTATCAAGACGTAATTCTTCAACCGTTAATGCAGCGTAGTTAATTTCTTGGCTACTAATAGATAAACTTAGACCAAACGAGATGGCGACAACAAAGATCTTTAGGGTTATTTTATTTACAGTTTTTAACATTTATTGCTCTTACTTATGATTGAAATTAAAATAAAACGGCTAATTTATCTATACTTATCATTGATATATTAATGCATCTACTTTTTTAACACGAGCGATTAATGTTACACAAAAAACCGCTTTTACACCTTATTGTGTCATTAGAGTAAAAATACTATTGATTGTTTATCAAATACTGTAAGGTGTCACACAACAGCAATATTGCTGAACGATAAGTTTCTGTAAACACTATCATGTTTACCTAGAGATAATATCGCATAATACGCTTGAATAAACTTGTTAGAGCGCATTCACCACACAATTTGTCATTAATAAATATAAAGGGGTAGCACTTCAATGTGTTCGATATTTTGTATATTAGATATTAAAACGGGTGCAGACGCACTTCGTCCAAAAGCTTTAGAATATTCTCGCTTACTTCGTCATCGTGGTCCAGATTGGTCTGGTATCTACAACAATGACCACGCAATTTTAGTGCACGAACGTCTGTCAATTGTTGACACTGAACATGGCGCTCAACCATTATATAACAGTGACAAATCAAAAGTTTTAGCGGTCAATGGTGAGATTTATAATCATAAAGCATTAGCCAGCCAACATACGCCTGACTATGATTTTCAAACCGCCTCGGATTGTGAAATTATCATTCCAATGTTTGAAAAATTTGGCACTGACTTTGTCGATAAGCTTCAAGGTATGTTTGCCTTTTGTCTATATAACGAGCAAGACAATAGTTATCTAATTGCCCGTGATCACATGGGAATTATTCCACTTTATACCGGTTATGACGCTGAAGGTAACTTCTATGTTGCCTCAGAAATGAAAGCGTTAATGCCAATTTGTAAAACGGTAGCAGAGTTCCCTCCAGGTCATATTTTAGATAGCAGAGTCGGTAAAGTTGAAAGATATTACCAACGCAACTGGCAAAAATATTCAGCGATAAAAGATAACAACACCAGTAAAGAAAAAATACGCGAAGCATTAGAAGAATCAGTTAAAAGCCATTTGATGACTGACGTACCTTACGGCGTATTACTTTCTGGCGGTTTAGACTCATCATTAATTTCTGCCATTACGCAAAAATTTGCCGCTAGACGTATCGAAGAAAATGATTTGTCTGAAGCATGGTGGCCTAAAGTGCATTCTTTTGCCTGCGGCTTAGCTGGCTCGCCAGATTTAATTGCCGCTAAAACCGTTGCTGAGAGCATAGGTACAATACACCATAGTATTATATTTACCGAACAAGAAGGTATCGACGCACTTAAAGAAGTGATCTATCACTTAGAAACTTATGATGTAACCACGATTCGTGCCTCTACACCTATGTATTTAATGGCGAGAAAAATAAAAGCCATGGGCATTAAAATGGTACTTTCTGGTGAAGGTGCTGATGAAATATTTGGTGGTTATTTATATTTCCACAAAGCGCCAAATGCGGAAGAGTTTCATAACGAATTGTTGCGCAAGCTTGATAAATTACATATGTTTGATTGTCTACGTGCGAATAAATCTATGTCAGCGTGGGGCATTGAAGCACGCGTACCCTTCTTAGATAAAAACTTTATGGATGTTGCCATGCGCATTAATCCAGAAGATAAAATGTGCGGTAATGGCAAGATGGAGAAAGCTATTTTACGCTCATCTTTTGAAGGTTACTTGCCAAAAGAGATCTTATGGCGTCAAAAAGAGCAATTTTCTGATGGTGTGGGTTATTCTTGGATTGATGGTCTAAAGCAACATGTTGAAGCACAAGTTAGCGACCAACAACTAGCGAGCGCAGAATTTAAGTTCCCCGTGAATACACCCGATACTAAAGAAGCTTATTTTTATCGTTGTATTTTCGAAGAAAACTTTCCGCTAGCATCCGCAGCAGATTGTGTACCTGGCGGAAAATCAGTCGCTTGTAGTACACCAGAAGCGTTAGCTTGGGATGAAAGTTTCGCTAACATGGCCGATCCTTCAGGACGTGCTGTGCAAAGTGTGCATAATGACAGTTATTAGTCTTAGCTAACTAAGAAATTTTAAGCCTAAAATTAAAAACCGACTATTAAAGTCGGTTTTTTTGTACAATATTTACTAAATATTATACAGTTACTCTCAACTTATACTCTTAACTTAGTATATGGCCAAATAAATCAATTCATTAATCCAATGGGTATTACAGCCATTGTTAGTAGGAAGCTATCTTGTCAAACCGTGTAGAACCTGAAATTCCAACGATTAATATCGATCAAGATCAAGTTAAGATGGCTCGTGAACCTGTAGCTAAAGCACACAAGTCAGAGCAAGTGAACTCTGCAACTAATACACCCAAAACATTAACTGCAGCGCAAACATTATTAATCTTAATACCTTATTTTGCTCTAGCGGGTACTGGCTGGTATTTTTATCAACAGCAAGTGAGTGTAAACAATACCTTAGCGTCGAGCTCTGCGCGAATTCAACAGCTAGAAAACCAACTCTCAGCTACCGGTGAAGAAATCGGTGAGTCAACCATTGCTTTAAAGGTTAAGTTAGAAGCGGTTAGTGAAAAAACAGAATTATTATTATCTGAAATGGATAAACTCTGGGCTTCAGCTTGGCGGAGAAATCAAGAAGAAATTAAAGCCTTAAATTCAAAAAGTATCAACATGGCTCAACAGCAAGATAAAAACACCGGTTCAGTTAGCCAGCAAAATAACGCACTTAATGATTTAAAAGATAAGATTACCGCCACCGAGTTTTCAATTAATGCTGTTTCTGAGCAAATGGTTACTGCCAGTAGCTTAAAAGAGCAATTTAAAAAACTATCTACACAGCTCAATACCTTAGATGCCAATGCAAAAAGTCGTGATAAGCAGCAAATGTTTACCGCCACTAGTATCAATCAGTTTGATACTAGCCTGCAATTACTCGTAGAGCGAATGGAACGTTTAGAGGCTATATTAGCGAGTAAGTCTGGACCCTAAATTTAACTCACCCTATATAAGTGGGCATTGAATTATAAGTGGAGATTGAACCACAAAAAAGGCCATCAACTGAAATCAGTTGATGGCCTTTTTATATTTTTTGCTTTTGCAATAAATTTGCTCGCGTAAGGCTGAGAAATTTTACTTCAGTGTTTGCACGATTTCTTTTATCAATTCTGGCCCTTGATATATAAAGCCAGTATAGACTTGGACTAACTTTGCCCCTGCCGCAAATTTTTCTTGAGCGTCTGCGCCCGACGCTATACCGCCAACACCAATAATCGGCAGCTTGTTATCAAGTGCTTTTGCTAGTAATTGAATAACTTCAGTACTTTTTTCTTTTACCGGTGCGCCACTTAATCCGCCCTGTTCATTACCAAAGGGTAAATGTGACACTTTATCACGTGCTAAGGTGGTATTTGTGGCAATTACGCCATCAATATTGTTGGCAATTAAGCACTCGGCAATAGACTTTATTTCTTCGGCATTTAAATCTGGCGCTATTTTTACCGCAACAGGCACGTACTTACCATATTGCTCTGCTAACGCAGTTTGTTCAGCTTTTAATGCTGATAGTAGTTCATTAAGTGCATCGCCATATTGTAGCGAGCGTAAACCTGGGGTATTAGGTGATGATATATTAACCGCAATGTAAGTAGCATAGTCATAAACTTTACGCATACAGTGAATATAATCATCTTTAGCATTTTCATCTGGCGTATCTTTATTTTTACCAATATTAATACCCAAAACACCGCGGTACTTAGCTTTAATTACTTGGTCAACGAGATAATCAACACCTTTATTATTAAAACCCATGCGGTTAATAATAGCGTTTGCTTCTGGTAATCTGAAAATTCGTGGCTTGTCATTACCTGGTTGAGGTCGTGGCGTTACTGTTCCCACTTCAACAAAGCCAAAACCTAAAGCTTCAAAGGCTTTAATGCACTCGCCATTTTTATCTAACCCTGCCGCTAAACCGACTGGATTAGGAAACTTAATGCCCATAACCTCTACCGGTTTATTGGCTATGGTTTGCTTATAAAGTAAATTAAGCGGCGAAGCGCCTGTTGCTTTAAAGCCTTTAATCGTTAATTCGTGAATTGCTTCTGCATCGAATTTAAAAAACACTTTACGAATAGCTGAGTAAAACATAATACCTCTTTAATTATATATAATACTAAATTGCCATGCGAGAAACTAACATCAATCGCTAAACATAAACTTGATGACAAAAAAATCCCCGCTCATGGCGGGGATCTTAACACTTATTTCACGGGGTCGCAGTTCAAACTTAACAACATTAATTCTCGCAACGCAACTGAGAACTTGGCAAACTCATGAGTTTGCCCAACTCTAAAGTTAGCCAAAATATGCTGCCAGCGCTCAAGTGGTTGGGCATTATCTACAAACCATTTATCCAACATGGCGTCAATATCGGTCGAGTTTTTATTACCACTTAATATCACCGAAGTTAATGAACGTTGTTGCCAATCAAGTTCTTCTCTAAATGACGACCTTGCCAGCGCTTGCCAGTGGTTCGATACCGGTTGCGTGGTAATTTGATCTAAGAACCAATGTAAGTCTAATCTGGCACCCAGTTTAAAGTAAAGATCGGTCGCTAATTCAGTTGGCACGGCTTCAGATTTTGCAATTTCTGCAATATCCATTACCGAGAACAAGGTGCTCAGTAATGAAATTCTTAATGCCACAGACTCAGGCGCCCCAGCTTTAATCAAATCATTTTCTACGCGTTTAATTTGCGCTGCTTCATCTTCAATCATATAACTAGTAATATTGCTTGAAAGTTTAGCAAATGTGGCATGATAAAATTCAATTGATTGAGCGATGTTCATTGACTTAGAGCGATGACGAAGGAACCAACGTGTCGCACGGCGTACGGTTCTGCGTAACTGAAATAGCATTTCTGTTTGGATAGAGGTAGAAATTTTATTATCTAAATCACTGATCTGCGTCCAAATGTCTGATAACTCAAACACCGCACTCGCCATACTATAGCAATTAGCAATTTCAGACGTTGTTGCCCCAGTTTCTTCTTTCATACGGTGAACAAAATTAAAGCCCATATCGTTACCAATATTATTGGCTAACTTAGTCGCTATAATTTCAGCTCGTAGGGGATGATCTTGCATTTGCGCACTGTAATTATCTTGCAGCTTTTTTGGAAAGGCTTTAATGAGTAAGCTTTGGTGAAATTCGTTGTCGCTAATCTCAGGACAAACCAGCTCTTCTTTTAGTACCATTTTACTATAGGCAAGTAAAACGGAAAGCTCAGGGCGTGTTAACCCTTTACCTAAAGATAAACGCTCGGCAATTTCTTCATCACTTGGAATAAATTCTAACGCTCTAACTAATTTACCCGAACGCTCTAACTCAGTAATAAATTGTGCTTGTTCTTTCAGCTGCTTAACACCACGTAACTCTGTGATTGACAAAGAGTGAGTTTGGCGATAGCAATCATCTATCACGATATCACCCACTTCTTCGGTCATGTCAGCAAGAATTTTATTACGCTGCTTAACCGTTAAGTCACCATTTTGAACTAAACCATTGAGTAATATTTTGATGTTAACTTCGTTATCTGAGCAATCAACGCCACCGGCATTATCAACAAAATCAGCATTAAGACGACCGCCTTTAGCGGCAAATTCAATTCGACCTAACTGCGTTAAGCCTAAATTACCGCCTTCACCTACTACTTTCGCTTCTAGATCTTGGCCATTGATGCGTAATGAGTCGTTAGCACGGTCACCCACTTCTAGGTGAGATTCTTTTGAGCCTTTAACGTAAGTACCAATGCCACCATTCCATAACAAATCAACCTTCATTTTTAATAAAGCTTGAATTAAGTCATTAGGTGCCATGGTTTGCTTTTGCGTACCAATCATTTTCTTAATTTGCGGCGTCAACTTTATTGACTTAGCAGAGCGATTGAATAATCCCCCTCCTTCCGAAACCAGTGACATATCAAAATCTTCCCATGAACAACCTGGAAGATTAAATAAACGCTCACGCTCAACATAAGTAGTCGCTGCATCTGGCGTTGGGTCAATAAAGATATGTAAGTGGTTAAATGCGACTTGTAGTCGGATGTGTTTTGATAATAACATGCCATTACCAAAAACATCACCAGCCATATCGCCAATACCAACGACAGTAAAATCAGTAGTTTGACAATCAATATCCATTTCTCGAAAGTGACGTTTAACTGATTCCCATGCACCTTTAGCGGTTATTCCCATGCCTTTATGGTCGTAGCCAACACTGCCACCTGAGGCAAACGCGTCGCCTAACCAAAAATTAAATTCATCAGAAATACTATTGGCAATATCCGAAAATGTAGCGGTACCTTTATCAGCGGCAACAACTAAATAAGGGTCATCTTCATCGTGACGCACAACATTTAATGGCGGGACTATTTCACCGTTAATAATATTGTCGGTAATATCAAGTAAACCACGAATGAAGGTACGATAGCACTCTTTACCCGCTTCAAAAATTTCATTTCTGTTACCGCTTGGTAGTTGCTTACAAACAAAACCACCTTTTGCACCCACAGGGACAATAACGGTATTTTTAACTTGTTGGGCTTTCACCAAACCTAGTACTTCAGTGCGGAAATCTTCGCGACGGTCAGACCAACGTAAACCACCACGAGCAACTTTACCACCGCGTAAGTGCACACCTTCTACTTGCGGAGAGTAAACAAATATTTCAAATTTAGGTAAAGGCAAAGGTACGTCGGTAATTAGCGCTGGTAAAATCTTGAATGAAATATAAGACTTCTCACCCGTAACAGGATGTGGCTGAAAATAGTTAGTACGAATAGTGGCATTAATCATCTCAACAAAGCGGCGAATAATACGGTCATCATCTAAGCTAGCAACACTGTCTAGAGAGGACTCTATGCTAGTGTGCACCTTCTCTATCAATTTCTCATTTAACTTTTTAGCTGGTGAGAAGCGTAAGTTAAACAGTCTAATTAATAACTTGGCAATACTCGGATAACGAGCAAAAGTATTTTCAGTGTAATTTTGGCTAAAGGTACCACCAATTTGACGCTCATATTTAGCATAGGCACGGATAATTGATACTTCACGACCGCCTAATTCAGCGCCTAAGATTAAACGGTTAAATCCGTCGTCTTCTAACTGCCCTGACCACACTTTTGCAAAAGCGTCTTGGAATAAGCTTTGAACAATCTCTAAGTTGAACTTACCTTTGCCCGTAAGTAACATTGAGAAGTCTAAAATCCAATAGACTTCACCGCTTTCTGATTTTACGGCATACGGACTTTCGCCGATAACACGTAAACCAAAGTTTTCCAACATAGGTAGAACATCAGATAAATGTAATGGCTCACCCGAATGGAATAACTTTAATTTTACAGAGCGGCTGTTAGCGTCTTCTTCTTGTGGTTGATAAAACAACATTTCAAGTTTGTTATCAGCAGATAAAGCTTCAAACTTTTCAATATCGACAATAGCTGTGCCCGGTAAAACTTCATCTTTATAGGCTTGTGGGAAGCTAGTATATTTTCTACTTAACGCTTTGCCTTTGGCTTCGCCTTTATGCGAGTTTAATGAATCAGCTAAATTATCATCCCAACTGCGTGCAGCATGGTTTAAATTCTTTTCAATTTCTTTCACATTAATGTCTGCTTTTGTCGAGTTAACTCTAACGATATAGTGCGTACGAGCTTGTGCGGACTCTGAGAAGTAAGTGGTGAATTCTACTTCTTCATTGCTACCTAATGCTTCTTGTAACAATTTTTGAGTATTAACACGTAGTGCCGTGTTGTAACGCTCGCGTGGTACATAAACCATACAAGAGTAAAAGCGGTTGAAGGCATCACGGCGCATAAACAAGCCTGAATAATCACGCTCTTGCATTTGAAATATACCGATGACATTTTTCAATAATTCAGCGGGTGAACTTTGTAAAATCTCATCTCTTGGGTAAGTTTCAAGTATGTTGATTAATGCTTTATAAGCATGGGTGCCTTGAGCAAAACCGGAATTGTTACATGTAGCCAAAACTTTAGATTTGATTAACGGTAAATCTAAAGCGCTATTGGTATAATAAGCCGAACCAAATAAGCCAACAAAGCGCTCTTCACCAATAACATTGCCTTTATTGTCAAAACGTTTCACACCAATATAGTCAAGATGAGCGGGACGATGTACGCGCGACTTAGCATTGGTTTTTGTTAAAACAAGTAAGTTATTGCCTAACGCTATTTCTCGGGCTGATTCGCTCAGCTCAGACATCAGGCGCTCTTTGCTGCCGCCATACTGGTTCATTAAGCCTAAACTCGTGCTAATATCAGCCGAAAGCGCTATGTCGCCTTCTAATGTCTTCACTTGGTAAGCGCGATAACCTAATAAGGTAAAGTTATCGGCTAACATCCATTCTAAAAGGCTCACGCTATCGCGGTGCTCTTCTTTAGAACAAGGTAAAACAGCCTGTTTAACTTCCTCAATAACACTACGCAGACGTGCCTGCATAGGTTGCCAATCGTTTACTGTCACCGCAATATCACTGACCACTGAATGTAATTCTTTGGCGATATTTTCTAATACTTTAGCGTCAATTTGACGATCAATTTCGATAAAAAATACTGTTTCAACAGACGTTGACTTAAATGATTGGTCGACAGAGGAAGAAAGTTTAATGATATTTTTGCTTTTGCCACGAATAATTTTTATTGGCGAATTTAGCATTAAATGTGGTGTTAGGTTTAATCGACTTAAGGCAATACGCACAGAGTCGACTAAAAATGGCATATCACGGACAATTATTTCGATAATGGTATGGCTAGATTTCCAACCGTTTTTTGAAACCTGTGGATTAAAAACTTTAATCACTGGCTTATCATCTTGAGAATCGTTCAACGTATTCCACAGACTTAGCGTGGCACCGTACATGTCACTATCATTTCTATGATCTAAATCTAACGTGGAAATGTTTTTATAAAGCAACTCAGAAAATTGATTTACAAGGGGAGCTGTTGCCGATGGAACTTTTTTTTGTATTAACTCTGCTACGTTCGAGAGTATCACTGAAGGTAAACCGTCTACTAACGTCATGCCTTTTCCCTTTTTGGATAAAACGCTTAAAAAAATTATTATTTTTAGTCTGTCTTAGACTACAAATTATAACAGCGATCTTATTAATAAACATAGGGAAATGCGAGGACTATTTTAGATGCATTACTTTAAAAACTGTACATTTATCTGTCTCTGATACTGACATTTTCTATTTATTCATTAGTTATAAATAGAAAATGACCTTTCGGTCATTTTCTTGTTTATTTATGCATAATTATTTTTTAAATTAATTAGCATTTATTTTCGTTGTGGCCATAAAAATGCCGCTATAGCTGGTAATACCAGTACGGCAGCAATCATATTAACTAAAAACATAAAGGTTAATAGTATTCCCATATCAACTTGAAATTTTAAATCAGAGAAAAACCAGGTTGAAACACCTATGGCTAAAGTCACTCCGGTGATTAGTACCGCACTGCCTCGCTCTTTAAGCGCGTCAAAATAAGCACTTTGAACCGTAGCACCATTGCGCAGCTTAACACTCATAGTAGAGAGGATATAAATACCGTAATCAACACCTATACCTACGCCTAAGGCGATAACGGGTAACGTTGATACCGTTAAGCCAATATCAAGTGCTGTCATCAACCATTGTGCAAGCGTTGATACGACGTAAAGTGGCACAACGACAGCGATTGTTGCTCTTAAACTTCTAAAGCTTAACAAACATAAAATAATCACCGCTCCATAAACATAAAGCATCATAGGGATCTGGGCAGCTTCTACCGCTTCATTAGTCGCCGCCATTACGCCAACAGGACCAGAGGCAAGTTTAAACGATAAATTATCATTACCTAGTTCGCTAGCTGCAAGTTTTGCCGCATCAACCACACGATTAATTGTTTCGGCTTTATGATCTGTTAAAAACAAAATCACCGGCATGGCGCTACAATCGCTATTGAGTAAACCACTAGAGGATGGCACGCGTGCAATTGATTGCACCAAGGTTTGTGTATTACGAGATAGCACACGCCATTTCGGATTACCTTCGTTGTAGCCCGCATTCACAATTTTTGCGATGGACGCTAAACTTACCGCTGACTGCACGCCTGGAATGTTTTCCATGCGCCACTGAAATCTATCAATAGTGTTCATATGATTATAGTAAGTACAAGCGTCTGCCGTGGTTTCAACAATCACTGACATATAATCGACACTAATGGCATATTTATCGGTAATTAAAAAGGTATCTTGGTTATAACGTGACTTTTCATGCAGTGAGGGTGCACCGGCATGTAACTCCCCTATCTTCATATTTTGGGCTTCTTGGTAACCCACAATATAAAGTACAGCCGTACAAGCTAGTATAATCAACGCGACCTTACGTGTCGCAAATAACGACATAAAGTGCCATATACCATCGATCGCAGAACCCTCTTTAGCTTGCTGATTTTCTTTACTTTTTGGCACATGCATGTAAGAAACTAACAGCGGTAACAAGACCAAATTAGTTAAAATAATCATGGCGACACCCAGTGACGCAGTAATGGCAAGCTCGCGAATAATGCCAATATCAATGGATAACAACGTCATAAAGCCCACAGTATCTGACAACAGTGCGATACCACCTGGCACTAATAGCACACGGAAACTCAGTTGCGCCGCTTCTTTGCTAGTTTTTCCCGTATTAACCAATTTAGAAACAGAGTTAATCATTTGCACACCATGACTAACCCCGATTGCAAAGACTAAAAAGGGCACCAAAATCGACATAGGGTCTAAGCCAAACCCGAGCGTTGATAACATACCTAGTTGCCATACAACGGCAATCAATGAACATGAAATAGGTAAAATAGTTAAAGCAATTGAGCGACAAAACCAAAATACCATTAACGTTGTAATAGCGATGGCAATAGCAAAAAAGGTTACAACCCCTTTTGCTCCTTGTGCAACATCACCCACCATTTTGGTAAAGCCAATAATATGAATTGAGATATTGTCTTTTTCAAACTTACCCCGAATTTCATCTTCCAATTGACCAGCAAGTACAATGCTATCTAACTTCTCACCCGTATTTGGATCAATTTCCATTAACGAGGCTTTCACCATAGAACAACTGTAATCATCAGCAACAATACTACCAACAATGCCCGCTTTTTCTATATTACCTTTTACAATAGCTAAACCCGCGGCATCTGATTGAAAACTGGCAGGTATTACTGGCCCACCGGCAAAACCATCTTCAACGATTTCAACAAATCGTGTACTAGGTGAAAATAAAGATTTCACCTGAATTCTGTCAACACCCGGTATAAAAAATAGCTGGTCATGTACGCCTTTTAAGGCGGTAAAAAACTCAGAATTAAAAATATCCCCACTGCTATCACACACTGAAATCAATACGTTATTTGCACCACCAAAATTCTCCCTATGCTCGAGATAGGTTTTCATATAAGTGTGGTTAAGTGGGATATGCTTGGTGAAGGCTGCATCAAGCTTAATTTGTGTTGCTTGAAACAACAAAAATATACTGGTCAGAGCAAAAAATACCAGTACGGCTAATCGACGACGAAAAAGTGTTGCTTCGACAACATTAATAATAGAGTTAAATTTCATGACAGTTACTTAGTTACGTTAATGGTTTTGATACCAACATCAGAGACGGCGATAATTTTATTTTCATACCAAACCCCCGCTATAAGTGCTTTACCATCTTTTTGAAGATGTTTGGTAAATGTAGCACCATCATCACGACTTTCTAATAAGACGCCGTTATTACCCAAGATAAAAACCCGTTGATCGTCACTAAGCACAATAGCACTTAACAAGGCGGTAACGTCGCTATCAATTGCTTGCCATGGCGTACCATTACGTAAACTACGAAAGATATGACCTCGTAAACCCACAACCAGTAAGTTGCCTTCCTGTGTGCGTTTTATATCGTAAAATGAACCTGGATATATCTCATCAAGTTTTTCCCAACTCGCGCCAAAATCATTACTTTTTGCAATTAAACCCATTTCACCCGCTAAATATAACGTACGACCATCGGCAACAACGCGATTAAAATGCGGTAATATACTGCTTTGCACATCTAAATACGCTTCTTCATCTTGTAGTTTTAATTCGGCTAAATACGTTTGGTCCTCTGGGTAAAGCAATTCATTATGATGCTCTATAACCCAATGCTCGCCACCGTCATTTGTACGATAAAACAAACCATAGGAGCCAATAGCAATACCGTTATCTTTATCTAAAAACAACACATCCAACAAGGGCTTTTCTACTTGTGGTAGATGCTGTTGTATTTGCCAAGAAAGACCACCATCTTTTGACGATAATATAGTGGCGTCATGGCCGACCGCCCAACCGTTGTCTTCATCGGTAAAATAAACCGCGGTTAATGTTACTTGTACAGGCACTTGTGCTTGCTGCCATTGCACACCATCTGTTGAAAGTAAAATGTGACCACGCTCACCAACAACCACTAATTTTGATTGATTAATTACCGTAATATCAAGCAAGAGTGATTTACTCGCCAGTGGAGCAATTACCGAGTCGAGTGTTTGCGCATTAATAATAGGGATAGTAAGAAAACTGAGTAAAATAACGAGAAGACGCATCATTAACTATATTAGCTCCATTCATTTGGACTGTAGAGGCCATAAGCCTCAAATTAGGTATATTAAGGAGAAAATGGGCTTTAGCAATGCCCATCGATACCAAGATATCCACCGTCTTTAGCTTAGCTAATAAACGGTGGAATAAAAATTAAATAACTATTTGAAAACTTTAAAACAAAAACGGCTAGCACTCGCCAGCCGTTTTATCAAGGTTATTACTTATCTGCGACCTTCACGACGTAATGCTGAAGACGTAAAGTCAACATCATTTAAATCGGCTGAAAAGTCATACATACTGGCTTCGTTATCTAAACCCATCGCAATATAACGACGAGATTGTAGATCATGAAACACTTCTAAAGTTGACCATTGCGTTGGTACTTCATAGTAATTAATACCATGGGCAACACCCACTCGGTATAGTTCATCACGGTTATCATAAATATCAGTAACCGCTACTTGCCAGCTATCTTCGTCAATATAAAACACGCGTTTTTTATAAGTATGACGTGTATCTGATTTTAAGTTAGCCTCGACTACCCAAACACGATGTTTCTCGTAACGTACTAATTCAGGATTAATATGACCCGGTTGTAAAATTTGATCATATTTTAAATCATCACTATGCAAACGATAATCATTATATGGAATTAACAACTCTTGCTTGCCTTTTAATGTCCAATTATAGCGATTCGGTGCGCCGTTAAACATATCAAAGTCATCTGTTGTTCTTAAACCATCTGACGCTGTACCTGGTGCGTCATAAGCAACATTAGGTGCACGACGAACACGACGTTGGCCGGTATTATAGGTCCAAGCTTGGCGAGGTGTTTTTATTTGATCCATAGTTTCATGAACCAATAAAGCAGTACCTGCTAAACGTGCGGGCTCAGTCACTTTTTGTTTAAACTTAAATAAAATATTGGTTTTTTGAAGCTCTTCAGCTTTAACACCCTTAACGCCATAGGGTATAAGTAACTGATCATCAAATCCCATGTAGGTATAATCGCCTGACGCCGTTGGCGCTGCTTGACCACCTTCACGAGTCAATTTTTCACCACGATAGCGTAAAATATGATTCCAAATAGCTTCTAAACCATCACTTGGTACTGGAAATGGGATACCAATTGCCGCTTGAATAATACCATTTCCGCCTTCAACTAGTTCAGTTCTAGTGGCATTTTCCACAGTCGCCTGATAAACATGCTCAGGATATGATGCTGAACGACGAGATTGATAAACACTCATCTTGTAAGTATCAGGATAAGTTTCAAATAACTTAATTTGGCCTGGCGTTAATAAATTTTTATATTGCGCAAGGTTCTTAGCTGTAATGGTATACATTGCCTTGTCATCAGCAAATGGGTCTAGATGATGATCACCCACTTTATAGCCCGCAGGTGCTGATGTAATTCCACCTGTCCACGCTGGAATAGAACCATCTGCGTTAGCTGCACGAACAGCACCAAAGGGCGTTAATTCTTTTTGTAACTTAGCTGCATCTTGCTCGCTAATTTTTGCAGTAGCGCTGGTTGATGCTAATGCTACGGTTACCGCTATTGATACTAGCGTTACCTTTTTAAAGGTATTTTTAAAAATATTTCTCATGAAAGTAATCCTCCTACAGCCTTAAATTGAATACTTGATGTTAAAAGATACGTAATCGCGATCTTCCAATTGGTTCGTAGTGCCTACACCACCAAAAAAGCTGTTGTAGCTAAAATCAGCAGACCAACGGCTTTGGTAATCGAACCCCAAACCTAATGACACTGACTTTCTATCTTCAACAAACAAGAATAAAGGATCCGGTGTAATACCATTCACATCATGTGAAAAGACAACTTTTGGTGAAACGTTAATGCCGGCAAACACGTTGGTATAATCCAATTTACCTACAAAGCGATAACCCCATGCAAAAGCACTTGGGAATGGGTTGGTTTCAACGCCGTCTTGTAGCGCTAGTTCTAGACCTTCTTTACCTGCAACACCACCATTTCGGCTAGTGCCTGGGCCATTTAGACGTAAAACATCTTGCTCTGGCATATCACGAATATCAATACCACCCACTTCAAGCAAGGTCACAAATTGACTGGCGCCAAGCGTTGGTCCCCATAAATGGGTTAAAGTCATTTGTGCTTGTATTGTGTCAGATAAAATATAGCCATTAGCACGTGTGCCACCAGCGAAAGTAGGCATTTGCGAAATACCATCAAGCTCATCACGCCCTAAATTATTCGCTAATTGTTGTGGCATAGCCGCAAATAACAATTCAACGTCATCTATTTGCAACGGTTCATCTTGACGGAAGGTCACTTCACCGGCAACCGATGTTGTGCCAATAGCGGTATTAAAGCTTAAAGCATACAGTTTTATATCTTCAATATAATCCAGTTCAACACGAGAAAAAGCCTGTAAATCCGTATAGTTATCTTGTGTGATTTCAGTCGACGCTAACATACCAACATCATGAGCTAAAGCTGCGCCGGTAAAGTCAGCGGTAATACCTGAAAATACTGGACGTCTGCTATGATAATTCATGTGATACAAGCTAACTTCTGTATCATTTAACGCCGGTAAATACCAAGAAAGGCGCAAACCGTATTGACCGCCATCTTCTGGATCGTTTTCAGCGCCGTCTTCACGTAAGGTTAATTTCGTTGGGAAACCACCCACATAAGCACCAGCAGCGTCAGCAAGAGCAACATTGCCACTTAATATTTGCGCTCTTAAGCCATTTAAATTGTTAATTAATGAGTCAAGATCCATATCTGGATTACTAGCAAAGTTTAATTGCACATTATTATAGTGGCCACCATCACCGGCAAAATCATTAGTTGAAAAATAACTCCCTGGTGCAGGTAAAACAGTTTTTTCCCAGCTATATTGATAAAACATTTCAACGTTAAAAGTTTCTGTAACCCCTAGCGATGCCCATACGGCGCCAAAAGGAATAAAGGCTTCTTTTAACTCTGCGCCAGGTGCTTTTAAGCGGGCAATATCTACAGGGTTAAGTTCACTAATACCGTGAGAGATTAAGGTACTTTCGCCCCAACTAATCACCTGTTGACCAACACGGACAGAAAACGGCATTGCACCGAGTTCAAAATCACCATAAACAAAAGCATCCAACATGCGAACATCACGACATACTTGGTCTTTCGCTTCATTATCACGGCATGGATCATTAACCTTACCAGAACTTGGATTTGTCCAAGCTCTATCGCCGTCGACCATTTCAAAATCATAAAAATACATAGCGCGACCAAAAAAACCTAAGTTTTCATAACGCACACCAAGCTCATGTGTCCCTTTAATTAATTTTGAAAAGCTTTCGCCCGAATTAAAATTTAAATTAGCGTTATCGCCATTGGTCGAATAACTTCCAGCCCCGTCCCATACAGTAGCCGCACTCGGATTAGCATTTAGTATTGGATGATATTGGCTAAAATCAAAACCATTATTAACGTTATTAGATTTACCAACGTTGTCATTCCAATTACGGTCTTCTACTCGCCAGCTTGTACCTGCTGAAAATGTAGAGTCAAAAGTAATGTCGAAGTTTCCTAACTCAAAGATTTTTGCTTGAACATTAACATTAGCTAATGTTATCAAAGCGGCAGCTATACTCAAAGCCAGTGGCTTTTTGTAAAAACCGTTGCGAAGGTTCTGTTTCATTTCCTATCTCCCCAGATGTGATTTTGCATTTTATTTTTATATGCTACGTACATGGTATAAAACAATAATTACATCATTTTGACCCAGTGGCAAGTGCTAAAGTCTTTGTTAAAGCCCTTTATATTCAAGACTTGAATCAGGTCATCTGATGAGAACAAAAAGGCGTTTAAAACGCTTGTTTTAAACACCTAATCTTAATAAGCTGTAATCCTCAAATAGTGAACAGAAATAACCGCCGACATACAACCTGCTAATAGCGACACTTATTTCAAATGGTCCGACCACTGTTTAAAGCAAAAACTCTAATCATGATACTTTATCTAATGATAAAAACTTATTGTTAAGTGTTTGCAAGCAAAAGCGCCCTTTAATGCCATTTCTAGTTAAATAAACTCGTAAATGCATCGCCGGAAATTCAACCTTTACTCTCTGCTCGGTCATAACAATAATGGATTTAATTCGCCCTTGATAATAAGGTAAGTATTCTTGGCTCGTTATATTCAAGCTAAAATAGTACTTCATGCTTTTTCCTAATGCGCTAACGCAGCATCAAGTTTTTCTTTTAAATCTTTTGAAAGATTTACTTGCTTAGCCAATTGTTCGAGCTTGGTTTTTATCATGGTTTGTCTGTACTGATCAAACGACTTAAATTGAATAAGCGGCGTAATTAATCGCGACGCCACTTGTGGATTAATATCGTTAAGCAGAATTAATTGTTCAATTAAAAACTGATAACCTCGGCCACTAGCACAATGAAAATAACGAGGATTGCTAGCCGTAAAAGCACCAATAAGGGCACGAACTCTATTTGGATTCTTTAAGCTAAATAAAGGATGTGCAATAAGTGCCGCTAAATTTTCATAGATAGCCTCCTCATTAACACCTGCTTGTATCGCAAACCATTTATCCATGACTAATGCTGTGTCAGACCATTTATGCTCAAAATCTAACATCATATTACCAAAGTTTTCATGACTATTTTTCGCCGCACAGTTAAGCACAGCTAAAGTGTCGGTCATATTATTTGACTGCTGAAACTGCTTGGTTAATAAAGCTTCTTGGCTACTAAGCGTGCTCAAGTAAGATAGGCAAATATTTTTTAATGCCCGTTTACCGATAGCAATACCGTCACTTGCATAATCAGCTTGTATATTTTGCTGATACTGCTGTAAAAAAAATGGTGCTAGTTCTTTTGCTAAAACATGCTTAACACTATCAATGGCGTCAAGTAGAGCGATAGGGTCAACTTCTTCAATATTATCAACTAATTCACTAAAGCTCGGTAATGTTAATTGCTCAGCTTTAAAAGCGGCTGAAATATCGGCGGTTAATATGGTTTTAAAGGCTTGGTATAAATGTTCAGGTAAACTCAACGTCGGTTGCAGCATCAGCTGAGTGATATAGGTTGTTAAGAGTTTTTGCCCTGCATCCCAGCGACAAAAATCATCGTTAGCACGGGTCATAATACATTGTAGGTCTTGATCCGATTGTGAAAATTGGCTTTTAACCGGTGCAGAAAACTCCGTTAATAAAGCCAACACAGGTTTCTGGCTAAAAGCTTTAAAAGTCCATGTTTGCTTTTGCTCGGTTAATTGTAGTAACTGCGACTGATTTGGCTGATCATCATTAGCAATTAATTCAATACCAACAGGAATATGCAAGGCAGGATTTTCGCCATTAGTTTGCGCTATGGTTAAGTGATATTCAGACAAGTCTTCGTCAAAGCTTTCGCTAATCTGTAATACAGGCGTTCCTGCTTGGGTGTACCAGCGCTTAAATTGGCTAAAATCAACACCCGATGCATCTGCCATAGCACTAATAAAGTCATCACATGTCACCGCCATACCATCAAAGCGTTGAAAGTATAGGTCTAAACCTTTTCTAAATTTATCCACGCCAAGCAAGGTATGAATCATACGAATAACTTCAGCACCTTTTTCGTAAACCGTTAAGGTGTAAAAGTTATTCATTTCGATAACTTTTTCTGGTCGAATCGGATGGGCCATTGGGCCAGCATCTTCGGCAAATTGCAGCGAACGTAACACCCGCACATTTTGAATACGGTTAACTGAAGCTGAATGCATATCAGCACTAAATTGCTGATCTCTAAATACTGTCAGCCCTTCTTTTAAGCTCAGTTGAAACCAATCTCGGCAAGTAACGCGGTTACCGGTCCAGTTATGAAAATATTCATGGGCAATAACTGCCTCAACATTAAAGTAATCAACATCGGTCGCGCTAGCTTCATCGGCTAAAACGAATTTACTGTTAAATACATTCAGACCTTTGTTTTCCATCGCGCCCATATTGAAAAAATCAACAGCGACTATCATGTAAATATCAAGATCATATTCAAGCCCAAAGGTTTCTTCATCCCAGTTCATCGCATGTTTTAACGACGCCATAGCATGATGCGCTTTATGAATATTGCCTTTATCAACAAATATTTCCAAGGCAACGTCACGACCAGAACTGGTGTTATAAACATCTTTTAAAACATCAAAATCACCGGCAACTAAGGCGAATAGGTAACAGGGTTTAGGAAAGGGGTCGTGCCATTGCACAAAATGCTGACCACTGGCTAAGTCGCCTGCAGCGATCTTATTACCATTGGACAACAAATAAGGAAACTGCGCTTTGTTGGCAATAACTTTGGTGGTAAACGTTGCCATGATATCGGGACGGTCGAGGTAATAGCTAATGCGCCTGAAACCTTCCGCTTCACACTGAGTGCAGTAGGCCTCGCCTGACTTAAACAAGCCTTCAAGTGCGGTATTTTCAATAGGATTAATTTCAGTAACGATTTCTAGCGTAAATTCGTTGCGATCAATAGCAAGGGTTAAACTGGTATCACTGACGAGATAATCATCACTTGAGAGCGGTTCATCATCAATCAAAACTGATAATAAAGTTAAGTGCTCGCCATCGAGTATCAAGGGTTGATTATCTGCCACCTTTCGAGTCATGTGCATGCGATTAGTAACGTGAGTTTTATATTCATCAAGTTTAAAGGTTAACTCAACGGTAGAAATAGAAAAGTTTGCTTCGCTATAGTCAGCTAAATAGCGTGGGGTAAAATCACTCATGCGCATCCTTAATAGAGTACATTGTATCTTGGTTAGAAGTTAACGCCTGTAATAGACATTAAAAAGCCTGTATTAAACAGGCTTTGTGAATATTTATTAATTTTGTAAATTTTTTAGTTCTTTGTCACTAGTCTTTTTATCTTAAAGCCCATATAACCATATGTCACGGCTAAAATAGGGTTAATTAAATTAAAGAAACAATAAAAGATATAATCATAAGATGTTAATGCCATAGCGCCAAACATAAATGCACCACAGGTATTCCAAGGGATTAATGGTGAAGTAATAGTGCCCGAATCTTCTAATGTTCGGCTTAATACTACTGGGTCTAAGCCTCTTTTTTCATATTCTTCTTTGTACATTCTTCCCGGCATCACTATAGCCATATATTGGTCGGCTGTGATCAAGTTAGTGCCTATACAAGTCGCTACGGTACTGGCAATTAAGCTACCTGTTGATTTTGCCTTCGCTAAGATTGACTCAACAAATTTTTTCAACATACCTAAATGCTCTAAAATTGCACCAAAGCTTAATGCGGTAACCACTAGCCAGATAGTATTTAACATGCCCGACATGCCGCCACGGCTTAATAGTTGATCAATTTCCGCGTTACCTGTGTCGACAACTACGCCGTCAAAAAATGCCGTCCATACTACCATAATAGTGGCTTTAGTTGAATCTACACCTTCTTGAGCCATGCTAGAAATCAAGTCTTGTTGAAAAATCACCGCCCAAATAGCGCCTAATACCGCACCGATAGCAACCGCTGGAAATGCTGGCATTTTTTTATAAGCCATTATTAATAGTAGCAGTAAGGGGATTAAGTTCAAGGCTGATATATTATAGGTATTTTCCAAGGTACTGGTTAATGACACAATACTATCTGTGTTCCCCACCCCTGAAGTAGAATGATTAAAGCCAATAATAAGAAATAAAATTAGCGCTATGGTAATTGAAGGAATCGTTGTCCATAGCATGTAGCGAATATGAGCAAATAATTCACTACCGGCTACCGCAGGGGCTAAATTAGTCGTTTCGGATAATGGCGATAATTTATCACCAAAATAGGCGCCTGATATGACGGCACCAGCAGTAACCGATGGCGATAATTCAAATCCGCCAGCAATACCAATAAATGCAACACCTACTGTCGCGGCAGTGGTCCAAGAGCTGCCTATGCTCATCGCTACAACACCACACACTAGGCAGGTTGCGGCATAAAACCAACTGGGGTCTATAATTTTCAAGCCATAATAAACCATCGTAGGCACAGTACCTGATAACAACCATGTACCAATTAATGACCCTACTGCTAATAAAATTAGCACCGCGCCTAAAGAAATTGATATGCCATGGATAATCGATTTTTCCATCTCATGCCATTTATGACCATTTTTTAGCCCAATCACCGCAGCTACGCCCGTCGCTAAAAACAAGGCTATTTGGTTAGGTCCTGATGATGAACTATCACCAAAAAAAGTTACCGCGGCAATTAATAAACAAATAAGGACAACTATTGGAATAAGAGAGTCCAACATAGAAGGTTGTCGCGAAGATTGAGGGTCAGACATAGATAAATTTACACCTTATTATCTTAATTATTATAGTGGTTAAATTATTTGTGCTAGTAAGATGCCGACTGTTCGCAGATAGTGCAAGCTATTTTTGACAATAATCTGCTAACTAGCCCTTTGTTTATAAGGATTTAAAGAATAATTATGCAGTTATTTCAGGTAAAAATCAGTCGAAGAAACCTGGCACTAAAAAGCCACCCTAAGGTGGCTTTCATTATTGTATCAGTAAAGCAGCTATTTTTTGGCGACTTTACCCAGTGACACTAAGTCAAAGGTAATTCTTGCTGTTTCGTCTAAAAACGGGTCTAGTGCTTCTAAATCTTCTGGTAAGTCATCTAAGTCAGCTACGTTTTCTTTACCCATAACGGTAAGTCGTTCATTCGCACGCTTTAATTGCTTAGCCTTACGACTTTCTCTTTTTTCTTTGCGCTTGGCTAAGTTTAATGAGATATTTTTATCATCTTTTTCAGCTTTATATTCTGCAATATCAGAGAGTAAATAATTAAACTCTTGATTTTTTTCAACACGTGAACTGTACAATGAAATTAAATATGATACATCTTTGCTAATATCATCAAGCTTATTATATTGCGCTTTTGGGATTTGGTCCCAAGGCAAGGCGTTTTCTTCTTTACTTTCGCCCCAATCAGCTGGATCTATCGCCGATGGAAATTCAATATCGGGTAATACACCCCGGTGTTGGGTGCTACCACCATTAATGCGATAAAACTTGGCAATGGTAAATTGAATGCTGCCAAACGGTTTTTCGTACAAATCATAGACACGGCCTAGACCTCTATGTTGCTGGACAGTGCCTTTGCCAAAAGTGTGTTCACCAACAATAATGCCTCGTCCATAATCCTGAATGGCTGCTGAGAATATCTCTGACGCTGAAGCACTGTAGCGATCGACCATAACAGTCAATGGCCCGTCATAAAAACTAATACCGTCTTTATCACTGTTAACTTGTACGCGGTTAGCACCATCACGCACTTGTACTACGGGGCCTTTATCAATAAATAGCCCGGTAAGTAAAGTTGCCTCTGTTAACGAGCCACCACCATTGCCACGAAGGTCAACAATGATACCAGCCACGTTCTCCTCTTTAAGTTTAGCTATTTCAAGCTTAACATCGCGAGAAAGATGGTTGTAAAAGCTGGGGATAGTGATCACACCCAGTTTTTTAGTGTTCTCATCCCCTTCTTTTTCAAAATAGACTTCTGATTTTGCCGCGCGATCTTCAAGTTTTATGGTATCTCTAACAATAGAAACCACTTTAATGCTGCTGTCATCTTCTGATTCTGCGCCTAAAACTTGTAACCTAACCTTGCTGCCTTTAGGACCTTTGATCAGTTCAACAACATCGTCTAAACGCCAACCAATAACGTCGACAAACTCTTTATCATCTTGTGCAACACCGACAATACGATCTTTAGGGTTTAATTCGTTAGATTTATCAGCCGGGCCACCAGAAACCACACTTTGAATAACGGTATAGTCTTCTTCTGCACGTAAAACTGCACCAATACCTTCCAGTGATAAATTCATTTCCATTTGAAAACGTTCAGCATTACGGGGAGATAAATATGAAGTGTGTGGTTCAACTACGCGGGCAAAGCTGTTCATGACGACTTGAAACACATCTTCACTTTCACTTTGCTTTAAGCGTTTAATCGCGTAACGATAACGTTTGCCTAATACTTCTTGAATTTTTTCCCACTCTTTACCGGCTAACGTTAAATTTAATGCATCATATTTAACTTTTTTACGCCATAACTCGTCTAATTCATCAACAGAGTTAGGCCATTGAGCATCTTCCCGATCAAAGTCGTAGGATTCATCAAGGTCAAAATCAAAAGGTTTTTCGCTTGCTAAAAGGCTTAGTGCATATTGATAGCGTTCTAATCGGCGTTGTAAATTAAGGTTGTAGATTTCATAGGCAACATCAAGTTTACCGCGGGCAATAACCGTATCAAATTCATCACGATACTGCTCAAAGCCTTTAACGTCAGCAGCCAGAAATACGTTACGAGCGTAATCTAATTGCTTAATATAACGATCAAAAATTTGCTCTGAAAGTAAGTCATCAATTTTTATTTTTTTGTAGTGTGCACGCGTAAACTGTGCCGTAATTCGCTTTGTAGAGGCAGCATGTTGACTTTCTGGCGCCAGTATCAATAAGCTTTCATTGTCTACCTTAGTCTCAGCAAAAACTGAGATGCTGGCAAGTGACAATGATACCGCTATAGCTATACAACAAAATTTATGCATTCACATACTCCAAATTTATTCTGTAAAAATATTTTTAACTTGTGTTTTCACAACCATACCTGAGTTTAATTGTACGCTAACATCTTTGCCAGAAACTTCTGTAATAACAGCGTCCATTGAAGATTGTCCCAATTGCACTTTGATATTTTTGCCAACAACAACATTACTTGTTTCAACCGGTTTAAGTGTAACGGTTGGTTTTGCAACTACACGCTTGGTTGATTTGACCGTATTGAATTTTTCTTTACGGCTACCATCTGTAGAGTCTTTAGCAACCGGCTTAGTTCCCTTAGCAGCATTACCTTTATAAGGTTTTTTAGCCACTTTGTCTTTAGGTTTTTTGGTACCAAACTTTTCTTGGCTTTCTTTTAATGTTTTGCTGGCATAATCTGCTTGTTCTTGATCAATCTCTGCAGAGTCATTACCGTCAATATCAATTCGAAAACAGCCTAATTTAATCGCTTTCAAATAACGCCAGCTACTTGTGTAATGTCTAAGTGCTTGACGTAGGCGAGTTTTACTTACCGTTTCATCACCAATCAGCTTTTCTGCTAAATCTTGAAAAATGCCAATTTTTAATGGTTTTGCAGCACCTTCGATAGAAAAACATGCTGGAAATTTTTCCGCCAAATAGCCAATAATTTCTTTTGTGCTAATACGCTTAACTTCAGCATCAACATTTGGCGTTGTTTCAACCACCGCATCTACTACTGGTGTTGTTTCAACTGCTGCGTCTGCTACTGTTGTTTCAACTGCCGCGTCTGCTACCACTTTTACTTCACTTTCTATTTTAGTTTCCATAAATACAACTTTTCAAAATTTTAATTCTGCTCTGCTAGATATTGTTCACGATTTTCCAACAAATGTCGGCACCAATCATAAATATCTTCACTTTCGATTTCAGCTAAGGCTTCTTGCCCTATCCACGTGTCCCACACCAAAGAAAGCAACTGCTCTAAAACCTCTGGTGCAATATCTTCTTCTGCTAAGTCATAAACGGTATGATAAATCTCGTTAATACGCTCAGCAACTATCTCTTCATCACCTTCCCAATCGCCAACAACGGCTTCTGAAACTAGGTAGTCATGAATAACAATAAATTCTTTCATTAGTTTACCACGCCATGGTTAATCATAACATTTTCAAACAAACTAATTATTTTTTCTAATCCTGCTTGATCATCACTATCAAAACGATTGAATGCTATGCTGTCAATATCAAGCACAGCTATCACTTTCTCGTTCAACCTTAAAGGTAATACTATTTCAGCATTACTGCTAGCGTCACAAGCAATATGACCGTCAAACGCATGCACATCAGCAACACGTTGTACTGCATTTTTACTTGCCGCTGTTCCACAAACCCCACGACCTAAAGGGATACGGATACAAGCCACTTTACCTTGAAATGGACCAAGGACAAGTTCGTCATTGATCAAACGGTAAAAACCAACCCAATTAACATCTGCTAGTTGCTCAAATAACAAAGCACTGACGTTGGCCATATTAGCAATCACATCAGTTTCATCACTGATCAAGGCTTCAACTTGCTTATATAAGTCACGATAAAAGGTGTTTTTTGTCATTAATGAAGATGCCTACAATAAAAACGCATAACATACCCTGATAGCGCAGAAAACTAAAGCGCTATCAGCAGCAATTCGCAATTATCTAGCAATTTTATGATAAATATTAACTTTAATGGCGCATTTATCATTTTTTCATCGTTAAATCGTCTACTACTCGCTTTTTGATATATTTCTTTAAGCTTTTATTTTGCCAACCTTGATGATTATTTATTTGCGGTTTAACAACCATCTCTTTATATAAATAGTGTCATATTGCTCAACAGCCATAGGTTTTATTTTTGCCATAGCCAATAGATAAATCATGCATGCTTACATAACTCTCAGTCAATAGCACAATATAGCAGCATAGAGTCGAACAATAGCGAGCTATTGTAATGACGCATAGCAATTAATTAGTCTCACGTAAATGCCTTGAAAATTTTTACAGATAACAATTTTTATAATATAAAAATCTTGTGCATTAACAAAAAGCACTATCAAAAGCATTACTGATAGTGCTTGATTAAAGCCTTTATCGCTGTTCAAAGCCAGTTAGGAGCTTAAAATGAATCCGCAGGAATACGCACCCAACCTTCCATTAATACCCGAGCACTGCGGCTCATAATGGCTTTATTTACCGTCCACATATCATCAACCTTTGACGCTTGAGCACCTACTTTAAGGGTGCCCGATGGGTGACCAAAAACAACAGCGTCACGTTCGCCACCACCAGCGGCTAAATTCACTAAGGTGCCTGGAATTGCTGCTGCAGTGCCAATCGCCACGGCTGCTGTTCCCATCATTGCATGATGTAACTTACCCATAGATAAAGCACGAACATGTAGGTCTATATCCGCAGCGCAAACCGCTTTACCACTTGATGTTACATAGTCTTTAGCGGCACTAACAAAAGCAACCTTTGGGGTATGTTGGCGTGCAACGGCTTCAGATACATCATTTATCAGACCCATTTTAATTGCGCCAGCAGCACGAATAGTTTCAAAACGTGCTAATGCCGCTTCATCATTATTAATCGCCTCTTGTAATTCCGTACCTGTGTAGCCAATATCTTCAGCATTTAAGAAAATAGTGGGAATACCAGCACTGATCATAGTGACTTTAACTGTAGCTGCTTTAAAAGTACCTATCGCGGGAACTGCTAGCTCATCAACTACATTACCTGTCGGAAACATAGCTTCACTAGGGTCAACAGGCGCTATAAATTCTACTGGTACTTCTGCAGCAGGAAAGGTTACGCCGTCAAGTTCAAAGTCACCAGTTTCTTGTACTTGCCCATGCGTAATAGGCACGCGAGCAATAATCGTTTTGCTAATGTTTTTTTGCCAAATACGTACCGTACAAATACCATTTTCCGGAATACGGCTAGCAGCAACTAAACCCGACATAATGGCAAATGAGCCCACTGCAGCGGTCAAATTCCCACAATTACCACTCCAATCAACAAACGCTTTATCTATCGCCACTTGACCAAATAAATAGTCAACGTCGTGATCTACCACAGCACTTTTAGCCAAAATAACGGTTTTACTGGTACTTGATGTAGCCCCACCCATACCATCGGTTTGTTTACCGTAGGGATCTGGACTACCAATAACTCGAAGTAGCATATTGTCACGAGCTTGCCCCGCTATTTGGCAACGCTCTGGCAAGTCAGTAAGATTAAAAAACACACCTTTTGACGTACCACCTCGCATATAGGTTGCGGGGATTTTTACTTGAGAAACTGAAGACATTTAACACCTCTAAATTTTATCAATATGAGCCACTTTACTCACCTTCCATGTGAGAAATTTAGTGTTCGTTGATCGCATCGACGTTGCTTCACATCCATGTGATCACGTCAAAACGCTCGTTGATTGCATCGACATTCCTTCACATCCATGTGATCACGTCATACCGTTCGTTGATTACATCGACGCTCCTTCACATCCATGTGATCACGTCATACCGTTCGTCCTGAACATAAAAAGCAGCAATTAAATTGCTGCTCATATTTTTCATTAACCTTTACTATCTAAAGCCATTATTTTTATTGACCACAAGACAGCTGTACACCCGCTATATTCATAGCTCAGTACAGATAACGCCACTATCATCAAAAATAAGCCTTTAGCCATTAGACTCTAAAAAATCGTTGGCAAACTTTTGTAAAACACCACCGGCTGCATAAACAGACACTTCTTCAGCTGTATCTAAACGACATTTTACTGGAATCTCAACGACTTCGTCCTGACCATTATCTGAGCGTCGCGTCATGACTACCGTCATCACTCCACCTGACGTTGGCGTACCCACTACATCGTAAGTTTCTGAACCATCAATATGATAAGTATGACGGGTTTCACCGTTAATAAACTCTAACGGTAACACGCCCATACCCACTAAGTTAGTACGGTGAATACGCTCAAAACCTTCAGCAATAATCACTTCAACACCCGCTAAACGAACACCTTTCGCCGCCCAATCGCGTGATGAACCTTGACCATAATCAGCACCGGCAATAATAATAAGCGGCTGCTTGCGTTCCATATAAGTTTCAAT
Source organism: Colwellia sp. MB3u-4 (assembly GCF_014077065.1). NCBI lineage: Bacteria > Pseudomonadati > Pseudomonadota > Gammaproteobacteria > Alteromonadales > Colwelliaceae > Colwellia > Colwellia sp. MB3u-4. The sequence continues at coordinate 278,962 of NZ_JACGVE010000088.1, read as the reverse complement.
GGCTTCCCACATCCGAGATTCAGTACCTTCGGGCTCAATACGCGTGAGTGAGCCTTGCTTAACTTCACCTTTGTCATCACGACACATTTCGTTAAATAATTTAGGGTTAGCAAATGTTGCACGTTGCGCGGTTAAATGGTCACCACGATGAGTTGCATACGAGTTAAAGTCTTCTTCTGGCAAGCCCATTTTATGTAAGTAAGCACCCGCAGCACTGTCCAATTGAATAGCATTTGAAGGTGATAAATGATCGGTGGTAATGTTGTCACCCAATACCGCTAATGGCCGCATACCTTTCATGGTACGTTCACCGGCTAATGCGCCTTGTCCCTCTGTATCCCAGTAAGGAGGACGACGAATATAAGTACTGGTTTCATCCCAAGCGTATAACGGACTTTCAGCGGGCTCAAAAGCGCCTAAATCAAACATTGGTGTGTAGATTTTTTTGAATTGCTCAGGTTTGACACATGAGGCAACAATCGCATCAATTTCTTCATCACTTGGCCAGATGTCTTTCAGCGTAATGTCGTTACCGTTTTGATCTTGACCTAAAATGTCTTTTTCAATATCAAAACGAATAGTACCGGCAATAGCGTAAGCAACCACTAACGGGGGTGACGCTAAAAAGGCTTGTTTTGCATACGGATGAATGCGGCCATCAAAGTTACGATTACCTGATAATACGGCGGTTGCATATAAATCACGGTCAATCACTTCTTGTTGAATCTTTGGATCTAACGCGCCACTCATGCCGTTACACGTTGTACAGGCGTAACCTACAATACCAAAACCTAGTTTTTCCATTTCAACCAATAAGCCCGCTTCTTCTAAATAAAGCTTGGCTACTTTTGAACCTGGCGCAAATGAAGATTTAACCCAAGGTTTACGTACTAAGCCTAGCTCATTTGCACGTTTAGCAATCAGGCCTGCAGCGACAACATTGCGCGGATTAGAGGTATTTGTACAAGAGGTAATAGCGGCAATAATGACCGCACCATCAGGCATTTGGCCATTAGCTTCTTGCACTTTACAAGCAGCAAGATCTTTAGCGATATTTTTTGAGGCTAAATCAGCTGTCGCTAAACGACGATGTGGATTAGAAGGACCGGCTAAGTTACGACCTACGCTTGATAAATCAAATTCGATCACCCGTGGATATTGCGCCTCTACTAAATCATCAGCCCACAGGCCAGTGTGCTTAGCATAAGTTTCAACCAGTGCTATTTGCTCTGGTTCACGCCCGGTAATTTTCAAATAATCAATGGTTTGTTCATCGATGTAGAACATAGCGGCTGATGCACCATATTCTGGAGTCATGTTTGAGATAGTCGCTCGATCACCAATAGTTAAGCTTCTAGTGCCTTCGCCAAAGAATTCTAAGTAAGCAGACACCACTTTTTCATTACGTAAAAATTCAGTGATCGCTAATACTATATCTGTTGCTGTGATGCCCGGTTGACGTTTACCGGTCAGCTTTACACCGATAATATCGGGTAAGCGCATCATAGATGGACGACCCAGCATAACGGTTTCGGCTTCTAAACCACCAACACCAATAGCAATAACACCTAAGGCATCAATGTGTGGTGTGTGAGAATCAGTACCAACACAAGTATCAGGAAAAGCGACACCGTCACGCGCTTGAATAACCGGCGACATTTTCTCTAAATTAATTTGGTGCATAATGCCGTTACCCGCGGGGATAACATCAACATTTTTAAAAGCAGTTTTGGTCCACTCGATAAAATGAAAGCGGTGTTCGTTACGACGGTCTTCGATTGCCCGATTTTTCTCAAAGGCTTCACTATCAAAGCCAGCAGCTTCTACGGCCAGGGAATGGTCGACAATTAATTGTGTGGGTACAACAGGGTTAACTTTAGCTGGGTCACCACCTTGATCCGCAATAGCATCTCGAAGGCCGGCTAAATCAACTAAAGCGGTTTGACCAAGAATGTCATGACAAACCACACGTGCTGGATACCAAGGAAAGTCTAAATCTTGCTTGCTTTCAATAATTTGCTTTAGCGAATCAGTTAAGGTTGCAGGGTCACACCGGCGAACTAATTGTTCAGCGAGCACACGTGAAGTGTAAGGTAGTGTTTTATAAGCACCGGGCTTGATTGTTTCAATCGCTTCTCGTGTATCGAAAAAATCTATTGTTACACCATTGTGTTTATAACCTGGCAAAGGTTTGCGGTAATCGTAATTCATAACTTACTCCACATAGTAAAAAAGAGTACAACAGACTCTTTTTAAGTAATTTAATTAATGACACGGCATTATCACTAGCAGCTTACAGCAGCCCTATCAGCATAGATAAGGCTTTTATTTATATTGATGCTAAGTAATAACTACCTGTTAGCTTACCTAGTAGCGATAGGTTGCACTTTACGAGGCTCTGCACCAATGTAGTCAGCAGACGGGCGAATAATACGGTTGTTTTCACGTTGCTCCATAACATGAGCCGCCCAACCCGTTAAACGAGAACAAACAAAAATAGGGGTAAATAATTTCGTTGGAATGCCCATATAATTGTAGGTTGAGGCATGAAAAAAATCAGCATTACAAAATAACTTTTTGCTGTCCCACATAAACTCTTCACAGGCTACTGAAATATCGTATAACGAAGTATCACCATTTTCAGCGGCCAGCTTTTCAGACCATGCTTTGATGATGACATTACGTGGATCAGATGTGCTGTAAATCGCATGTCCAAAACCCATGATTTTTTCTTTACGCTCAAGCATACCAGCCATTTGTACTTTGGCATCAGCAGGAGAGTTAAACTTTTCAATCATGTCCATTGCAGCTTCGTTAGCACCGCCGTGAAGTGGCCCACGTAGCGTACCAATAGCACCGGTCACACATGAGAACATATCTGATAGCGTTGAAGCACAAACACGTGCCGTAAACGTAGAGGCATTAAATTCATGCTCAGCGTATAGAATTAATGATACATCCATCACGCGCTCATGCTGTTTAGACGGACTTTTACCATTTAATAGACGTAAAAAATGTCCACCTAGCGACGCTTCATCTGAAGTACAGTCAATTTCTATACCCTCATGTGAAAATTTATACCAATAACACATAATGGCAGGAAAAGCCGATAACAAGCGGTTTGCAGCTTTATTTTGTTCGCTAAAATCATTTTCTGGTTCTAAATTACCTAAAAATGAACAACCCGTGCGCATAACATCCATTGGATGTGCTTCTTTTGGGATCAGCTTAAGTACAGCTTTTAAAGCTTGCGGTAAATCACGCATCGCCAATAAATCAGTTTTATAGCTAGCTAGCTCTGTTTCATTAGGGAGTTCACCGTTGAAGAGTAAGTAAGCCACTTCTTCAAAAGTTGAATTTTCAGCTAAATCAGCAATATCGTAACCACAATAAGTTAAGCCCGAACCTGATTTTCCTACCGTACATAAAGCTGTGTCGCCAGCACTTTGTCCACGTAAGCCAGCACCTGATAATTTTTTATCTTTCATCATTTTTTCCCCTAGTACTTAACAGTGATTAATTTACTGTTAAGGGTTAAATTTAGTTTCTTATTGATGTATTTTAATGCTTATAGCCGTTCCACTTTAAGGTGTTGAAGTAGAACAGATATAACTACTTGTTTTTACCTTCAGAGAACAAAGCATCAAGCTTTTGCTCATAATCGTGGTAACCCAGGTAATCATATAAATCCATACGTGTTTGCATGTTATCTATTTCTGTTTTTTGGTCACCATCTGCAAGCAAGGTTTTATAAACAGACTCTGCTGCTTTATTCATCGCTCTAAATGCTGATAACGGATAAAGCACCATGGCGCAGCCCCACTCGCCTAACTGGGCTTTATTCCACAGTTCTGTTTGGCCAAATTCAGTAATATTGGCCAATACCGGCACATCAAGCGCTTCAGTAAAAGCTCTGTAATGCGCTTCAGTTTGAATAGCTTCAGCAAAAATACCATCTGCACCAGCAGCAACATAGGCTTTAGCACGTTCAAGCGCGGCTTCTAAACCTTCCTGAGCAAACGCGTCAGTGCGAGCCATAATGAAAAAGTCGCTATCAATACGCGCGTCAACAGCAGCTTTAATTCGATCCGCCATTTCTTCTGTAGAAACAATTTCTTTATTCGGACGATGGCCACAACGCTTTTGTGCTACTTGATCTTCAATGTGAACTGCAGCAGCGCCGGCTTTTTCCATATCACGAATAGTTTTAGCAATATTAAATGCACCGCCCCAGCCGGTATCAATATCCACTAAAAGCGGTAAGCTACAAGCTGAAGTAATACGTGATACATCGGCAATAACGTCATTTAATGATGTCATGCCTAAATCGGGTAAGCCATAAGAGGCATTCGCAACACCACCACCAGATAAGTAAATAGCTTGGTGACCTAATTGTTCAGCCATCATGGCACAATAAGCGTTAACGGTACCTACAACCTGCAAGGGTTTATTATTTGCTAAAGCCTGGCGAAATTTAGCACCAGGAGATAATTGTTTAGACATTGCTTTATCCTTTTTTAGTCATGTATATGTTGTATTAAATTAACTTTACAGCTGCCGCTATTGTTGCTGGGCAATTTTCTTTTCGATATTTTTGCGTGAAGCCGCAATATGACGCCTCATTAGCATTTCGGCTAATTCACCATCGCGATCAGCTATCGCTTCAATAATGCGAGAATGTTCATCAAACGCTTTAGTTGCTCGTGGACTATTCATCCCAAATTGGCAACGATACATACGAACAAGGTGATAAAGCTGACCACACAAGATATTAATGAGTTGTTGATTATGACTACCGAGTATCACTTTATAGTGAAAGTCTAAATCACCTTCTTCTTGATAGTAGGCAATACCGTCGCGCAATGCCTTGGCACTTGCATGCTGCTTAAGCATGACCTTCATTTCAATAATTTCATCTTCAGTCATATTTATCGCGGCTTGGCGACATGCCATGCCTTCGAGTGCTTCGCGAACGACATAAATTTCTAACAGCCCAGCAATTGAACATTCAACCACACGAGAGCCAACATTGGCTTTGCGTTCAATTAAATGACATTTTTCCAAACGATTTAGCGCTTCACGCAAGGTTGAACGACTAATTTGATAGTTTTTAGCTAGTTCTGGCTCACTAATTTTACTACCAGATTTGATGGTGCCATCAACAATGGCGTGTAGCATTTGCTCAAATACTTTATCTGCCGTAGTAACCGCGGCTTGAGTTGTAGGGTTGTTTAACGCCATTAATATTGTCGACAGATATAAAAACAAGGCGCTTATGATAACAACTCTTCAGCAATAGTCAATGTGAAACCTAGCGTATTGTCGACAATACTCATTAGGCATTAGTCGTAGACACTATGAAATAGTGTGAAGTGATATTACAATTACTCACCAATAAAAACAAACAAACCAATGTTAAATAAGCATATTTTTAAAATACACCCGCATTTACTCATCCGTTAATTCATCTTGTTATCATGTTTAACAATGCCCACCAAGTGTCGACAATAGACAGGGTTAGCCAAAAAACCAATAACAAACACCAATAGCAGCAGTAATGCCGGCAAGATCAGCAATAAGTCCACAAGCCAAGGCATGGCGACTATAACGAATACCAACAGAGCCAAAATAAACCGCTAAAACATAAAATGTAGTTTCAGTAGAGCCTTGCACAATAGAAGCTAAGCGACCAGCGAATGAATCAGCGCCATGAGTATTCATGGTTTCTATCATCATAGCACGAGCGCCAGAGCCACTTAAGGGCTTCATAAATGCCGTAGGTAGTGCATCAACAAAACGAGTATCACCATTAAAAAGCAACACTAACTGTCGTATGCCTTCAATCAAAATATCTAAAGCGCCACTGGCTCTAAATACCCCAATCGCACACAACATGGCCAACAGATAAGGAATGATTTTTATACTGGTTTCAAAACCTTGTTTAGCCCCTTCAATAAAGCTGTCATATACATTCACTTTGCGTTTTAAGGCGACGAATAAGAAACTAATTAGCGTGGAGAATATGAGTAAATTGCCCATCAAGGATGATTGTTGCGCTAACAACTCTGCACTCAAGGTAGTGAAATAAACCACAACACCACCGACCAGTGCGATGCCTGCGGCTAAATAAAGTAAAATAACTTGCTGATAAAGTTTTATTTTTTGCACAAATGCAACCGCAAACAATCCTGCGAGGGTTGAGGCAAATGTTGCCAATAAAATAGGGACAAAAACATCAGTCGGGTTTAGCGCTCCCTGTTGGGCACGATAAACAAAAACAGTAACAGGGAATAAGGTTACCGCGGAAGTATTCAACACCAAAAAGAGTATTTGCGCATCACTTGCCGTTTCTTTGTTTGGATTCAGCAATTGCAAGTCTTGCATGGCTTTTAAGCCTAAAGGCGTAGCCGCATTATCTAACCCTAAGAAATTTGCCGACAAGTTCATGGTCATTGAACCTATGGCCGGATGCCCTTTGGGTACCTCTGGCATAAGACGGACAAATAGTGGTGAAATAAACTGTGCAATTTTGTCGATAATACCGGCATGTTCCGCTATCTTCATCATGCCTAACCAAAAACTTAAAATGCCAATCAGGCCAATCGCAATCTCAACCGTTACCTTAGACATATCAAAAATGGCGTTAACAATTTCTTCAAAAATTAAAATTTGATCAAAAACCAGCCATTGCACTATGGCAGAAATAAAGGCAACAAAGAAAAATCCGCTCCAAATACGATTTAACAAACCTGCTCTCTTTTATTTTTATTTTTATTTTTATTCTTAGTATAAATATTATGACACACAAGACTAGCCTTAGTTTTATGGTTAGTTTTGACTCATAGTATTAAATAATTCTCTGAAGTAGCACTATTTGACAGGAATAGTTTCAGGAAACAAACGATGAAAGTTCTCACTCGATTGTCGGGCAATCTCTGCAACCGAAGTACCACGAATACTGGCTAAATGTTTTGCGACTTCAACTACGTAAGCGGGCTGATTTTGTTTACCACGATGGGGCACTGGTGCTAAATAAGGCGCATCCGTTTCAATTAAAAAACGGTCTGAGGGTACTTTTTTCGCCACTTCTTTTAAATCAGTCGCATTTTTAAAAGTAACAATGCCGGAAAAGGAGATATAAAAACCCATCGCTATTGCTTGTTCAGCCATCTCCCAACTTTCAGTAAAGCAATGTAAAATGCCGCCAACATTTTCCGCCTGCTCTGCTCTTAACATAGCTAAGGTATCTTCTTGAGCACCTCTAGTGTGGATAATCAGGGGTTTTTTTAGCTGATTAGCAACGCGTATATGTTTTCGAAAAGAGTCTAACTGCACTGGTTTTGTTTCGGGCGCATAAAAATAATCAAGGCCCGTTTCACCAATAGCGACAACACGTGGGTCGGTCGCTAAACGAGTTAATAGTGCCGGGTCAATTTCATCCGCTTGATTCAGCGGATGCGCACCACAGGTTAGCCAAACATTGTCATATTTAGCCGTTGCTTCTGCCATCGCTGGAAAGTCTTCTAAAGTAACGCTAACACACAATAAAGTATTAACCTTTTCTGCCAAGGCCGCATTAACAACATTATCTAAATTATTGTCAAAATCTTCGAGTTTTAAACGGTCTAAATGACAATGGGAATCTATGAACACAGGGTTACTCCGCACAAAGGTGCTAAAGGTTAGTTTGGGTATTTATCATAGCCATTGAATTAATGAGTTGCTGACATCACAAAAATATTCTCAATGGGCATAATATTCAATAGTGCTATTTTAATTAGATAAAAATAAGCATGTTACATTGATAAGGTCGGCTCAGATGAACTCAATAAATGCCCTATCGCTTTGTCAATTTGGCTACGCATATTGTCAGGATCTTCAAAAAAACTAACACCTATGCCTGCAGGTGTACCGTTTTGCGCGCCAATGGGGGTGATCCAAGAAACTTTGCCTTTAATTTTTGAAGGCTCTAAGGAGTCTGGTAATGTCACAAGCAAGTTCACATCAGTGGCTAATTCATAATGCTCTGTGGTGCGAACAAATAAACCACCATTTTTCATAAACGGCATATATGACTGATATAAATCACGATCTGACATAAAATCAAGTGTAATATTTTTCAAAATCATCCCTCTATTTTTGTTGGCTTCTTTATTAATGTTTTTATTGATTTTTTTGTTCAACGACAAGGCTAATATCGGCGAGTAATTTTTCACTTAAAAACTGCCGATTAACTTGCACTAATGTCTTTAACTTAATATTGGCCGCTTGGACTAAATTATATACCTGCCATAACTGTTGTTTATTGATGACACTTGCTTGTTGATTATCATGCCCTGCTGTTGGCCAGCCCCATTGATTACGCATCAAATTAACTAAGATTTTTTCCAACCAACGAAAGCTATCATGACGTTCAACCAATAAGGTTAATATCTCTGCACGGTGTTGATGAGCGCATAAATAGTCTTTGACCTTATCACGAAAAACGGTAAACGCAACGGCAGTTGCTTCGTCTGTTAATTCGCTTAGATGGCTAAGGTTTACAAAAGCATCATTATCCTGTTTTTTATATTCAGCCAAAAGTTTTTTGCCAACCGGTGGACGTATTTCAAATTTTTGACAACGACTGATAATAGTGGGTAACAGCACATCACTGCTATGCGTTGTTAACATAATGAAACTTTGAGATGTTGGCTCTTCTAACGTTTTTAATAACGCATTAGCTGCTGATACTGTCATGGTGTCAGCATGATTGACTAAGGCTGTTTTGGCGATGCCGATATGAGCAGTTTTCTCAAAAAATTGGCTCAGTTTCCGTATGGCATCTACGCCAATGGTATTCTTGTCATTAACGATAGTCAGATGATCCGGATAACTGCCATTGGCAGACAACTTGCACGTTTTGCAATAACCGCAAGGCTGAAAAATAAACGGCTGCACATTGGTCGTTTCTTCGCTTACTTGGCTTACTGGGCTTACTTGGCTTACTGGGCTTAAATTTTCTTCTTTTTCTGGTGGTCTGTTTTGTGGCAAGTCTTGTGTTAAGTCTTGACACAGCAGCACGTTAATCAGCCAGTGCGCTATTTCTTCTTGACCCGCGCCATCAACACCAGAAAATAACAAGGCATGAGGAAGCTTATTTTCGTGAATTTGTCGAGACAATTGCTGCTGAAGCCCAAATAACCAAGTTTTCATCTGTTAGCCTTGTTTACTATTAATAAAAGCTTCGACTGAGTTGACTACAGCTTTGTGCACCAGGTCCATCTCTTGGCTCGCATCTATAATATCTGTGCTGTCTGACGCTTGTGCCAAAGCTAGATATTTGTTGCGTACGCGCTGAAAAAAATCAATTTTTTCTTGTTCAATCCGATCTAATTCGCCTCGCGCTTGTGCTCGAGCTAAACCTAATTTTGGCGCAATATCTAAATAAACGGTTAAGTCGGGTGTAAAGCCCTTTAAGGTAACATCAGCTATAGCATTCATTATCGCATCGTCAAACTGTCGTCCACCACCTTGATAAGCCCGTGATGATAAGTCATGACGGTCGCCAATCACCCAGGTACCTTCTGCTAAGGCGGGTAAAATTCTATTCACTAGCAATTGACTACGACTGGCATACATCAACAAAAGTTCAGTTTCTTGCGTTAGCTTTTCATCATGACTGACTGATTTTACAATGTCTCGCAGAGCTTCGGCTAATGGCGTACCACCAGGCTCTCGAGTTTTTATAAAAGGGATATTATATTTATTTAACACAGCTTCAATAACGCTAATAGCCGATGACTTACCTGCGCCTTCTATGCCTTCGACAACAATAAACTTACCTTTCTTCATGCTGAAATCATCCAAAATACTTTATTAAAATGTGAACGTTAGTTTTTCTTGCGCTGATACTTGGTTACCGCACGGTTATGATCGGCTAGATTTTTAGAAAATATATGTTTGCCTGCGCCATTGCTGACAAAATACAAATAGTCACTCAACTCTGGATTTAATGCGGCTTGCAGCGCTTGAGCACCAGGTAACGCGATGGGTGTTGGCGGTAAGCCTTTTATTTTATAGGTATTATAAGCGGTTTTTTCCCGCAAGTGAGCGTAAGTGATATCGCCTTTGTAACGTTCACCTAAACCGTAAATTACCGTTGGGTCAGTTTGTAAACGCATTTTTTTATTTAAACGGTTAACAAATACCGACGATATACGAGGATGTTCAGTGTGCCGGCCACTTTCTTTTTCAATAATTGACGCCATGATAAGTGCTTGATATGGCGTTTTGTAGGGTAAATTTTCAGCTCTATTATGCCACTGCACTGCTAACGCGCTTTGCATTTTTTCATATGCACGTTTAATGATGCTCAAATCCGTTGTATCTTGGGTAAACGCATAGGTATCAGGAAACAGCCATCCTTCAGGATTATCTTGCGCTATGGATAATTTTTTCGCAATAGCCACTAGTGTTAAATTAGCAAGTTGATGGGTAATATGTTGATGTTGTGCTAACTGAGCCAAAACTTGCTTGAAGGTGCTACCTTCGATAAGGGTAATAGAAAATTGATGTTCTTTACCTGATACCACTAAATCAAGCAGTTCTATCGTACTTATGTTTGCCTGTACTTGATAGGTTCCTGACTTTATTTTGCTATCTTGAGGATTAAATTTCACATAACTGCGTAGCCAAAAACGCTCTTGCAACCAGCCTTTATCAACCAACTGCTTGGAAAAAGCATTAAATGAAGTACCGTGCTTAATCGTTAAAAACTCAGTTTGTTTAATAGCGAGTGGCTGCTGAACTTTCATTTCTGACATTATCATAACGCCAATAACAGCCAAAATACTGAGTAGTACACAAACCGCTAAAGTCATTAATGTTCTTCTAACCAACAACGACAGGCTTAAAAAAAATCTTTTCATCTTTATATCTTAGCTTTCAACGTTAAGGCATTGGCTTTGTATGCTTTTAACCTGTGAAATATCCAATTGTTGACCATTAAAAATCTTAACCGGCACTATACCTAAAATGGCGTTACTAATAAACATCGCATCGATATTATCTAATTGAGACAGTGGATAATTATCTTGTTGAATATTCGGGTTATTTAACAATATTTTCGCCCGCATTAAGCCAGCAACGCCGGCAGTGCTTAATATCGGTGTTTGCCATTGCCCCGCTTTTAACCAAAAGACATTAGCACTACAACATTCAATAATACTGCCATTGATATCACTAGCAACTATATCATCTTCTGTGCGTCTATCTAGCTCGGCTCTTAACATAACTTGCTCTAAACGGTTTAAGTGTTTTAAACCGGCCAGCATAGGGTTAATACCGAGCTTTTGTTCACTGATCCCTACGCAAATCCCCTGTTTTTGCCATTGAGGATAAAACTTAGGGTAATCACTAACGGAAATAATTACCCTAGCTTGCTCTGCACCAAGGCGCGAATAGCCACGACCGCCGCTACCACAAGTGATAATAACTTTGACGATGCCGATCTTAATTCCTACGCTGATTTTTCTTATACTTTCTGCTAGCACAGGTAAGGCTACTTTAGGTAAGCCTAGTTGCTGACTTTGCTGTGCCAAACGATTGAGGTGCTCTGGCAACATAACCACTTTACCATCAGTAATCAAAGCGGTAGTAAAGCAACCATCACCATAAGCTAGGCCACGATCATCAATTGATATCGAATTAGCTATTTTTCCGTCTACAAAACTTAATACCATAATTGCCATAAAAAAGCCTGAATACAGCAGTATTCAGGCTTAAGCTTTTAAATTCAAGCGCTAATGAAATTAAAAGTACATTTGATGTAATAACGTGACTTTTTAATCTCTACAGTTCACTAAATTCTCTTGAAGATCAACGAGCCATTTGTACCACCAAAACCAAATGAGTTACACAACACGTAATCTAAATTAGCATCTCGTGCAGTATGCGCAACATAATCAAGATCACAGCCTTCATCAGGGTTATCTAAATTAATGGTTGGAGGCACCGCATTATTAACTAATGCTTGAATGCTGAAAATTGCTTCAACAGCACCGGCAGCACCTAGTAAATGCCCTGTCATAGACTTAGTTGACCCTACCATGACATCAAAAGCTGAACTACCAAATACAGATTTAATCGCATTGGTTTCGGCAATATCGCCTGTCGGTGTTGAAGTGCCATGAGCATTAATATAACCAATTTTAGCAATATCAACTTTCGCATCATTGATGGCATTTTTCATTGCTAAAGCCGCACCTGCACCATCAGCCGGCGGTGAGGTCATATGATAGGCATCACCACTCATACCAAAACCTGCTAATTCAGCATAAATTTTTGCGCCACGGGCTTTCGCATGTTCATACTCTTCAAGTACAAGTACACCCGCACCATCACCCAGAACAAAACCATCGCGGTCTTTATCCCATGGTCGTGAAGCTTGTTGTGGTGCATCATTTCGCGTTGACATGGCACGTGCAGCACCAAAGCCCCCTAGACCTAATGTGGTTGATGCTTTTTCTGCACCACCAGCAACCATAGCATCAGCATCACCGTAGGCTATCATACGGGCTGCATGGCCAATATTATGTACACCACTAGTACAAGCGGTAACAATCGAGATATTGGGGCCTTTCAAGCCAAACATAATGGATAAATGACCCGCAATCATGTTGATAATGGTAGAAGGTACAAAAAATGGTGACAATTTACGTGGACCATTATTTAACAATTTAGCATGGTTTTCTTCAATAAGACCTAAGCCACCAATGCCAGAGCCAATAGCTACCCCTATACGTGGGGCATTTTCTTCGTTAATTTCTATACCAGAATCTTTAACGGCTTGCACACCTGCAGCAACGCCATATTGAATAAATAAATCCATTTTTCTGGCATCTTTACGAGCCATATAGTCTTCTGCATCAAACCCTTTAACTAAACCGGCAAAACGCGTTGGATACTCAGTGGTATCAAAATGCGTAATGTCAGCAATACCACTTTTACCAAGTAGTAGATTTGTCCAGGTTGATTCAGGGCTGTTGCCTAGAGGGCTAAGCATGCCAAGACCGGTTACTACAACGCGTCTCATGAGATGTGCTGCCTCCGATAGAATTGAATAAAAGCGGGAGTTTAATTTCAGCTCACTTAGCGCTTAATATGACTTAAGTTAAGTGTTTGCTGTAAATATTTTCAAACTATAAAAACAAATCAGGCGGTAATTAAACCGCCTGAAATTAATCACATTCGTTTATTATTACTGGTTAGCAGTAACGTAATCGATTGCGGCTTGAACTGTTGTAATTTTTTCAGCTTCTTCATCTGGAATTTCAGTATCGAATTCTTCTTCTAATGCCATTACTAATTCAACAGTGTCTAGAGAATCTGCACCTAAGTCGTCAACAAAAGAAGCTTCAACTTTAACTTCGTCTTCGCTTACACCAAGTTGCTCAATAGTAATTTTTTTTACGCGTTCTTCAATAGTGCTCATTTTTCTTCCTTTACTAGAAAATACAATTGTTCAGAATTGTATGTAGTTTATTCGTCAAAAGCCGACCATGCAAGCTTCTAATTTTACTTTTTTGCTGGTCTAATCTGTTGACAGTATATAATTTGTTCGAATTTAACATAAAATCGCCAAAAAGCAAACTTGTGTTAAACCATGTACATGCCACCATTTACGTGTAATGTTTCACCCGTAATATACGCCGCGCCATCAGATGCTAAGAAAGCAACAGCGTTAGCAATTTCTTCCGGCTTACCTAAACGGTTGGCCGGTACTTGGGCAAAAATGCCTTCTTTTTGCTCATCCGTTAATGTTTGGGTCATATCTGTATCAATAAAACCAGGTGAAACGGTATTAACGGTTATGCCACGAGAAGCAACTTCACGTGCTAAAGATTTAGTAAAACCAAGTAATCCGGCTTTCGCAGTCGCATAGTTAACCTGACCCGCGTTGCCCATTGTACCCACAACCGAGCCAATATTGATAATGCGGCCATGGCGTTTTTTCATCATAGCGCGTAATACCGCTTTGCTGATTTTAAAGACCGATGTTAGATTGGTCTCTATAATATCATTCCATTCATCATCTTTCATACGCATCAGTAAATTGTCACGCGTAATACCCGCATTATTGACTAAAACATCAACTGAACCATGTTTTTCTTTGATTAAATCAAACATAGCGCTGATTGAGGCATCGTCAGTGACATTTAACACCAACCCTTGGCCTTCACCTAAATACTCACTGATATTAGCCGCACCGTGTTCAGAGGTTGCCGTACCAATAACATTACCACCCAAAGCTTTAAGTTGTGTTGCAATAGCTTTACCTATACCACGACTTGCGCCCGTCACTAAAATGACTTTACCGTCTAATGAAAACATATAATTTTACTCTACTGATTCTAATGCTTTAGTTAACGACGCACTGTCATTAACAGATTGACAACTGATGGTTTTATCAATGCGTTTTAACAAGCCCTGTAATACTTTACCTGGTCCTGCTTCGATCGCAATTTCAATACCCTGTTGCGCTAAATATTGAATAGTTTCTGTCCAACGAACTGGGCTATATAATTGCTTAATCAGTGCTATTTTAATAGCTTCAACCGAGTTTTCAGCGGTAACGTCAACATTATTAACCACTGGGATAGTCGGTTCATTAAAGCTAACATTGTTAAATTCTTCTGCTAACTTTTCTGCCGCATCTTTCATTAATGCGCAATGTGATGGCACGCTTACCGGTAAAGGTAGCACGCGTTTTGCACCGGCTGCTTTACATAATATACCCGCTCGTTCAACGGCCGCCTTATGACCTGCAATAACCACCTGGCCAGGTGAATTAAAATTCACCGCTGAAACAACTTCATCATTTGCCGCTTTTGCACAGGCATCAATAATAATTTTATCATCAAGACCAATAATGGCAGCCATAGCACCAACACCTTCAGGCACAGATGCTTGCATGAACTCACCACGCTTCTCTACGAGCTTAACAGCATCCGCCAACGATAACACCCCTGCGCACACTAGCGCGGAGTATTCACCTAAACTATGACCTGCTAATAGTTTAGGTGTTATTGATGAATTAGCATGCCATACACGCCAAATGGCAACACTAGCCGTTAATAACGCAGGTTGGGTAAAGTTTGTTTGGTTTAACTTTTCAACTGGCCCTTGTTGCACCAAGTGCCATAAATTGTAACCGAGTGCTGCAGATGCTTCCGCAAAAGTACTTTGTACTACTTCATTTTCAGCAAAATCCGCCAACATAGCTAGAGATTGTGAACCTTGACCGGGAAAGACAAACGCTAAATTATTTTGCATTATTAGACCTAATTAAATTTAATTTTTCACTGTATCAAGGTAAATCATTGCCTGATCTACCTTGTCTGTAATTGCTCAAGCTTATATTCACCTGTTACGCGGCTATATAGCCACAAAATATTATTTGTGGCATAAACTATGTTCAAGCTTATCTTTGATTTTTGTCGGTACTTGCCGATCAACCTCGGTAATAGCTTCAGTAATCGCCGTATAAAATGCGGTTACATTGGCGTTACCATGGCTTTTCACCACAATACCGCGCAATCCTATCAAACTTGCACCGTTGTACTGGTCGGGGTTCATGGGTTTAAAGAGTTTTTTTAAGGTCTTAGACAATAATTTGCCCATAATTCGCGCTAAAAAGTGTTTTTTGATGATTTCTTGTAGTTGTGTGTAGACCATTTTGGCCACACCTTCACAAGTTTTCAACGCAACATTGCCAACAAAACCGTCACAAACAATAACATCAGCTTTATTAGTAAAAATATCATTACCTTCTATAAAGCCAATATAATTAATATCATCATTGGCCTGTAAATAGCTGGCAGTTTGTTTGATATGATCGCTGCCTTTATTTTCTTCTTCACCCATGTTTAATAACGCGACTTTCGGATTTTCAATACCATCAACCTCTTTTGCCATGACTGAACCCATAATGGCAAATTGATATAATACGTTTGAGTCACAAAAAACATTCGCCCCTAAATCCAACATAAAAACATGTTGCTCAGGCTTGTTGCTAGGTAATGCAGAAATGAGTGCTGGGCGCTCTACTCCAGGTAAGGTTTTTAAGACAAAGTGCGCCATTGAAAAAAGTGCCCCTGTATTACCCGCGCTCACGCAAGCTTGTGCTTGGCCGCCGTGAACTAAATCTAAGGTCTTGCGCATGGATGATTGCTTTTTATTACGCAAGGCAAAAATAGGTTTATCGTTCATCTCAACAACTTGGGTTGTTGGGTATAAGGTTATTCTTGGATGAGGGTAAAATTGTTTTTTTGAAAGTATTTCAATAATGACGGATTCGTCACCACACAATAATAAGTGAAGATTGGGGAAATTTTCTATTGCGAGCATTGCTGCAGGAAGTGTTACGTGGGGGCCTTGATCGCCCCCCATAACATCTAACGCTATGGTTAGATTAATCAAGGTAATCGTTACAGATTACTTATTGATTACTTTAACACCTTTGTAAAAGCCATCAGCTGTTACATGGTGACGACGGTGAGTTTCACCAGATACTGGATCTGTTGATAAATGCGTTGCCGTTACTGCGTCATGTGAACGGCGCATGCCACGTCTTGAACGAGACTTTTTGCTCTTTTGAACTGCCATTGCCTACTCCTAAAAATTCGGTTATTAGCTAAAAATTAACTATTTAAGTTTTTTCAATACATCAAATGGACTCGGTTTTTCAAGCTCTTCAGGCAATTTACCCCAAACACTATCAGCCGGAGACTGACAATCTTTGATCGAATGCCTTGGAATTAATGGAATCGCGAGTAAAAACTCATCCTCCACTAACTCAAGCAAGTTAACTTCACCATTTTCATCTAATTCAATTGCGTCATAATATGACGGCAACTCAGCTTCAGCTTCAACGTCTTTCACTGGGCTAAAAGTAAAACTTACTTCTAGTTCCAATTCGAACTCTTCAGTACATCGCTGACAAGTTAATGCAACTGTTGCCGATGAGGAGCCTGATATTACTATCAAGCCAACTTCATCCACATCAAAAGTGGCATTTACTTGGACCTGCTCAGACCGTGTTTGACACACAGCTAGCAATCTATTCATCCCAGATACTTCAAAGTATCCGTCACACACTAACTTTCGCTGTGCGCTTCTGGATGGGTCTATCGTTATCGGGAGTTTAAGATTTTTCATAAGGCGCGCATAATAAGGTGCCAATCACCTAGTGTCAAAAGAAAAATAGCTAAATTTGTTTAAAAACTCAAGATAGGCCATATATTAACAGCAATCTGTTTATATTTTGAGTGATATTAATGAAAAAACTTGTTTTAGGCTCCACCTCCCCTTTTCGTAAAGAAATTTTAGAAAAACTTAATATTCCCTTTGTCTGTGCTAAACCTAATATTGATGAAAGCGCGTTTGACAACGAGTCACCCGTCGAGTTAGTTGAACGTTTAGCCATTGAAAAAGCTAAAGCAGTTGCCGGCGAATTTCCTGATGCTTTAATTATAGGCTCAGATCAGGTAGCGATGTGTGACGGTGAAATACTTGGCAAGCCACATAACTTTGAAAATGCCGTTAAGCAACTAGAAAAATTTAGTAATAAAACTGTCGTTTTTTACACCGGCTTATGTGTCTATGACAGCGGTTTAGATTACACAACCGCTTTAATAGAGCCTTTTTTAGTGCATTTTAATCAGCTTTCGCTAAGCGACATTGAAAATTACCTGCACGCAGAGCAACCCTATAACTGTGCCGGTAGTTTTAAAAGTGAAGGATTAGGCATTTGTTTGTTCAAAAAGTTAGAAGGTGATGATCCCAACACTTTAATCGGTTTACCGCTTATCAAACTGGTTGAGTTATTAAAGCAACATGATGTGAATGTGTTAGCTGAACAAGTCAGTGTTTAAATAAACTCACTGTGCTGCTTAAATTAGCGCTTAATTTGACGTTGAATCGTATCAAATAGCACAGAAAAATATTATCTGTTCTTATAACCGCTTAAGATCCAGCAGCTTAAAATCCAGTATAAATAACTTAACTAGCCAAAAAAAGAGATACATTGATTGTTCAACATGGCGTGTATCTCTTTTAGTTTCCATTCACAAATTGTTTTATACCTATTTAACTCATTAAGTGTTCTACTTTTTCATCAGTAAAAATGGCTAAATATAAGGCGTGAAATTTAGTCAGTCGTTATGCAACTTTGTAATCCTGTAGTTTTTCATTTCAACCATGAAAATGAGCAGATAATTAATCAACTGGGTATTACAGTGCGTTATTTATCACCGTATTCATCACACCCAGGCTTACATTCTGCTAGTTGAGCGATTAACTTTTGGTAATTAATGAGCTATTTTTATATTTTTTAACTTGAATTATGGCTATCACCACTCCATCACTTAAAGCATAACTATACATAACTATAATTTACCTTAAATTTACCTAGGCAATGTTTAAAAAAATGTTTAAAGCGATGTTTAAATTTCTTTTCATTATAAGCATGTTATCACCTGCTGTTTCAGCGAATGAAATAGACTTAACCGCTTTAGGTGATTTAAGTTTTACAAAATCGAATCTTGCTGAAATTGAACAAGTTGACAATCTAGATTTTGATGACCCTTCAATGTTATACCGATCCATTGTGCAGCTTCAAAATTGTAACTATATTAATTTAAGTGATTTTAGTCCCTTTATTCTGCAGTATTATTTTCATAATTTTCACTCTAGAGCTCCCCCAGCTTTTATTTTTCACCATACGCTTATCACATAATATTAAGGTTTTATCTTCTTGATGAGTCGTGCTCTCGCTCCTATAAGTTAAGCACGGCAATATCTTGCTAAGACCAAAAACTGACTTTGAGATAAATGAAATGCCTGAAAAGCTTATTTTTATAGCTGTGTATTTTTCTTGCATTGTGTCTGCCGTGTTTTTTCATGCAAAATTTAAAACAGTGAATTTTGGCTCAGCAGTCTATATTTAATCAAACGAGTTCGTTTCGATAAGCACCAAGTTATTAACGTTGAGAAATAAAAAGTATTCAATAACGCCCCATAACAGCAAGTTATTGATCATTAATTTAATATTTATATTGCCGGCCATTATTCTAATGTCAGGTTAAATAAATAGTTAAAAGCATTTGTTTAGATATCAATCGACCCGTCGATATTATTGGCAACAAATGCAGCAAACATTCAGAGGTAAATATGAAAAAATTACATTTAGTTAACTTAGAAGATACCGATAATATTGTCTCACCAGAGCAGTTTGAAGAAATTAACTTACAATCACCTGCGGTAAAAATATTTACTGATTTTAAAGTTCATAAAGCTATTATGATCGACGGCGATACTATGGCCGTTACCGCATTAGAATTAATGTTAAAAACCCACGTTAGAATGAACATTGTGGTATCAGAAGAAAATAACTTTATTGGCCTGATCAGCACCAATGAATTGTCAGAGCAACATATTGTGGCAAAGCTATCTAAAGGGGTTTGTCGAGAAGATGTGTTAGTGAAAGATTTAATGATTCCAAAGTCGGATTTTCACGCTTTTGATTATCGTGAATTATTAGATGCATCGGTGAGTGATGTAGTGTCAACGTTAGAAAATTATCAACTTCGTCACTGCCTAGTGCTAGATAGAAAAAGTCATCATATACGAGGGGTTATATCATCTAGTGATATAGCAAGAAAACTCCATATAAATATGGACCTGAATGTAAAACAATCATTTGGCTCGATCTATGATGTTGTGCATCAAAAAGCACGTTCAATGTAAACAAGTTACGCTATTGGCTTACAGGGATTTAAGCCAATAGAACCGTGCTAGAAGCCTATTGTCGGACAAGATACGCTATTAGACTGACAACTGGGTTGAGATTAAAAAAGATAAGTACTCATACTTTAGGTGCTTCATCTCTAATAGCAATTTGATTCATTAAGTGTTCCACTTTTTCATCAAAAAAAATGGATAGATACCAGGCATAAAAGATGGTGACTTTAAGTATGGTCGAGCCACTAGATACTCTAAAAGTTACCAACAATGTTTTAGCAATGGCATTTAGCTTGTTTGGTGTATTAGATCCATAAGGTTTTATTATGCTCACCCTAAATAAAGCTAATAAAGCTATTATTCATTGCACCCTAAAAATAAAAAGCTCATCGTCTTAGCAAAACTTAAAACCCTAGAACAAAATTTATTGAAGAGTTTTAAGTTTAAACAATGATATTTTTATTTATGCCATAACTGGCACATTAATACTGAGCTTTCACGCAACAGCTCAGTATTTTTTAGGTACTTTTATTGAACATCCGCTTTAGTTAATTTTTTTAACAATTTTTCTAGCGATGGTTCTAACGGTGCTTCAATTTTTATACGTTCATTACTTAATGGGTGAATGAATTCGATACTCGCCGCATGGAGAAATAAGCGTTTCAAACCTAAGTTTTTCATTTCGTGATCGAAATCTTCATGGCCGTATTTTGCATCGCAAGCAATCGAGTGGCCTTTGGTTTGACAATGCACACGAATTTGATGAGTTCGCCCTGTGACTGGAAAGGCTCTAACAAGCGTGGCATTTTTATAATGTTGGATTACTTTAAAACGGGTTTCTGACTCTTTACCATTAATATTATCTACCACCACCACACGTTCACCAGACTTTAAGTCATTTTTCTTTAACCCTTCCGCAACACGGGTTAATTTACTCGACCAACGGCCTTTAACCAAAGCGTGATAATACTTTTGTACGGTTTTATTTCTAAGTTGTTCATGCAAGTGTCGTAGTGCTGAACGTTTTTTTGCGACAACTAAACAACCGGAAGTATCTCGGTCAAGTCGATGCACTAGTTCTAACATTCGCGCATCTGGTCGCAAAGCTCGAAGTGCTTCAATTAAACCAAAACTTAATCCACTACCACCATGTACTGCCATACCAGAAGGTTTATTGATAACAATTAAACGCTCGTCTTCAAAGAGTATTTGTTTCTCTAAGTTAGCAACAACATTTAATTGTGTAGACACTGTATTAGTATTTTCCGACACACGAATAGGAGCAACGCGAATAATGTCTTCATCAACTAACTTGTACTCAGGCTTGGTACGCTTTTTATTAACACGTATTTCGCCTTTTCGTAACAGGCGATAAAACATACTTTTTGGCACACCTTTTAATGTTTTCATTAAAAAGTTGTCGATACGCTGACCCGCATCTTCACTGTCTACAGTGAAAAATCTAACTTGAGGTTTTGGGGTATCTGTTATATCTATTTTGCTAGGCGCTTTTGGGCTATCAGTCATATCTGTTTTACTAGGAACCATAATTGTTCGCAGTTTAACATATTTTTTTCTAAGTACAGGCAATTAAAACGAGGATTTAATTGCCTTATCCATAAATAAAGTGTGATAATAAGATGGTTATTGCTACATATTAGCAGTAACAAGTAAAAAGGATGCTTTAAGCGAGACGTAAGAGGCAAGTATGCGGCCACGTTAGTATGAAACAATTTTATCAAACATCATTGTTGAGATATTAAAAGTAAGGCCTATTGCGAATTTGACGCGTGTAACTTGTCAAAAATAACGCATAAACATATTGTCCAGCGCAATTAAAGCAATTATGTAATTAAACAGAAAAAATAAGTCACATTTTCAACCGTTAAATTATTAGAAAACACGATAATAATATCGAACTAAAATTAACGAAGCACTTAATTTTCTGTTGCGCACAGCACACAGGCTGAGCACATAAAGAATCAATTTTATTGCGGTGTCAAACACCTCAGTTATATTAGACAATCAGAATTTTTAACAGCTTGCTACGTAATATGGCGTAGTAAGATTGACACCCGTGAGGCTGACAAGTTGCTGTTACCATAGCGATAGGTTACTTTGTGTTCTAAGCAATGGTGTGTTGTGACTAAAATGAGTCACACAAACTATGAAACGTATGTTAATTAATGCTACACAATCAGAAGAATTGCGTGTAGCGCTTGTCGATGGTCAACAACTTTATGATTTAGATATCGAAAGTCCTGGTCACGAACAAAAAAAATCAAATATCTATAAAGCCAAAATCACCCGTATTGAACCGTCATTAGAAGCGGCGTTTGTCGACTACGGCGCTGATCGTCACGGTTTCTTACCTATGAAAGAAATCGCGCGTGAATACTTCCCTAAAGGTTACAGCTTTCAAGGCCGTCCTAATATCAAAGAAGTATTGCGTGAAGGCCAAGAAGTTATCGTGCAAATTGATAAAGAAGAACGTGGCCAAAAAGGCGCTGCGTTAACTACTTTTATTAGTCTTGCCGGTAGTTATTTAGTACTGATGCCAAACAACCCTCGCGCTGGCGGTATTTCACGTCGCATTGAAGGTGATGAGCGCACAGACTTAAAAACCTCATTAAGTAAGCTTACTCTACCTAAGGGCATGGGCTTAATTGTTCGTACCGCAGGTGTCGGTAAAGAATATGATGAACTTGAATGGGATTTAAACGTTCTATTACACCATTGGAATGCTATTTCAGAAGCCGGCGCAAGCCGTCCTGCACCGTTTTTAATCCATCAAGAAACTAACGTTATTTTACGTGCTATTCGCGATTATTTACGTCGTGATATTGGCGAAGTATTGATTGATCGCCCTAAAATATTTGAAAGTGTTAAAAAACACATTGAAGTTGTGCGTCCAGACTTTTTGAGTAAAGTTAAGCTTTACAGCAATGACGTACCTTTATTTACCCATTATCAAATTGAAACGCAAATAGAAACAGCTTTTCAACGCGAAGTGCGTTTACCTTCTGGTGGTTCAATCGTTATTGACCCAACAGAAGCAATGACCTCAATTGATATTAACTCTGCCCGAGCAACTAAAGGCAGTGATATCGAAGAAACAGCATTCAATACTAACTTAGAAGCCGCTGAAGAAATTGCTCGCCAATTACGCTTACGTGACTTAGGTGGTTTAGTGGTTATCGATTTTATCGATATGACCCCAGTTCGTCATCAACGTGAAGTTGAAAATAGAATGCGCGATGCAGTGAAACAAGACAGAGCTCGCATTCAGTTAGGTCGCATATCTCGTTTTGGCTTGCTTGAAATGTCACGTCAGCGTTTACGTCCTTCTATTGGTGAAATTAGCCAAAGTGTATGTCCTCGTTGTAGTGGTACTGGTCATGTTCGTGGCGTTGAGTCATTGGCATTATCAATATTACGTTTAATGGAAGAAGAAGCCATTAAAGACAACACACAACAAGTGCAAGCACAAGTTCCTGTACCTGTTGCAACCTATTTATTAAATGAAAAACGCCGCTCAGTATTTCATATTGAAAAACAACACAGCGTCAATATTCTTATTATCCCAAATCCGAATATGGTCACGCCACAATATGAAGTTATTCGTGTAAGAAATGACGAAGGTATCGAAGAAGCCAGCTACGATGTAATGATTAGACAAGCAGCATCTGAAGAAGCTGTGATGCCTAAATTTGATAAAGAAGTCAACAAACGTGATGAACCGCTACTTCAAGGTATGTCTTCACCTAAACAAGCCCCGAAAAAGCAAGAGCCTGCAGAGCCTGTTGTAGTAAAACAAGCTGAAACAAAAAGCTTACTTGCTGGTATTGTGTCTTGGGCTAAGTCTCTTTTTGCCGCAGAAGAAAAAGAAGAAATTAAACCTGAACCGAAAAAACCTCAAGAGAGCAACACTAAAAGTAGTGAACGTCGCCCTCAAAGAGCTCGTCAAGGTCAGCGCCGCAATAATCGTAACGATTCTCGCAACGAAAACCGTAATGAAGGACGTAACGAAAACCGTAACGAAAGCCATAATGACTCTCGTAATGAAGGTCGCAACGATTCTCGCAATGACAAACGTAAATCTCAAGAGGCCAATGACAATAATGCAAATAGCCAAAGCAATGTAACACTTACATCGCCTGTGGCACCTGCAACAACAGCTAAGCCTCAAAAAGAACGCGTACAAAAACCTAAAGAAGACAAACTAACTGAGCGTCGTCAACGTCGTAATATTCGCCAAAAAGTGCGGGTTAATAGTGATGTTAAAAACAATACGCATGTTGAGAATATTGCAGCTGATGTTAGCCTAGTTCAAGACACGACACCTAAACACAATACTGTTGAAACTAGTAAAGTTGAGACTAGTAAAGTTGAGACTAGTAAAGTTGATAACTCAACCGTAGCAGATGCGACTGATAATGTTGATAACGCCACTGTCGAACAAGCAACTAACAATGTAAAAGAAGAACAACGCCCAAGAAGCCGACGTTCTCCTCGCCATATGCGTGCCCACGGCCAACGTCGTAGACAAAATGCAGAGGCAAGCGATGTTAAGAGTGAAATTACTGAAGATCCAGTAACGGCTCGTTATCCAGAACAAAAATCTGTTGAGTCTAGTAGTAATGTTAATGACGCTAATGCTACGGCTGAAGTATCTGAGACAGCACCTAGTGTTGAGCAAGTTCAAAAGGTACAAGCAGACGCATTAACACAAGTGATTAATGACACAGAAAATGAAGTTCAGCAAAACTTACCTTTTGATGAGCCTGAAACAGTCGTTATTAAAGCTGATGTAACTGTTAATACGCAAACAGCAAACGTAGCGGACGAAGCAGCAACATCAACCGTTAATGAAGTAGCGTCAACCGCTGAAGTACAAGTAGAAAATACTGACACTACTGAAGAAGTTAACAGCCAAAAAGCTGAGGCACCTGTAGTAGAGGCTAAGATAGAAGAACAAGTTTCTATCGAACAACCTGCAACAATAGCACCAGAGCCTTTAGTAGCAAAAACTGAAGTAGAAACGCCAGCAATTGTAAATGCTGTTGCAGCAACTGTTGAAGATAGCGTTGCAGCCTCTACTGAAGATAAGCCAGTAACCCTTGATGAAAAACCTAAGAAAGTACGTGCTAAAGTAAAAAACATTAAACGTAAAGTTAAAGCGGCAGCAAGTAAAACATCAGGTAAAGCATCGGCGCCAATGACTAAGCCAGAAACTGTTGTTAGTGATGGCACTATTCCTCGTGACTTTGTAGCGAATGAGCAGAGAACAGTGCATATTAAGTCAGGAAAATCAGCACTTTTTTCTAATGTTACTAGCCGAAATTCAGCGGGTCCAACTAAACCAACACTTAGTTAAGTTACCCACTAATCTTCAGGATAAATATCTGAAGGGCTAAAAAAAAGCCAATTGCATTACGCAATTGGCTTTTTAATTTCTGTATTTTAGTATTTTGGTTTTCTATTTTAGCTAGTTATCTCTAGTTATCTGTCTGCAAATTACTTAATGCCAATGTCATTAAGTTTGTGATCTTGTTGTACGAAGTGAAAATAAATCAAGGCAAAAGAAATAGCTGCCTATTGTGATTGAGAGCAGCGCTGCCGTGGTGTAGCTTAACCAGCACAAGTAGGCAATATTTTATAACATAGGCATAACACAGCTATTAATACTTAAAGGTTATTCAAGCTCAGCTTAAAATGCCTTTATGCACTTATCAGGCGTTTAATTAGTCCGTCACTGGCATCTTCTACTAAATCTAAAACAAACTGGAAGCCTTTAGCACCACCGTAGTAAGGATCTGGTACCTCTTGATCCTCAACATTTTCCGCATAATCTAAAAATAACTGTACTTTATACTGAAGACCTTCAGGCGCGACTTTCATTAAATCTTGAACGTTTTTTTTATCCATCGCTAATATCAAGTCAAAATTTTCAAAATCTTGTTCAGTAACTTTACGCGCCTTAATTTTATCAAAGGAATATCCTCGTGCAATACCCGCTTTTTGTGCTCGGTGATCAGGTTTTTCACGGGCATGTGAACCAAGGATCCCAGCTGAATCTATGATTAATGAGAGCGCTTGTGATTTCTGACGAAAAACCGCTTCTGCACTTGGCGAACGACAAATATTGCCCATACAGACAAAGAGGATAGACTTTATTTCCTTTAAATTCAACATATTATAAGTCATTGTATTTTCCATTACCTATTCATTCTTGAGTATTTACACCCTAATAAAATCAACAACTTGTAGTTTTTTTTGGGGAATATATAAAGGGGTATTTACCCTATATTTCAAACGCTATGTTGAAATAATAACCCAATTAAGAAAATAAAAACATAGTTTAATATAGCAATGTAAAGTCAACAAAACTGAACTTAAACTAACCATTGATTCGATGCGTACCCAACTATATTTTTTTAAATAAATCGCTGTAAAGAAAAAGAATACTAGCTCTATTCCAATTCAGCTGGCTAAATATAAATAGAGTTAGCCACACATTTCTTACCTCGATTGAATCACTTTATTTAAATACACTTTTTTACATAGCCTCATTATATGAGAAGGCTAATATAGTCATATCTTTCATTTATTATGATTGTTCTTATATTCCATAATTTTTACTCTCGTTGTTGGTTTAGAAGTTCATTAAGGACACTAAGTCTAAAAACTGATTTTTCGCTAGTGTCTGTGGTCCAATATTTCATACTAACCGTACTTTTGAAAAAGTAAATGTCAGTACATTTTTGCTTGTCTATAGTAGTTGCTAGTTTATATTTGTCATTTGACCCGTATTTATTGCGGATACTAATATCTTCCACCAAAAGTGACTGCTCACCTAATTCTAGTTTTCTCTGATAGCATCTGATTCTAATTTAATTTTGTGATTATTAATTTCAGCCACAAAATACTTTCTATTTTTTTTGGTTATATGTATTCCTACAGTTTTGTAATTCATAATCATCACTTTATTTATTTAAGTTGATTCATAGGATACTAACCATAAAAATAACAGCCAATACAGGTTTAGTTTAAATATATGATATTGTTATTATTTAAAAGTAAACAACAATCAAATGAGACTAATTATCAACTGTCACCGACCCTTTTATTCTTTTAAAGCCAAGGCGCTCTAGATCTAAGTTATCGACAAATACGTCTATTACTCTGACCGGGGTTTCTTTAGAAAAAAAGTTATCAAGTATTTCAGAAGAAATATTACTTGGGAGCGAGATAAACCTTTAATATGACCTAACATAAATCTACTATAGAATCAATTAACTTACTGAATATTAGACTAAATATATAGTGGGTTATTGAATTGTATTGAGATTAATCATAAGTATTCTGTGCTTATTCGAAAAAGTGATCAAAACGTTTTTACACCGTCTGAGTTATGGTTTATTACAATTTTCATGGTCGATGTAAATATTCAAGTTAATCTTCTTTTACACATTCATCACCTGATTTAACACACAAATACTTGAGTAAATTTTCTCATCTCAGCATTGATACTATAATGTATCTGAACATTCAACTTTAGGAATTATAATGAAACGAATTTTTCTCTTTTTACTTACGAACATTGCTAT
Organism: Colwellia sp. MB3u-4; assembly: GCF_014077065.1. Taxonomy (NCBI): domain Bacteria; kingdom Pseudomonadati; phylum Pseudomonadota; class Gammaproteobacteria; order Alteromonadales; family Colwelliaceae; genus Colwellia; species Colwellia sp. MB3u-4. The sequence continues at coordinate 251,570 of NZ_JACGVE010000088.1, read as the reverse complement.
TATGTTGGTATTAAGTGTCACATTAAGACTGCTAGGTGTTGATAGTATATTGGCAGAAAATGGCTCCGATTTAAATATCCAATCCTTAGTGATACTTTCAGGTGTTATTGGTTTTGGTGGTTCGTTTATCTCATTATTCATTTCTAAATGGATGGCGAAGCGAATGACGGGTGCAGTTGTTATTACAGCACCTACAACCAACATTAATAAATGGTTAATACAAACGGTAGAAAAGCAAGCCAATATTGTTGGTATAAAAATGCCTGAAGTCGCTATTTTTCCTTCAAATGAAATGAATGCTTTTGCTACAGGAGCAACTAAAAACAATGCATTAGTCGCTGTATCTCAAGGACTCCTTGATAATATGGCCCAGGGTGAAATTGAAGCAGTACTTGGTCATGAAATGAGCCATATTGCGAATGGTGACATGGTAACATTAACGTTAATTCAAGGGGTGGTGAATACCTTTGTTGTGTTTTTGTCTCGCCTTGTTGGCCATGTAGTTGACAGAGTTATCTTAAAAAATGATCGCGGACATGGTATTGGTTACTTTGTTACGGTTCTTATCTCGCAAGTTCTATTATCGATACTCGCCAGCGTTATTGTGATGTATTTCTCTAGAAAACGTGAATTTGTAGCAGATACAGGTGGTGCTGATTTAGCGGGTCATCAAAATATGATCAGTGCTTTAAAGCGTTTAGCTCAAAAAGAACCTGAAGCACTACCTGAGCAATTGGCCGCTTTTGGTATCGGTGAAAAAAAAAAGCAAGGCTTTACCCATTTATGGACTTCTCACCCACCAATAGAAGATAGAATTGATGCGTTAGAAAAAAGAGCGCTGACTGGTGTAAAACCGTAATGTTTTGTTAATGACAGTAGCCATGTAAAGACACTTTATCTGCAAATCATAATAATGTGATGCACTGTTAATATATTGGTGAAACTAAGATGATATTAAGGGATAACAGCTAACAGGAACAGAGCCTTTTATTTATTGCAAAACTATTAAGTATACAAAAGCAGTCTGATGTAAATCATCTGGACTGCAAACAAATGAAACAGCTAAATAATTTACATTAATCTCTGCTGTTAATTTTTAATTTTTAATTTTTAATTTTTAATTTTTATCACTGACCTTAGCTTACTGAAACAGCCAAGGTCAGTGATATCGTTTTAGATAGGAGGTAAAATAGCTATACTTTTTCTGATAGGGAATTTTGCTTTGACAAGACTTTCAAGCTGTCAGTAGAAGCTACAAGAAAGCTTGCTAATGTATCTTTTTCTACTTGGGTTAAGTGCAAACCTAATTTGCTGCGTCGCCAGATAATATCTTCAAGGTCAACGGCCCACTCTTGTGCTATTAAATACTCCACCTCACGTTGATAAAGGCCAGCACCAAAGTTTTGGCCCATTTCATCCATTGAGCTAATACCAGCACAAATTTCATGACTCAAGGTGCCATATGAGCGAACATAACGATTAATTATTTTTCGCGGCAGCCAATTATATTGACGTTTAAGGCTAGTTTGTAGGTTGTGTTGAGTGTCAAAATTACCACCTGGAAGTGCAGCATCGGCTGTCCAACTTTTACCCGCTTTAGGAAAATGACTAATAATGCCATCAACTGCCGCTTCAGATAATTTACGATAGGTTGTGATCTTGCCACCAAATACTGACAATAATGGTGCTTTACCGTCAGGAGCATCTACTTCAAAAGTATAATCACGTGTTACCTCGGCGGCTGAATCTGATTCATCATCAAGTAAAGGCCTTACGCCTGAATAGGTGGCAACAATATCTTCAGTGGTTATTTGATGCTTGAAATGAGCATTAACTATCGACACTAAGTAGTCACTCTCTTCTTTTGAAATACAAGCTGTTGCTGGGTCGCCAATATGCTCTATATCTGTCGTACCGACTAAAGAAAAGTCATCTTCATAAGGAATAACAAAAACGATGCGTTTATCTTCGTTCTGTAAAATATATGCCTGAGGTTCATTATGAATACGCGGCACAATGATATGGCTACCTTTGATCAAACGAATTTTTTTCGGAGAAGGTGTTTTCAATGCGTCATCAAAAAAGCTAGTCACCCATGGACCTGCCGCATTAACTAAAGCTTTAGCTTTAACAGTTTGCTGTTGCCCCGTTAAATTATCATGAAGGGTTACTTGCCAAATATTATTTACTCGCTTAGCATTAGAGCAACGAGTGCGTGTCATAATATTTGCGCCTTTATCTCTAGCGGCTATCGCGTTAAGCACCACCATACGAGCATCATCAACCCAAGCGTCAGAATATTCAAAGCCTTTAGTTATGCTGTCAATAACTGGGCTGTTTTTGCCAAACTTGATACCATGCGAGCCTTTCAAGGTAGCGCGTTTAGCTAAGTTATCATACATAAACAAACCAATTCTGATCATCCATGAAGGGCGTAAATGACGGCGATGAGGCAAGCGAAAACGTAAAGGCCATATAATATGAGGCGCATTTTTTAATAAGGTTTCACGCTCAGCAAGCGCTTCACGAACTAAGCGAAACTCGTAATGCTCAAGGTAGCGTAAGCCGCCATGAATAAGTTTACTGCTGTTTGATGAGGTTGATGAGGCAAGATCATTCATTTCACAAAGTAAAACATTTAGACCTCTACCACTTGCATCAGCAGCAATGCCTGTTCCATTGATTCCACCACCAATAACGAGTAAGTCATAAATAACACTTTGATCTTTCATATTGTCCTCTTTAATTGCCGCAAGGAAGAATCTGACGTAGCTTCTAACTTTCTTATTGCTAAATTCACTGGCTAAATCCACTGATAATACAATGTTGTTTTGTTGACAATACCTTTAAAAAGAAATAATATCAACACAAAGCGAACATTTACGAACATTTATTATTGCTTCTTTTAATAACTACTTGATAATTAATAAAAGAAGTAAAGCTAATGTTAGATCATCTGTTTGTTCGATAGGTTTTATAAAACAAGAGATTAATAATAGAGACAGGCTGTTATCTAGATAATGGCTTATTAAATGAAGTTTTTCTTGTTGGCCTTAATATATTTCAACACTATCTGCCTATTAAATTATGCTAATTAAAGACTAATGTTATATTGAACTATATAAAAGTGAGGGGAAAATATCAGTAAAGTAGCGGTAATTGGATTGGAAAATATTGACTTTTAAATGAATAATGCAATTTCTTAAATAATGATATTACTCAAGAAATTGCAGTAAAAATTTCCTCAGTAGTTAATCATTAAAATAGTTGTTGAATATTTCTCAGCTCAACTGACATAGACCCTTGTTAAAAATAAACTTTCTTACTTTGACAACACTTAATGGAAAAATTTATACCCTAATTAATGATCTCAGGTAGCATAAATTAAATGCAAAACTATACTAAGTGCAAAGTGACTTTATGGTCGACAAGAATTTGTTTTATTTCATCCGGTGGTGTCGCATCAGTAAAAAAATGATCTACTTGGCTAATGTTACCTAAGCGTACCATAGCGTTGCGACCAAATTTTGATTGATCAGCCGCTAACAGTACTTGACGTGAATTCTCGATAATGGCTTGAGCTACCCTGACTTCTCTATAATCAAAATCTAATAATGAACCATCTAAATCGATACCACTGATACCAATAATACCAAAATCCATCCGGAATTTTTTAATGAAGTCTTCTGTGGCCTCCCCCATAACACCACCATCTCTGTGTCTAACTTCGCCACCGGCAATAACTACTGTAAAGTCTTCTTTAGCGCCAAGTATTGAGGCAACATTTAAATTATTGGTTACAACCTGCAAACCTTTATGGTTTAGTAACGCTCGGGCAATAGTTTCGATTGTGGTACCAATATTAATAAAAAGCGATGCGCCATTAGGAATCATTTGCACCAACTCAGCAGCAATTTTTTCTTTTGAGTGAAGATCGGTAATTTTTCGTGTTTGATAATCAGTATTCACCGTACTCGATTCAGTACCCGCACCACCATGATGACGTGAAATTTTCTGTGCTTTAGCAAGTTGATTAAGATCACGGCGCACTGTTTGAGGTGTTACTTTAAAATGTTCAACCAGCTCGTCAATGGTTACAAAACCATGCTCTTGAATCTTCTCAATAATTAACGCTTGGCGTTGTTGTTGGTTCATTTAATTTATACTTTTGGATTATTTGATTCGTTTGAATTAAAGCAACTATGTTAATTTTAATCAAAACTTAAGTTAACGTAACAATTAGTCACTATTCTGACAGGATGAATGACATTAGCAAATAAATTTAGCTGATAATATTATTTATCCTGTTGTAAATAATGGATAAAACATATACGGCTAATATAAATGAACATTAACGAACATAAGTTAACGTTTTTTAACATCATTTAACACCGAACAATAACATCACTGGATTTGCATGACTGACTATATTCTATCAATTGATCAAGGCACTACCAGCTCTCGGGCTATATTATTTAACCGTGATGGCCGAAGTGAACATTCTGCTCAAAAGGAGTTTTACAACATTTTCCCAATGATGGCTGGATTGAAGGTTGGACATGACCCTGATGATATTTGGCGCACAGTAGAAAATACCTGTAAAAATGTTATTGCTGCCCTTGATAATAGCACTGATACGATTAAAGCGATTGGCATTACAAATCACCTAAAACTACATTGATATGAAATCGCAACACTGGCATACCCATTTATCTAGCTATAGTTTAGCAAGATCGTTGCCTCAGTGATTACTGTCAACAACTCAAAAGCGATAATATAGAAACATTAATCTCTGAAAAACTGGCTTGTTAATTGATCCTTATTTTTCGGCCGCTAAAATACGCTGGATTTTAGACAATGTAGCAGGTTCCCAGCTCGTGCTGAAAACGATGAATTAGCATTTGATACCCTTGATAGTTATATATTATCAAAATTAACCAACAAAAAAGAACACCGCACTGAAGCAATAAAGCCATCGCGTACCGTGTTGTTTAATATACACAGCCAAGAATGGGATGAAGAGTTATTAACTACATTCAATATTTCTCGCTTGTTATTGCTTGAAGTTATGGACTCGTCTGATAATTTTGGTGTCTCAAATAAAAATATTTTTGGCGTTGAAATTCCTATTTTAAGTATTGCTGGTGATCAACAGGGTAAATAATCTAACTTCTTGCCAAAATTAGTTAAACACGTTTGACCTCAACGGACAGTAAAACCTCATAATTTTACGTTAAAAGTATGAGGTTCAGATAAATCGTCGATAAGTTCAAAGCAATGTATGAGGATGATATTTTAACCACATTGATATCTAGTATAATCAATGCAGTTATCAGGCAAGTTATTCAATAGCAAATAAAATCTTCAGACACCGCCTACCCTATGGTTTATCTTGACTATTTAGTGGTTAAAACTAGACAGACTGAGGTGCTTTTGCATTCAGGTAAACGCAGCGCGGGCACTATACAGCCTAGTGTGTCGACTAAACAGTCACGTATAGTGTCGGGAGATTTTTCGCTGGAAACTTAATCTCAGAACTTTGACCGCTTTGATAGCATCACAACAGAATGCAAAATCAAAGCGGGCTCTGAAAACGGGCTCTGTTAGTCTATTTCGTCGGTAACACACCCTAGCGATGCAGATTTTACCGTGGCAATATACTTTCGTAATACACCATTGGTAGCTCTATAAGCCGGTTTTATCCATGCGGCTTTACGCTGGGCAATTTCAGCCTCGTCTACTTTCAGTTCCAACTTGTTCGTCACTGCATCAATACGGATAATGTCGCCATTTTGCACCAAAGCAATCAATCCGCCTTCTGAAGCCTCAGGGGTAACGTGTCCAACAACAAAGCCGTGAGAACCTCCAGAGAATCTACCATCAGTGATTAGTGCTACGTCTTTGCCAAGACCCGCCCCCATTACTGCTGACGTTGGTTTTAGCATTTCAGGCATTCCAGGCGCTCCCTTGGGCCCAGAATAACGGATAACGATAACCTCTCCTTTTTGTACTTCGTCTTCAATACCTTTTATTGCCGCGAATTCATCTTCATAAACTCTTGCTGGACCTTCGAATACTTCGCCTTCTTTGCCTGTAATTTTGGCAACTGAGCCTTCAGAAGCCAAGTTTCCATAAAGAATTTGTAAGTGACCCGTTGCTTTTAATGGGTTACTTAAAGGTCTGATAATATCTTGAACTGCTGGCAGGCCAGGTAAATCAGCTAAGTTTTCTGCAATGGTTTGCCCTGTAACGGTCAAACAATCACCATGCAACAAACCTTCAGCCAATAAATACTTCATTACCGCAGGGATCCCGCCTATGGCATGTAAGTCTTGCATTAAGTATTCACCTGAGGGCTTTAAGTTTGCCAACAATGGCGTTTTGTCAGCCATAGCTTGGAAATCATCTAAACCTAAATCAACACCACAGGCTCGCGCCATGGCTATCATATGCAAAGTTGCGTTAGTAGAGCCGCCTAAAACCATGATCATTCTTAAAGCATTTTCAAACGCTTTTTTGGTCATAATATCTTGTGGTTTTATGTCTTTTTCCAGTAGATTTTTAATGGCATCACCCACTTTGGTCACTTCTATCTTTTTCTCCTCACTCACCGCTAGATTAGACGAAGAGTAAGGCAGGCTCATCCCTAAAGCCTCAATCGCTGAAGACATAGTGTTTGCGGTGTACATTCCACCACAAGCGCCCGCTCCTGGGATCGCATTTTGAATCACACCTTTATAGTCTTCATCAGAGATAACGCCCTGTAATTTTTTTCCATAAGCTTCGAAAGCAGAGACAATATTCAAGTCTTCACCTTTCCATTTTCCCGCTTTAACAGAGCCGCCATAAACCAATATACCTGGACGATTAACACGCGCCAAGGCCATCATTGCCCCGGGCATGTTTTTATCACAGCCAACGATTGCCACCATAGCATCATAATATTGAGCACCGGCAACCGTTTCAATAGAATCAGCAATTACATCACGAGAAACTAAGGAATACTTCATGCCTGCCGTTCCGTTTGAAATACCGTCACTCACCCCTATGGTGTGAAAGATTAATCCCACCAAATCAGCAGCAATGACACTTTTTTTGACTTCTTTAGCAAGATCATTTAAATGCATATTGCAGGGGTTGCCTTCCCATCCTGTAGAAACGATACCCACTTGTGCTTTTTTCATGTCCTCTTCTGTCAAACCAATAGCATAAAGCATGGCTTGTGAAGCAGGTTGTGATTCGTCTAAAGTGACTGTTTTTGAAAACTTATTTATTTCTGACATTATTATTTTCTCCGAAACCATCATTGAATAACTTTTATTAGAACAGATCGCAAAAAAATAATTTTTGAAACCAACCCAACGCTGCTCTTTCTCCGCATGCATTGCATTTTCTGCTCTATTACTATATTTTTATATTTTTATATTTTTATATTTTTATACCGAAACTACTTGAAGATGCAGGGATCAGTAAATTAGAGGTGCCATATATTAATAGCAACGCCTTTACATACACAATTGAATAATGAGTATCCCTATTTATAAACCTCACCTTTTCATTTTTGCACGTCAATAGGATTAAATAATCCCTACTTGGCGTAAGGTAAAGCTGTTGGTCAAAAGAAATTAGGAAACATATCTGCTATCACTATGATACAAATATAGTTAACTACTGGGTGTCCACTATAGGCTTAGATATAACCCAGTATAAAATACATGCTCTGTGAAGAGCTAAAGCATCACTAATTTACGCTCAAGCAAAAATTTTAGCCGCGAGCCAACTATTGCTTAGACATTCAAATTTAGAAAGCACAATTGAATATTTCGCTGTTGAAATAGACCATGCTTTATCTATATCAGAAAGCACTGAAACTTAATGCCGATTTTAAATGTCTCAAAACCTGAGGCAATTTCGCTGCCTTTGGAGGGAGAGTTAACCATAACTATTGCGATAAAGCAGTCGTTTTTTGGTGTTCAAAATCGTCCCAACAATGACTCTCTTGAGCGCTTTGCAGACGTTAGCAGAAAAATTATGACTGCGATATTAATACTTTAATTTTTTCGTCTTGTATTAGCATTAAAATAATCGCCTTATTAACTTCACGACGTGTTTTTGACTTATGCCAACGATTCCAACAAGCCACATTATCCCAGTTGGTGATAATCGTTCTAATATTAGGATTATTAATGTTGCGGTATGATGCGCCGGAAATATAACCTTTTGCCGTCATTATTGCGGTTAAACTTTTACGAATTTCAGAATCGTATGTGCTTTCCATATCGTCAGCGAGTACACGCTCAATAAGTACTTTTATCATTTTTATTTCAGTTACCCAATAGTTAAATTTACAAACATCATATTTTACCATCACTAGCCTATAGATATAACGCATTTACCCCATCATTGTAAGTGGAAAATAGCTGATGTTATCTTGATGTAGAGGTCTATTATGCTGTTAAATTATCTGAGGCTATAGTTATTTAAGTTATAAAGAGCTGAGTAAAATCAACGTTGGCTGTCAAAAACACCCCAAAGTGATCATTTACGCCCTTATTAATCACCCAAAAAACTGACGTTATCCCTTACTTTTGTATCCTCCAACGAAGCATTTTTAAACTAGTTTTTCAGCAAAAAATGCTAATGTACGATCCCATGCAAGGTCTGCACTTTCTTTATCATAGCGCCCAGTAGAGTCATTATGAAAACCATGTTGGGCATTTTTATACATGTGCATTTGATAAGGGGCTCCTACCTTTTTTAAGTCGTTCTCATATTCAGGCCAATATTTGTTAACTCTTTCATCAAGTTCAGCAAGCTGAATAAGTAACGAAGCCTTAATATTTTTCCTTAACTCACTTTGTGCAGGTGTGCCATAAAAAGGTACTCCAGCAATAATAAGATCAGACTCAATCGCAGCTAAATAATTAACTATGTAGCCGCCAAAACAAAAGCCAACAGCACCGAGTTTCCCGTTACTTCTGTCATGCTTCTTGATGAATTTTGCTGCTGCAACAAAATCTTGTTGTATTTTAGAACGCTCCATGGTTTTTTGCATTGCTCTACCCTCATCGTCATTCCCAGGATATCCTCCTAGTGTAAACAGAGCATCTGGAGCAAAGGCAAGATAACCCGCTTTAGCCAGCCGACGAGTGACATCTTTTACGTATGGGTTCAGTCCCCTATTTTCATGAATAACTAAAACAACGGGTAAAGTGCCTGTTTTATTGGTTGGCGTGACTAAATAGCCAGCGCCTTTGCCGTAACCATTTGGGGAATCAAAGGTCTCATAGGTTGCTTTTATTTCAGCGTCATTAAAAGAGACTTGTTCGGCTAAGACATAATTAGGCATCAGTGTGGATGTTAATAAGGCCATGGAATAACCAACAGCAACCAAAGTACCTAATTTTGCCATAAAGGCTCTGCGATCCATTCCTCCATGAGCATATTCGTCGTACCAGTCAAATGCTTCTTGAGGGATATCACTATCTAATTTTTTTGACATGTTTATCTCACTTGTAAATTTTTCATTTTTAAAACAAAATGAAGACTTATAACAGACTTATAAAATAGAATAATTTTTAAGGCTTCACAAATTTTAAAATCACAATTTAACTATATTAATTAGGTTACTATTTCTACAGAAAATTAAATACCAAATAACGTTAACTATTTGATGGTGATACTTTAGCCACTGTAAAGCCTAAGTCGTAGTCATTTTTGGATTGTATTTAGTCTCTAAAAACGTTTATTTTCAAGTGGCTGTATCTGGGGTAAACCTTTTTTAGACACCCTAATAACGTTAAGATTTTCTCGCTATATCAGCGCTGAAACAGCCGCACAGTTTACATTTTTTAATTGTTATGACGTGCGGGGGGCAAACATAATAATAGCCATACCCAGAAGTGCTACTCCTGAACCCACTAAATCCCATGCTGTTGGGCGAATTCCTTCTATAACCCATAACCATAAAATAGCCATAAAAATATAAACACCACCATAGGCTGCATAAACTCTACCAGCGGCCTCAGGATGCAGAGAAAGCAACCACGAAAATGCGGCCAAGCTCAGAGCCGCTGGAACCAATAACCAAATTGACTTATCTTCACGCAACCAAAGATACGGTAAATAACAACCCATAATTTCAGTTAAAGCTGTAATGATAAAAAGACCGAATATTTTAAATTCCATCAAAAAAATCTCTCTTAGTAGTGAAAAAATCCCATTTCAGCCGCGATTTGCCGAAGAAAGCGTAGAAAAAACTATTATCTGCACGTTGTTGTTGGGCTACAAGTGTGCCTCAACTGAATAGCCATCGCTGGATAAATCGTGTGTAACGAGGCATGATCCAATAAACCATGAGAAAAACGATGACACCTGTTACTGCAAGCGTAGTTATAAAGTGATTATCGGGAAAGTGTAATAGTTGCAGCACGGGTGCAATGACTATCGGCACACCAAGCACTAAAGGGTAAATGGCAGACCATGTCACTATGCACTGTTTCCAGCGTACGGGTACTTTAGCTTTAGCTCTTTCTGGGGTAAACCAGAAGTCTAGTCCACTACTGATAAAAAAATCATCGCCAGTGACTAATAACGGCTGAACCTTGTCAATCAGACGAGAGCGAGTCGGCGACTCCATCCAGTCTTGTAAATGTGCTCGAGTGTCAAATCGGATAATAATTGTGTAGGTTCCGGTCAGTCCAGAAATTGGACGGACGATGTGCCAGTCCAGATTCCCTTTTGAGGCTTTGCAAAGCGGCGCAATTTCATTAGACCAACTTTCGTAATCGGCATGCTTGCCCTCACGCACTCTATGCGTAATAACAACCGTTGCCCCTTCTATATCGCTAAAATTCTCAGCAACTTTATCTGTCTTCATATCTGCGTCCTTATATTGCTCAACACCTAAATAGCAGGCTAAGTTATCGTTGGCTAAGTTATAGTTGACTAAAATTGTCTAGCTAAACGAAACCTAGCCAACTATTACCTGTGTGTTTGAGTAAATTAGAGACTCACTGTCTGCGACTGCCAAATGTGTTTACACAAGCATTGGCTGAATTATTTTTGTTTCGCTTTGACCCTGTTTTTTGGGATTAATTTTATATAGATTTAGCTTCGTCTAGGCTATTCATGGGCTTATGTCAGTGGACTTATTTGATCGGACTAATGTGATCGAACATAAAAATGAGATTTAGGTGTTTTTCTAATATGGCTTAATGCGATAACCATTCCACAATAATGGCACAACAATGACACATAGCTTAGGTAAATATTGTCTAACAACTTCGCCTAAACAGCATAGTTTGTAAGAATACGCGGTTAAAGATAATCTTGAATATTATCAAAAGCCGTTTTATCATCTAATACTTTAGATAAAATCATCATACCCTCTAAAGAGGCTAATAACTGAATAGCTTTAGCTTTGGCACTTGCTACTGTCATGTCTTTTTCTTCAATATATCTTTGTTGTAACCAGTTTATATTCAATTCAAAAAAACGTTTAATTTCACTTTTTACTTGCTCTGGTAAGGCGTCTAACTGTGCGCCTAATAAACCACATAAGCACATTTGGTTATCTTTTTCCAATGCCGCTTTGAACATATTAATATAGAGCTTAATCGCACTACTCTCTGGTTGCTTTGCTTTCTCATCATTTAGTGATGCTAAAAACACATCGGTATACTGATGGGCTAATTCTGCAGCTAAATCAGCTTTCGTGCGAAAATAATAATGCACACTTGAGCTTTTAATGCCGATTTCATCGGCAAGCTCTCTAAAGCTAAAATTACCGTAGCCGCCAGACCTTACTTTGTTTTCAGCTAATGTGAGTATTTGAGATTTTTTATTCATAAATAAATGCTATCTGAGAGGTTAAGTAAATAATGAAGTTATTGAGTAACTTTAAGGCCCATATTAGCGATATAAGCAGACAAGGTTGCTGCTGGTGTTAATTACTCAATAATCTCAGCCATTATCAATGACTAAGTCATTTTATTCAAATACTTAATAATTTCGCTAAATTGATACCACTAAGATGCTTGTCCATTTTAGTGACTTGTAAACAAGACTTCTTTTTTCAATAAACTAATCGCTGTATCAGCGGCGTTAATCGCGCCTTCAAGGTAACCCGCGTCTTGCTCAGAAAACTCACTACCTGCCAAATATAAATTTAATGACGATAACTCCTGAGAAAATTGCTTTATATGAAAATCAGGATGCGCCGGTGGCTCTGTTCTGTCGTTATCTGTGGCAACATGGACATCGTTACCCCAACTTTTTAAATAACACTGTTCATAGTCCTCGGCTGCTTCGCCAAACAATAACTTAAGCTGATTAACGCACTGGGCTTTTAAATGTTCAATAGAAACACTTTTTATGGCTTGGGATGAAAGTCCAATAAAACCAAACAATGCAAAACCCTGCTGATCTGCTGCTGAGGCATCATGAATTTCTATCATAGGTCCAACGCGACTAAATGCTTGTCCTGCCAAGCCATTGTTTCGCCAAAAAGGTTTATTATAAGTCGCTATAAACTTTGCTTGGTTTGCCATCCAAGTGGGTACAGCCACTAACGCTTTTGTTAACGCTTCACTCGCCCAATGAGCAGGCATTAAGTATTCATGAATAAGTCTGGGTGGTAAGGCTAATATTAAATTGTCGGTTTCGTGAATAACCACCGAAGCATCTTTTGTATTTTTCACTGTCACTTGCCAAGTGTCATTGATCTTTATTAAACTATCCACTTGAGAACTAAGCTGATAGTTACTTTTTGATAACTTAGCTTGCAAAGCCAAAATGAGTTTATATAGCCCCCCTTCTAAACGATGCAATAAAGGCCCTTGGCCATTTTTAATGATTTTAGGTGCTATATTCGTATGTTCATGATAAACAACCGCGCCAGCAATATGTTGATGAAATAAATTTTGCTGCAAATTAGCCGCCAATGCTTTCATACGATAATGATGCGGAAATATCCATGTTGGGCCAAGATCATGAAATAATGACTCATCATTATTTACCTTAGGCTGTTCGCTATGAATGCGCCCACCAAAAACATCTTTCGCTTCAAAAAGCACATAGGGAATATTTAACTGTTCTAACTGAAACGCTGTGTACAAACCAGCTAATCCACCACCAACAATAATTACGCGCTTTTTATTCATCAATACCTCATTCATCAACACCTCTAACCTACCTACTGATAGATAAATATTAACTGACGTGCAATTTAAAAGCAATTTATTTTACAACGCACTAGCAGCTACATTTAGCTATAAGTTAACATTTGACAATTGATATAAAAACAACCAAGCTACCTACCAATAGATAGACAGCTTGGTTGTTAGATATAAAACTAAGTAAATTGGTAGTAAATAAAATAATGCTTATTTAAATACACTCATTAATTGGAAATAAAAATGAAAATATATGATGTTGAAGGTTTTCCTAATCCACTTCGTGTTCGAATGGCTTTAGCTGAAAAAAATGCGCTAGACCAGGTTACTTTTGTTCCTGTTGACGTAATGAACGCTGAGCATAGAAGTGATGCTTTCCTAGTAAAAAATCCAGCTGCTGGTGTTCCAGTACTCGAATTAGATGATGGTACTTATCTTTCTGAATGTTCAGCTATTATTGAATATATCGATCACACATTTGCCGGCATTTCATTAACAGGAACGTCTGCTAAAGAGCGTGCTGTTATTAGCATGATGCAACGCAGAGCTGAATTTATGGTACTTGATGCTGCCGCTACTTATTTTCATCATGCAACTGATGGTTTAGGACCCGATCTTGAAATAGACCAAAATAAAGCATGGGGCAATAAACAAGCTAAAAATGTATTGGCCGGTTTTAAATATTTTAATACCGTATTAAGTACCACGCCGTATGTCGCCGGTAACGAATTTACGATGGCTGATATCACCTTATTCGCAGGTCTTGCTTTTGCTGATTTTGGTAAACTAACCGTGCCAAGTCAATATACACATTTACTTGCATGGCGTGCAAAGATACAAGACCGACCAAGCCTTAAATAAAACTATATCGCGAGTTGTTTAACCGCTTTAATGGCATTAACGACTCGCTCCCCTTTACTCTTTTTTAACTAGGATTTACTGATGGGAATTTTTGATGATTTTACGCAAAGAGCCGTTGTTCATAGTGCCTCATTAGACTGGTTAGCCTCACCCATGCCAGGCGTTGAAAGAAAACCTCTAGATAGAGTGGGTGGCGAGGTAGCTAGAGCAACCAGCATAGTAAGATACGCAAAAGGCAGTAAATTTTCTCCTCATGTTCATACCGGCGGCGAAGAGTTTGTTGTACTTGACGGTGTATTTCAAGATGAAAGTGGAGATTTCCCTATCGGCTCGTATGTTCGAAATCCTCCGCAATCTAGTCATACGCCACGCTCTGATAACGGCTGTATTATTTTTGTAAAATTGTGGCAGTTTCAACCTGAAGATAGAACCCATGTTCGCCTCCAGATAAATAAAATGTCAGCGATTCCTTCGCAAACAGTTGGCGTATCTATTACCCCTTTATACAAAGACAAACATGAAGAAGTGTCGGTTTATTATTTTGAACCGAATACAAAAATAAGTTTATCAGTTCCTGAAGGTGCAGAGGTATTAGTATTAGCCGGGGAATTACAAGCACAAAATGATTTACTGCAAAAGCATAGCTGGATGCGTTTACCGTTAGGCGACACACTAGCAGTAACGGCAAGAAGTAATGGCGCAAAAGTTTGGATTAAAACAGGAAATTTATCTGATGTAAACAACCAGATAAAACGGATTCAAGCGGTAAGTTGATTTTTAAGCAAAGAATAAACAGGGAGTAACTAAAGGGGTATGCTATCCCTTTAGTTGAGTTTCACTCAAAAAACTTTCTATATTCAAATAAATAATCTTACATGAATAGTTAAGCTTTTTTAGTGCTCTACGCAAATACCCCAAGAAATCATGTTCGTTTGCATGAATAATTTTTTCCTCCATACTCGAACATCTGGTTTAGCATCATAATCATCTGGTGAATAAACTATGCCCGCTATTTTTGGACCATCCATATAACACTCTCTTAGCGCGCTAAGAGAGTTAACTTCATCAATTAGAACTGAATTTTTTGCCCCGTGGCTGCCTGAAATTTATCCACGCTTGTCTTCTCTAGTACTTTCATAAAGTGATGAAGCTTGTATTCCATTACCTCACTTGAGTAAATAATTCGACTTAGCACCTTTAACAGGAGAGTATTTAAAACAACCCACACAGTTTAATTACGCTGCTTCTTAAAGATTTAATCACTCTTCAAATTCTTCTTCTGTTTCACCTGAAAAAACTACCACTGACCACTATATTAGACGTAGAAGTGGCCATTACAGCCATTAAACGTAATGTGGGCTTCTCGCTATTAGTGGACATTTTTAGCTGTGTTAAAAAAGCAGGCTACTACCATATTGCACTCATGACTCATTCTTATGATATCGTGGATTTAGATTATATCTAATATGCTTGCGCTCTAAAACGTCACGTTTAATTAGTTTAATTGTTTGATATTAAGTGATAAAACCAACGCCCAAATATATATAGGATGGTAAGCCAAATAATAATGAATACAACAGCGGCTGTGTAACTTATTGGCCTTTTTTCTGCGTATTCAGCCTGTCGCTTTGCATTGTCGATGATATGTGAAGGCGTAAGTTTTATTATTAAAGCCAAACCAAGAGGAATAATAATAATGTCGTCTAATAAGCCTATTATGGGTATAAAATCTGGGATAAGATCGATAGGACTTAATGCGTAAGCTGCAATTAATATTGCTAATATTTTAATATGCACAGGTAGTCGTGGATCACGAGAAACATAATACACTATAATAGTCTGCTTTTTAAGCAGGTTAGCTTTTATTCTAATATCAGTCAGATTCATAATGATTACTTATTAATTACTTACTTATTGATTACAAATAAAAATTTATAATCACGCCACTCTTGATATTAACGCTTACTTGAAGACTTAATAAGTTAACTCAAAATCTATAGCTATCACAGCATTTATTAATGTATGGCGTGTGTATAAGTGTTGTTGAAAATTTTTTATTGTTTAAATAAAGCATGTCATTAGAAAGTATATTAAGCGCTCTTTTATATGTTGATAAAATAGTCTTCTATTGGCTAACAGCGGATATTTTGGCTGAGCTGAAAAGCTTAAGAGTTAGTACTATTTTGACCTGACATCCTCATAATTGCTATGGTTTGCTTAAGAGCGAGCATGATACTCTTGACTCTAACCAGTAAACGCTAGCTTGTACTGTGCCAGCTGACAGTCATATGTGTGCAATAAATAGAAAAGGAACTAAAACTATGACCAATCCTTTAATTATTTCGATACTGAGATATTTAAGAGAGCAGAAAAGTTCCTGCTCTCTGCTTGATTTGGTGAAGCTTTGTGAACAAGACTTTCTTTCGCTTATTCTAACGGATGTCGCTCCTCAGATAGCCATTTTCCAAAAGAATTTTTTTGTTATGAATGCGCTGTATCAAATTCAACATGATATTCAAACAGAGGGTTTTTCACTGACAATTTTTCCTTTAGAAATTTGTCTGATGCCACATTGCGCTGGCGTTAAAAATTCCCTGACCACGCGCGATAATGATCTGGCCCACTACTATTTGGACTGGTCTAATTTGAATAACATCACTGTTGAAGAGGTTGAATCACTTTTTGATAGTTTTTGGCAAAAATATCAGGCAGTAGATAAGGTTGGCGATGCTCTGACGACTTTAGGACTAAATCAAGGTGTGGATTGGTCTAAGATACGTCAGGCTTACCAAAAAAAAGTTTTCATTAATCACCCTGATAAAGGCGGCTGTGCAGATGACTTTATCAAAACCCGAGAAGCCTATGAAATTTTAAGGTTTTGTTATTATAAAATTTAACGCCAATTTTTTATTTATCTCTAATTCGTTAAGGGCCATATTAAGCGTTAGAAAATGACGCATTAAACGTTAAACAAGTCTGACGCAAAGTTCATTTTTCACATCATGACTAAGACCAACTATGATAGATCACAGCTCTACTTTGCTACCAAAGCCAATAATCCTAGTCTGTTCATATTTAAACGTCTACTTTTTGTGCTAAGTTTACAATAGCTTATCAACGTCAATAATGGGTAATGTTTGTTCCTTACCTGCATCTGCTGGAGTGTCATATTTGTATCAAAATGCGTATTAAACGAACGGTTTTTTTGCCCAATGATGACAGCTGGCTCTGGTTTGATTGAACGTTAAGGCCACCATATCGAATCAATCATGGTTAATAAGCTGTGACTCTGAGATCGTTTTATAAGTCATAGGTTTATCAATCTGGTGAGCAATAAGATTTTGTGGAATATGGGGTTTTAGCAAGTGTTCAAATTGCTCAACCTCATTAAATTGAGTATTTAGCCACCTATCTACTAATAGTGATTCTTGCGGTAGGATTAGCGGCATTGCTTTGCTGTGAATTTTCATCAGCTTTGGGTGTGGTGGCAAGGTAATAACCGAGCAGCTAAGTTTTATTTCACCTGTTGTTTGGTGCTTCCATTCACGACACAAACCGCCAAGTATTAAACCACCAGACTCTGCTGCCATATCGTAATAATGTATAGGTTTTTTATTCACAAATTCAGTTTCACCAAAACCTTTAACCGCAATAACACATCGTGAACTACGGTACGCTTGATAACCTGCACTTCTTGGGGTATTTAACTTATCATATCGTGTATTAAATGAAGTGAATTTAGACGGTTTAAAATCATTTTCCGTTTGGTCTAACAATAACCACCAAGTAGCATTTTCCACACGCCGTTGTTCACCTACATTCCTGACAATGGAAATGGTATCCGCCGCTTTTACACAACGGCTATCAATAGGATTATCAATTACCTTGTTAATTTTTAAGCTGGTATAAAGTTTTTTAACACCCTTATCAAAGGTCATATTGAACCGACCGCACATGTTTTTTATTCCTCATAAATTACAGGCTATCTTAGCAACGAACTTTAGCTATATCTCGCCAATTAGCGGTGAACTGCAAGCTTAAACAATAACGCTTTATTGACCAATTTTTCCGTTTGCCCTGCTACACCTAGCTTTAACATGCCTTGACCATAGCAATTATTAATGGACTAATTTTAAAGAGTGTTGGTATTTAAAAACAGAGAATATTGCGTACTTACAAAGACACTAAGCAACTTTTTTTTGCTCTTTTTCGCTCTATGAGTTGGCCTATGTGTATGTTAATCAAAATCAGTTCAATCATCAAAGAGCGCCATAATATAACAAGCATCCAATCTGTTGTCACAAGAATAGGCCTGTCTGCTGACATTACAAAGACACTCTCACTCAGCCATGACAAACTTTTTGCTTCCAAGTTACTATAAAAGTTAGTGAAAAAAGTTAGTGAAAAATTTTAAAATCACAAGTTTTTGAAGATATGTTCTACACTATTTAGTTAAGTTAACTTAACTAAAATTCTGATACTTTCAAGGAAATAACTACTAATGCTTTCTGTCGTGATCCCCGCTAAGAATGAAATTGAAAATATTCAGCCTTTAGTTGAAGAAATATATAACGCCATCGGTGATTTAGCTGACTTTGAAATAATTTATGTTGATGATGGCAGTACTGATGGCACTTATGAAGAAATTAAGCGACTTAAGGACAATGGTTATGCTGTCCTTCGCATATTAAAACATGCTGAAAGTGTCGGACAAAGCACTGCTGTTTATAATGGTATTCAAGCGGCATCAGGAGAGCTAATTGTTACACTCGATGCCGACGGCCAAAATAATCCCGCGAATATTCCAGCATTGCTTTGTAAAGCAGCTGAATTTAACCATGGTGAGCATTTTTGTATTGCCGGCTATCGCAAGAACAGGAAAGATACCCCATGGAAACGATTTCAGTCACGTGTAGCAAATCGAGTCCGTTCAGCCATACTCAATGACGGCACTCCAGATACGGGTTGTGGCTTAAAAATTTTCCCAAAACATACCTTCCAGTTATTACCTTATTTTGATCATATGCACCGTTTTATTCCTGCACTTATTCATCGCTTGCATGGAAAAATTGTTGTCGTGGAAGTTGATCACAGAGACCGTCAAGCGGGTATTTCTAAATACAATATGTGGAACCGCTTGTGGGTAGGTATTATAGATATGTTTGCCGTTTGTTGGCTTCAACGCCGACATAAACAAACCACTATCATTGAAAAGTTATAGTAGAGAGATTTTATGCTTTCGATAACAAGTTTAGGAACAAAAACAATTGTTTTTGTTTTATTTCTTTTCACTGCGTTAGCGATAAGTACCGGGTTATTGTCGGAGTATATAAATGAGTTATGGATAGATAATGAAATAGCCAATAACGGCATTAACGGTTTTTTGTACTTCCTTATTATAGGTGTATTAACAACCGCTTGTGGATTTCCTCGCCAAATGGTTGCTTTCCTAGGTGGTTACGCATTTGGTTTTACCTATGGCACCTTAGTAGCAACTGTTGCGACAACACTTGGCTGTTTACTTAGTTTCTATATAGCTCGCTTTATTATTCGGCCATTTATCATTAAAAAACATCCTGTTCGACTTGATGCAGTTTATCATTTCTTAAACCAGTACACCTTTAGTAAAACCATTATTATAAGGTCATTGCCTGTCGGTAGTAATTTACTCACTAACTCAGTAGCTGGTGCAGCCAAGATCAAGCTCAAACCATTCATCGCAGGATCATTCATTGGCTATTTACCGCAAATGATCGTTTTTTCCTTAGCGGGTAGTGGTGTACAAGTTCTCTCCTATTGGAAGATAAGCTTGAGTATCATACTGTTTATTATTTCCACTTTGCTCAGTGCTTTACTATACAAACAACATAAAAAACGCTCTTGCAGAATAGTGTAACCGAATAATATTCTTCACTTTATTCACAAAATTCAATCAGCTTGTCTGTCAAATAAATAAGGAAATTTATGAAGGTAACGATATATGGTATTGGTTACGTTGGCTTAGTACAAGCAGCTGCATTAGCATCTGTTGGCCATAATGTGATGTGTGTTGATATCGATGAAATAAAAATTAGTGATTTAAGATCGGGGATTATTCCAATTCACGAACCAGGTTTATCTACCCTGATAAATAAAGCGCACAAACAAAATTTAATAACGTTTACAACACATGCTCAAATAGGCGTTAAACACTCATCTATTCAAATAATTGCTGTTGGCACTCCGGCAAAGTCTACTGGGGAAGCTGACTTACAGTATGTGCTTTCAGTAGCTCAGTCTATTGCATTGTATATGGAATCACCTCAAATTATTGTCAATAAATCAACTGTGCCAGTAGGCACAACCGATAAGATACATAATACAATATCTACTGTATTACTTGCACGAGAACAGTCTTTTAATTTTCAGGTGGTATCTAATCCAGAATTTTTAAAAGAAGGAGCGGCAGTTAATGATTGTTTACGACCTGAAAGAATTATTTTAGGCACATGCGATCAAGAAAGCATAACCACTTTAAGCGCATTATATGCACCTTTTAATCGTAGCCGAAATCGCATTATTACTATGGACGTACGTTCAGCTGAATTAACCAAATATGCAGCAAATTGTATGTTAGCGACAAAAATTAGCTTTATGAATGAAATGGCCAACATTGCAGAACGAATGGGAGCTGATATAGAGTCTGTGCGACAAGGTATAGGTGCTGACTCCCGTATTGGTTATCAATTTATCTATCCAGGTTGTGGTTATGGTGGATCATGTTTTCCAAAGGACATAAAAGCATTAATTCACAGTGCCCATAACCTTGACTATCAACCACATATACTTGAAGCCGTTGAAGCAATAAATGAGCAACAAAAACAGAAACTTTTTTCTTATTTAGCTCTCCACTTTAGCCACGACTTAATGGGCAAAACTGTTGCCATATGGGGACTAGCTTTTAAGCCTGAAACAGATGATGTGCGTGAAGCACCTGCCATTACTTTAATTCGCTCATTATTAAAGGCCGGGGCAAAAATACAAGCCTACGACCCTGAAGCCAATGCAGCATGTCATAAAATTTTTGGTCTCTGTGAAAATTTAAATTTAGTAAACAATGCAGAGCAAGCATTAAACGATGCCGATGCTTTGGTTATTTGTACCGAGTGGGGCCAATTCAGGACGCCTGATTTTGACTTGATTAAACAAAAATTAAATTATAGCGTCATTATTGATGGGAGAAATTTATACGATGATAAGTTACTGACTCAAAAAGGATTCTCTTATTACGCAATAGGCAGAGGAGACAGTATTAAGAGGAATATGGTATGAAGATACTCGTTACTGGGGCCGCGGGATTTATTGGTTTTCATGTTGTTAATAAACTGTGTCAACAAGGTATAAGTGTTGTCGGTATTGATAACATAAATGACTACTACGATGTTAAATTGAAGTATGCTCGCTTAAAGGAGCTTGACAAAAACTCTAACTTTCATTTTATTAAATTAGATATTGCCGACAGAGATGGTGTAGCAAGCCTATTTAAAGAGGGAAAATTCAACCGTGTCATTCATCTTGCAGCGCAGGCAGGGGTAAGGTATTCCATAGATAATCCGATGGCGTATGCCGATGCCAATTTAGTTGGGCACCTTACGATTCTTGAAGGGTGTCGCCGTACAAATGTTGAGCACTTGATTTATGCTTCATCTAGTTCAGTTTACGGACTCAATAACAAAGTACCTTATAGTACAAAAAATTCAGTAGACACCCCAATTTCACTTTATGCTGCCACTAAAAAATCAAATGAGTTGATGGCACATAGCTACTCACATTTATATAAGATTCCAACAACAGGGTTAAGGTTTTTTACAGTATACGGACCGTGGGGAAGGCCTGACATGGCACTTTTCAAGTTCACTAAAGCAATAATAAATAATGAAGCGATTGATCTTTATAATAACGGTAACATGTGGAGAGACTTTACTTATGTTGATGATATTGTTGAAGGTATTTTTCGCATACAGGATGTGATACCAAAATCAGAAAAAGCCCCTTATAAAATATATAACATAGGCAACGGCCAACCAGTTAACCTACTTTCTTTTGTCGAATCATTAGAAAGCACACTAGGAGTAAAAGCACATAAAAACATGTTACCTATACAACCCGGTGATGTTTATCAAACTTATGCTGAAGTAGATGAGCTATTTCAAATCACAGGTTTTAAACCCCAAGTAACTGTTACGGTTGGCGTTGAGCGATTTGTAAAGTGGTATAAAGCCTTCTATGCCAAAAACTTAATGAATGCTGGCTAGCGTGAAAGGTTATTGCTATTCAATGAAATTTTCATAAAAATTAACATAAAAAGATTACGCCCTTGATGATTAACTCAGCTTATTGGTTCAACAAACAGCACTTTAAAACAGGACAAGAACACCAGTTTAACTTGATTTGGCTTTTTATTATTGCGCTGAGCATTATTCTTGTCGGTATCGGCTTGCGTGACCCCTGGCCAGCTGATGAACCTAGGTTCGCACAAGTTGCACGTGAAATGGTTGAAACAGGCCAATGGTTTTTCCCCATGCGTGGTGGCGAGCTGTATCCCGACAAACCTCCTGTTTTTATGTGGAGTATCGCTATTCTTTATTGGTTAACCGATTCGATTACCGTTTCGTTTTTACTTCCATCAGCAATTTGCTCTATTGTAACTTGCTTTCTTGTTTACGATTTAGGACGTAGATTATGGTCTAGCCAAATAGGTTGGTATGCCTCCTTGCTATTGCTGTCTACCATACAGTTTGTCCTGCAAGCAAAAGCGGCACAAATTGATGCCATGGTTTGTTGTTGGATCACCATAGGCTGCTATGGCTTGGCCCGCCATTTATTACTGGGTGAAAATTGGCGATGGTACTTTACCGCCTGCTTTTTTATGGGAATTGGCATCATCACAAAAGGTGTTGGTTTTTTACCTATATTCATGCTTATTCCCTATGTCGCATTACGAATTATTGCCCCACAAGAATCTGAAATTAAAGGAGAATGGCGTTGGTTAACAGGCCTACTAGTATTACTAGGGACTACCTTACTATGGTTAATCCCAATGCTTTATTGGGTGGAGCAATCGCAAAATCCACTTTTAGAACAATACCGAGATAACATTTTATTTAAACAAACTGGGGAGCGTTATGCCAATGCTTGGCACCACCTTAAGCCTTTTTGGTATTACCTGATTGAGGTTATTCCTATTTTTTGGCTGCCTACGTGTCTTTTATTACCTTGGCTAATCAAACACTGGTACCGTGCAATATTACAACTGGATCGCAGAATTATTCTGCTATTAGGCTGGGTAGTGCTTGTTGTTATTTTTTTTAGTTATAGTCCAGGAAAGCGCGGGGTATATTTATTACCAGCCTTACCCATGCTGTCATTGGTAGTAGCACCCTATTTGTCCTCGATACTTTCTAAAAAATGGCCAAAATTACTGATTTGGTCCTTTGTGTTTATCAGTTCATTGTGCGCTTTACTTACTGGTATTGTAGGAATAGTTGAAATAAAATCAACATTGAAATTAACTGAAAAATACCATATTACGCCGTGGTTTTACTTGTTTACACTTGGTGCTATTGGGCAAATAACAGCGTGGTTGACTTATCGAAACCATAGGTGGTTAAGTTGGCCTATTGCCTCGTCAATGGTCTGGATACTCTATAGCACTTGGGGATATCAATTATTAAATCCGGTTAAAACACCTAAAAATGTCTATTTGGAAATAACAAAAAAAATCCCAAAAAATAGTGAATTAGCCATAATAGGATTAAAGGAGCAATTAATTTATTTTAGCCCCTATACTTTTTCTCATTTTGGGTATCATACAAAAGATGAACTTTCATATCGAGCTGCGTGGAAATGGCAGGGTGAGAACCAAAAACGTTTTGTGTTAACCTATAAAAGAGCAATGCATGTTTGTTATGATCTCAACAAGGCACTACCTGTCGGCTATGCGCATCGAAGGGAGTGGTTATTACTACCCAGTACTAGCCGCTTAGCTCAATGTGAACCCAACAAAAAACAAATTAATCGCTATACTTTTTCTCCACGTATGACTTCATTAATAGATTAAAGAGCATTAAAACACTATTCATTATCATCAAAGATCTAAATATCACTATGTAGTCAAATAATTGCAATACCTTTATTGCCAATATTAATCTTAATAATAACAATAAAGGTGTTGTTCACTTAACCCGCAGTCTACAGCCATCGACACTAAAAGCTGCGTGTACAAAGCCTTTAGGATTACAAAAAATAACTACCCGCTGGGATAACGACAGTCTCATCAGAATAAGTCCCTAAAAGAACAAAGTTGTCCTCGCCTAAAGGTTAATTATCTCGAGCAAAATTTGCCCCCGCTTTATATTCAACCACACGGATTACATAGCCAATTTCATGCTTTTTACGCGCTAATGGCTTGCACTACACGCCAGATAAAAAGCTTGCCTGCTAAGCTTGTATTTTTTTTGATAACAACACCCTTAGTGAAATCCATATTTATCAAGTTAATTCCACTTACCGCTAATTATTTGCGTATTTTTGATTTGATCAATAAAATAGACCAGCAAAAGCTTTATATCTGACAAGCTTATTTTACGCCCTAGTCGTTGAATTTTATTCATAAATTATTTCATTAATACTAAAACAGTGACTTGATAGTCATATTTCTGTTACATTGTTGGTAATCGAAATATTAAATTTTTTAGCGACTATTGAACTGACGATTTTTTTACTGCTTATTTTTACTGGCTATAGCGTTAGTTGTACTTTTTTGTTATTTGTACAATGTAGCACCTTTAACGTGCAATTATTCTGTATAGCAAGGTAATATAATCTAGTAAAAATATCTAATAAGCTAAGCATTAGACTACAAGCTGTTGAGCGAAATGATGTGTGCCGTAACGAAAATGTGGTGAGTCTTGAAAGTTAACCGCAAGGCCAACATTTTGAATTATCATTCACTTAGATGAGTATGTATTTCTTGATATTTTCCGAATTCAGCAAAAGAATTTCCACCGCTTTAATTGCCATCATTTTACTTGCTATTGTTGTAAGCTTTGCTGGCCTTATTCATAATATTGACCAAAAAAACATCAGCGGACTAAATAGTGACGTTACTATTAATAGCAGCTATTACATTGATAAAACTAACAATACTGATCTTAATAATGTCTTAAGTAATACTGACTTTATCGCTAGTAAATTAAATAGTATTCCTTATACATTAGCACAGCAAAGTTATTGGATAAAACTATCCCTGCATTATCCTATTAATAAAACATCGATAACTGCCAGCGCGCCAGAAAGCTTTATTCAAGATAGTGGCAACAAGCAACTAATATTGATGGCCGAACATAGTATGCTTGATGTTTTTATCGTTTATCAACTAAACGCCTTAACTGCGCCAGAAGAAATTTATCATAAACGCGCCAACTCAAAAGCGTTAAGCCAAAATGTTTACCCTTATGCAAGACTACAACTGAATCAATTCGGCCATAGTGAATACCTGATAAAAGTGAAAAACTCTGGTCCTCCTAATATTCCTCTGCTGTTATTTACCCCGCAAGACTTCGAACAAAGAGTAATGCTATCTCAATTAATATATGGCGCATTTATCGGCATATTACTCATCATGGCAATATATAACTTAGTATTATTTTTTGCTGACAAAGATAAAGTTTATTTATTGTATATTGGTTACTTATTATCTGCTTTTGCAGCACTGTCCTCATTAACAGGTTATGGATATTTTCTTTTCTCCGACCAGGTAATGCAGTTACTCAATAAATATATTATCTTTACACATTTTTTACTCATTATTTTCTTACTGTTATTTACGGTTTATTTTTTACGTTATGACCGTTTAAAACATTGGGCTTACAAATATTCAATTGTATTTAGTATTGTTCTAAGTTTATTAGGGCTATATTCTCTTTCACTCGACGAATTAACACAAATTAAACTTTTTTTCTCTCTGCAGCCAATATTTTACATTGTCACACTCTTCTTAATTCTTAACCGCCTGAAAAGAGATTTTTTATGGGCACGTTTTTACTTCTTGTCCTGGTTGCCCTTATTAATTGGCGGTGTTATTCAACCTATGGTACTGCTTAATCAGCTTGAATATAGCTTTTTAACGGGTAATGCACTCCTATTTGCCATCATGATTGAAGTAACTTTTATGTCATTTGCCTTAGCTGAGCGTATTCGCCGCAATGAGCAAGAAAAGCTAACTATGGTTGCCTACCACCAAAGTAACCATTTACCGAGACAAACAAATTTAGACCATAAAATCAGTCAGCTAATAGAAGAAGGTAAGCAAGACTTTACTGTAATAGTGATCAAACCAGAGCAATTTCACCGTATCGAACTGTATATCAATGAACAAATATGCATCCAATTCTTTCAACAGGTCTATCTAAAATTATCTTCATTGTTCAGGTTTAATGATGCTGTACTTAATATCACTGAGCAATTTGAGAAACTCTGCTATCTCGAAAATAGCAGCTTGGCTATCGTCATTGACAATTCACCTAACGAGCAAGATATAGCACTATTTGTTAACTCAATTCAGCAAGCCGTTCGTGATGTTTTTTATATTAAAGATCTCAAACTGCCATTATCCGCGTATGTTGGTTTAGCAAACTTTTCTGCTCATGATAGCTCAAGTACAAGTATGATCAATAACGCGTCAATTGCCGCAAATAAAGCTGAGTTAACGCAAAATAAATGGGCTTACTTCACGCCAAAAGATAACCAAAGTAGTCCTTCATCAATACAGTTGGCCATTGACCTACAACAAGCAATAACAACGCAAGGATTTGAGTTATTTCATCAACCGCAGATCGATTTAAAAACCAATAAAGTCTGTGGTAGTGAATGTTTAATTCGCTGGCAGCATCCAACGCTTGGTCATGTTTCACCTGACATTTTTATTCCTGTCGCGGAAGACTTTGGTTTAATACCCTCATTAACCTTATGGGTAGTAGAAACAGCTTTGAGTCAACAAGCAGCGCTAACCCAACATACGGGTCTCAATCACATGGTGTCTATCAACATCAGTGGTAAAGACCTTATTCAAGAAAATTTTATTGATGACATCACCAAGATAATTAATCTCAGTGATATTAAAGCAGAAAAAATCATTTTCGAATTAACAGAATCTGTTTCTTTTGCACAAAATAACATCGCAATAGAAACCATAGAAAACCTTATTAAATTAGGTATTACGATTAGTCTTGACGACTTTGGTACTGGCTATGCTTCCATGTCGCAAATTAATCAGTTGCCGTTCCAAGAGTTAAAAGTAGACCGAGAATTTGTTGAAAATGTTTGTAGCAATAATAAACGTAAAGTTATTGCGGAAACTGCAGTAAAAATGGCAAAAGGGCTAGGCTTAGAAGTGGTCGCAGAAGGTATCAATAGCAGCTTAGATGAAGAAACTTTACGCAGTTTTGGTTGCGATATTGGCCAAGGTTATTACTATGCTAAACCTATGTCTTATGAGCAGTATCTAAGCTGGCTTAATAATTTATCTAATGGCCAAATACCAGCGAGCTTAGAGGGAGAATATATACCCGCTCCTCTTAAATAGGCAACTTTTTGCAAATCAATAAAAGATTAGCTAAAAGGCATGGATAATGAAGGTAGAGCGAGATAGGGTTGCACCGCCAAGAAGAGTTATTCTCTACGGCTGCACCCTGTATTAACTTAATCACCGACAGCGATATAGACATATGGTTGAAATCCATAACGCAGGAAATGGTCTTTATCTATTTACCCTTAACGAGGTAAGTGAGTAGTACAACAGTGATATTCCCATCAAAAAATTTCAGATGTTTTTTCGTTAAAACAATTGGTTTTCAAGTGTTTTACCATTAATAAGTTGAGTATAAGACCAATTATTGCTTGCTAAAGCCGTTAATAAATTCATTTCAATACTTAGCTTACCTTGCTCATTACTGATGGTAAGTAAGTATTCTTTATCTTGTGTCATAGCCACCTGACTAACCCCAGGAATTTGTAATATTACCGGTATAATTTCTGGATAAATTTGTTTCATTCTCAGCGTTAAAAATCCAGCACTGTCATTATTATTCAGCGTTTGATGCTGTTTTAACTGACCATTATCGAGATAAAGCACCTGATCACATAGTCGCTCAAGTTCACTCAGATCATGAGAGCTTAAAATAAAGTTAACGTCGCTGGCATGCTCACTAACAATAGCGCGTATCTCTCTAGCATTAGCAGGGTCAAGCCCAGCGGTTGCTTCATCTAACATGACAATTTCCGGGCTACCTAATAAGGCTTGCGCTATGGTTGCGCGTTTTCGCATACCGTGCGATAACTCACTTGGTAGGCTAGTTAATGCATCCGACAAACCTACCATGTCTAAAACCCTAGCCGTATCTTTTTTAGCCAACTTGTTGCTCATACCTTGTAAGCGAGCATAAAAGTTTAATTGCATCGCAATCGTAAACCTAGGGTCTAATTGGGCATCTTGGGGCAAGGCTGACAAACGCCCAAACAGCGCTGAATTTCCAGGGGCATGTCCTAATATACTAATCTTGCCTGATGATGGCTGAATATAGCCACATAACAAGCTGAACAAAGTGGTTTTACCTGCACCATTAGGGCCCACTAAAGCCACTGGCGCACCTTTTTCTAAGGAAAACTCAACCTTGTTTAGGGCTGTTTTATCTCCATATCGTTTCGTGACTTGTTGAACATCGATAATTAAACTCATAGTGATGCCCTCTTCATCAGGAAATGGCTGGTCATTAATAACAAAGTGGTCTGTATTAAAGGTAATAAATATTGGCTAGTTACCATGTTATTTTGCGATAAAATACTGCTTATTTGCTCACCTGGAAACAGCCAGTTTAGATAAAAAACTTGGCCAAATTGATATTGAATAAAAGCAAGCACCAAGGGGCCTAAAGCAAAAAATAATGTGGCGGCAACTATCGCCAGTCGCGCTGAATTAACCAAGTTATTAAGCAATGCCATTAAGGCAATAAACGGCATAACAACAATTAATAATTCTAAAGATAATTTAGCACCTATCTGTAGGCTGGCCGATAAAAGTGTTACATCTCGCACACTGGCTAATACAGTTGTCGCTATTGAGGTCAGCAATATTAATATCGCTATAATAAGCAGCTGACCTAAATAACGCCCTAATACTAACTCGGCTCGGGTTGTTCTTAGGGTGATAAACCTTAATGTGCCACGATGCTTATCTGAACAAAACTGATCGCTACAGACCAATAAAGCAAAGCTTGGGAAAAAATATACCGCCACCAACCAATAAATAGCGTATTCAGCGACCGGCCAATCTAACAGTGCCGTTAGTCCCAGAGCACCAAACAGTTGCGACGCCATGCTTTCAAATGAAGGCGAAATAACCATTGAAGACGCAGAGCCAACAAAATAATACAAGATAATAAACCAGATTGTGGCAAAGGCTGATAACGCCAATAAGCCACGCTTAGTGGTAAACAAACGTAAAAGTTCAAAAGTAACTAAGCACCAAATTCTCGAGCAACTTATCTTCACATCACACCATAATAACTGTTATTTTTTAATAGATTAAAGTTAAAAGCAGTGAAATGCGAGTCATTAGTATAAATACCTTAAAATATTGTCAGCTTTTTTTACAGTTCAAAAAAAACATAAACATAACTAACTGTAAGTAAAGAACAAAGTATATCGGCCTGCTTTTTGCTTAACGCGTTGTATATGTCGAAAATATTAATATACATTTAATAAAGAATTATAGGAGTAGATTAATGAGGTATTCGTTCACAAGGCTAATGATGGCAGGATTGTTATTACTCTCTGGGTCTGCATTAGCAAGTACCACAACCGCAGGTTTTGGTCACGTAAATGAAACAAGAAGTAACTTTAATCAGTTTGATGTTAACGTCGATGGCGTAACTATTAATGTCTCTGGCTGGTCTGATACCGCTAATTTATCAACCGATCGTAGTCAAGACAGTGCAATTAAACGCGCTGTAGATTTTGATAAATTTAATGGTGGTTGGTCTATGCAAAATCAAGACGAACAACATGGTGGTTACTGCAATACATACAGCCATTCTGCAGATAATTTTGGTACTTGTGGTTATAAAGACTATGACTTCTTTCTATTGTCTTTTTCTGAAGCAGTATCATTAGTCAGTGCAAGCTATAGCTGGATAGCAAAAAGTGCAAGCCAAACCCAAGTCAGTGTAGCAGCGTTAGATAATTCAGTGTTGACTAATTTTAACAGTTTAAATAACAAAACTTGGGCTGGCTTAGCAAGTGGCCATACCCTAAAGTCAGATTATGCTCAAGTCGAAAATGCTAGTGGTTATTACTCAAATTTTCATGGTAATACTCAGGACCAGTATTCAACTATGTGGTTAATTGGCGCATTAAATTCTGTATTTGGTGGTAATGCCGCATGGGAAGGTAATGATGGAATGAAGCTATCTGGTGTTTCTTTCAGCAAATCAGCTAGTGATCCAGCGCAAGTACCTGAGCCTAATACGATAGTCATGTTTTTAATCGCGTTAATCTGCTTAGTGCGTTTTGGTAAACGCCGCACTTAACCCTGATCAATAAAAAAGATGGCTTTGACCATCTTTTTTTCATTTCTGCTCGCGTATTATTTTTACTAAAAATTCTATTATAAAATTTTCAATATCAACACTACTTTTAAAGAAACCCGAGGTACTATGCGCTATACCGTTTTAATATTGTCAATGATGGTCATTCCTTTTAGTTATGCAAGTTATGCCAGTTATGACTATGAAAAAGCCCACATCGCATTTAATGCCAGTGAAATAGAAGCGGCTTATATACATCTAAAAAATGCTTTAAAAAATACGCCTGATGACTTACCCAGCCAATTATTAATGGCAAAAATACTACTACAAAAGCATCATTACACTGACAGCGCAAGCTTATATCAAGAAGCGTTAAGCAATGGTGCCGACATCAATTTAATATTAAATGAATTAGCTAACGCATTGATGTTATCTAAACAATACCAACAAGTGGTTGCATTAAACGATTTAGGAAAGTTAGATAACAACAACCACTTACAATGGTTATTATTAGCTGCTAATGCCTATAGTGCTTTAGGCGAAATAGAAAAAACCAACTTATATGTACAACAAGCCTATGTGATAGCGCCAGATAACATTAAGGTACTACAAAGCCTCTCCACTCATTTTTTAGCGCAAAAAAAACACCTCCAAGCAAATGAAAAAATAACCCACCTGTTATCTTTATTTCCTGAAGATGCAAAAGGTTGGTATTTGCAAGGGCAATTACACATAGCCAAATTTGAATATAAGCAGGCCTTAATCGCATTGGAAAAAGCCTATCAGCTTGCGCCATTAGACCCCTTTATTCAACGTACACTTGCTAATGTATATACCGGTGAAAATCGTATAAATGATGCCTTAAGCATTATTAATTTAGTGCTAAAAAATAGCCCTGAAGACCCCTTCGCACTCTTACTAAAAAGCCGACTGCTATCAAATAACCATCAAGAAGCAGAGTCTCGCTTAATTTTAGACGACATCAGCAATCGCTTATCTTTACTGAGTGATGAAGACAAGCAAAGTAATCAGTCGTTGCTCTATGTCGCTAGTGTCAGTGCTTATGTCAAAGGGGATTTTGAGCTAGCACAAACACAACTGCAAGCTTATCTAAAGGATAATTCAGACGACTTATTTGCCATTAATTTACTAGTCTCTATCTATATAAGCCAAGGGCAGTGGTCTAAAGCACAAACGACACTTGAAAATAAGCCAGCGTTAATTAAAAATGATCTAAAATTATCACTGCAGTTAGTAGAAATATACCTGAAAAAAAATAAACTCTTTAAAGCTGAACAAATGTTAAATAATTTGCCTGTTCACTTTCAAAAAACAGCTGACTATCTTAGTGCAGAAGCGCTATTGTTAACTCGTCTTAACCAATCAACTAGCGCTTTAGCCTTACTTGATAGTGCGCTCGACCTAGATGCACATCCAAAATTACTGATCACCAAAGCGCTAATTTTAAAAGAAAATAATAATATTGCTGCTGCAATGCTTATCGCAGATAACTTACTGATAACTGATGTAAACAATAGTGATTACTTAAAATTGAAATCTACACTGCTTTTAGCACAAAACAAATGGCTTGAAGCATTAACCATTATTGAACAAATTTTAGTGATAAAACCCAATGATTATACCAGCCTTTTCAATAAAGCTTCTGCCCTTGCCTTAGTGAATCAACTCGCGCCAGCGTTAACTATTTGTCATGACTTATTAGCACGCACCCCCAATGCAAGTCAGGTATTAATATTGCAAGCAAAAATCAATCGAGATTTGGGCGAAGTTGACCACGCCATTGCAACACTTGTTCAGCTGTTACAAAAAGAACAAAGCAACATCTCTGCATTGGAGACTTTGCTGTATATTTATATTAGCCAGCAAAAGAACATAGCGGCAATGAGTTTATTGGATCAATTAACCAAGTTAAGTTTTTTAAATCCTAAATATGTACGCTTAAAAGCGCAAGTTTACTTAGCCTTAAAAGAACAAGACAACAGCAACAAGCAAATAGATATATTATCGAGTTTGGCAAAGTCTTCACAAGACTTTTATGCGTTAGCCGAACTTCAAGCTAAAGCAAACATGTTAGTCGCAAGTAAGGTGAGTCTTGAGCAAGCTCTTTCTACCCTAGAGGGTAACTCAGCTGATAAACTTAACATTGAATTTGCGCTGGTTAATATAAATTTAATTTTGCAAGATTATGTTGTAAGCAACAAGCTTTTAAATAGCATTGAACAACAACATCCAAAAAATAGTCTTACGGCACTACTTCGTGGCCATTATTATTATGCCCAACAACAATTTCTACCCGCTCAAGCGTATTACTTTAAAACCTTAATACTTGATAAGAAAAATACCCAAGCATTAATCAAACTCTATCAACTCGCGCAGCTAAATATAAAAAATGATGAATTTATTCAGCTGGTAACTGCACTGCTGGAAGATTTTCCTGACTACCATTTAGCGCGCAATTTACTTGCTGATCATTATTTAAATAATGTCAATTTATTAGCCGCTAAGCCACACTACGAAAAACTGGCTAGCGTTAAATCGCTAGAAAATCAGGCGGCGATATTAAATAATTTAGCCAATATTTTACAATTTGAAGATTTGGAATCAGCTAGGTTTTACGCAAAGCAAGCCGTTGAGATTAACTCGACGTCAGCCGCATTTTCAGATACTTATGCTTGGATCATCGCTCAACAAGGCGATTATGACTTAGCCTTAAACCTACTACGAAATGCTTATGCTATGGACTCAAACAACCCAAGTATTACTTATCATTTAGCCTTCATATTGACCAAGCTTGAACGTAACAAAGAAGCATTAACCGTACTTAAAAAAAGCTTAGATAACACATCAATATTTAGTGAAAGAGTACAAGCTGAAAAACTTTTTCAACGTTTAACTCAAGCCACAAGTCAATCGTAAGCATTAATTAAAAGCAAAAAATTCGGCGTATTAGCCGAATTTTTAACACACAAGTACGAGAGATTTCGCTCTGTTGCAGCAACTGTTGTAGCAGTTATTGTCGTATCAATTTAAGCTGGTCTTGCCTTATACTTGTGTTGTATGCGAAGAAACTAACCATAGAATAACTATGGCACTTCTTGCTATCCCTTTATACTTGATGCTTGATGCTGTTATAAAATAACAGCCCTACTTTTTTTATAAACACTAAAGTTAGACTCATTTGATTAATTAAGTGAACGACTTATTAAGCAAGTAAATAACCTAAATAACAAACTTTATACGTGGTTTAGCCCCGTTTGAAGTGTCTATTTGTGGCGTACAAAACAAAAGCCGTGCTGAAGGAACTTTTAATTGCTCAACCATGTGCGCTTTAAATATCTCCACACGTTGTTGCGATAGTATATTTAAGCGCGCTATGTTTTCTGGCTGATGCGCTTGTGAAGCATCAGTCAATGCAATATCGCTCGCGGTTGCTACAGCACAAAGCTTAACATTAACCTTGTCTCTATCGGCAAGCATCACAGACATTTGGCGACTAAATTCCAGTTGTTCCGTATTCAATTCAGTTGCGCTGGCCGGATAAGTTAAGTCGTTTATTCTTAGTTTAAGGGCAAATTCACCTGCTGCCATGGCAACTTTCATCACACTGGCATAAGGGACAAACGTGGTGATCAAATAATCTTTTGCCGCTGACATCGTCGCCTGTTTAACCAATAACGTTAACAAGCCTGACAAGCCAAATGAAGGTGAACTGGTATCGCCAGTGAGTGGTAGCGACAAGGCTACATTACCATCAGAGTCTTTTAACATACCCAAAGCAACATTAAATGGCACACTAAATTGCTCTTTTATCACACCTCTTTCATGATCATCCGCTGAAGTGAACTCTATACCTCGAAGTAATAAATCAATATCACCATTCAGTTGCTTACCCGTCAAGGCGGCTTTAAGCGTTATATCAAGTTGGCCACTTTCAATCTCGTATTGTAAAGCCTCTTTAATATAGCTAGAAATACCCGGTAAACTCACCTCTTTAACCACAGCATCTAGCGTGAACTTCTGCTGGGGAGCAAAGGGTAAGCCTCGCCCTTTTAGGTCAAAACTAGCATATTTATCGCTTTTTCCTTGTATATTAAGCACAACTTCCTGCTCAGGCTTGCCACTATCAACATCTGACAAAAGCAAATGAGTAATGTTAACCTTGCGCTCATAATACGGCATAACACTAGTATCTTTAAAGTCTATCTGTGCGCCATCAAGCAAGCTAAACTGCCCTAGTCTAAATATAGGCTTAACAGGTTTATTCGTTTCATCAACTACCAGCTCTTGTGTAACAAGCTCATTATCAGCCGTTTTACTTTCTTGCTCAGTGCCAAGTGTTTTTGTATCCTCGTTATTTGCAAGCGCAACCAGTGTCGCCAATTGCTTTTCTTTATCTAATAAAACATTAGCCACAAGTCCGGATAACGTCATATTATTAACGGCGATAAGCTCAGGCGTATACTCAATATTATTTACCGACAAGCTATTAAAGGCGGCTAATGCTGGCATATTTTGTTGCCTATTTTTTGAAAACTCACTGTTAGCCACTTGCACATTTTCAATCGTTACTTTAGCCATGTTTTGCTGGTATTGAAGGGCAATATTATTGGCTGATACATTTGCTATTTCAGCTAAGAGCGCATTATTCTCTTTCGATTTTGCCGCAAGCCCTTCAATAACATAATTCAACATGACATCAACATTGATGGGTTTATTTGGCTGTAATAACACCGCTAAATCTTGCACTTGAATTTTTTGACGCTTAATAGCTAGAGCAATATTATTTTGCTCGACATGCAGATCATCAACTGAGGCTATTAGGTCACTAGTATTGACTGATGTTTGCTCATTGCTGATAACAATATCCATTTTACTGGCAAAACTTACTTTGCCATCAAATGCTGATATAGAACTAGGCAAAAAAGTTTTTGCTGAACTTAAGGCAATATTTTTCGCATTCAAATCTATACTAATTTGGCCTTGTTGTTTCAACAAACGACCATCTAAAGCAACTTCTATCAGTGCGCCATTTAAATGGCTGACTAAATTTAATTTAATCTCTTGTTCATTTTGTGCAAGTAAAATGTTCTGTAAAGAAAAGGAATCTAATTGAATGTTATGTGTTTGTGAAAAATGCACTAATTCGATGTGAGCATCGGTCAAAGTAAATTCAGGGATAATAACTTGATAAGGAAAGTCAGTGCTTGCTTGCTCTGTTTCTGCTTCTGTTGCTAACGGCGGTGAATTTTCGCTACGTAATTCAATACCAGCAACATTGAGTGACGACTCATTGACCGTAACAGGAATAAATAGGCCATTGACCGTAAATTCGGCAACATAAATTTTATCAAACAATAACTGATGTAAATGTAATTCTGCGTTCAGACTTTGCAGTTTAAGTGCGCTGCTTTGCTGATTAGTCTTAACTTCTAAATGACTAATAGTTAAATGAGCTGTAAATGGGTTATAGCGAATACTAGATGCAGAAGTTAGCAATAAAGGCTTTGGCAGTCCATAGGTATTGAGAGCATAACGAATTATAATCGGTGAGAGTAACCAAATAAGACCATAAAGGAGAATAAAGCTAATAACTAAAATTTGACTAAGGCGTTTAAAATAACGACCCATGTTGGATTCCTATACGTTGAAGAAATAACACAGAGCTATACACAAAGTAGTTTGCTTATGCTCCTGTTTTACATGATTAATTATATATAATAAAAAGACAAAAAAACTATCGCAATGTGAGTACCATGGTCGGTAAAATAAAAAGCTTCACAAGCTATTCTGCTTTTAACAAATTGATGAATTGCTGTGATTGCGCTATCGCTTTACTCATTTCTGACACTAAAGATTCAACATCGCGTTTAATAGTTTTATACTCGCCTTGTAAGGCGCCAATAGCCTGCGCATTTAAATTATGTTTGAGATATAAACTATTATCTTTTAAGGCTGATAACACAGGTGCCATTCCGTCTTTAGCTCGGTACATCGACTTAATTAAACTTTGGTAATTACGCTCGGTTTTTCTCAGTTTTTGCTGGCTTTTTTGCTTTAAGCTATTACTTGAATATTGTTGAATTTCTTCATTCCATTCAGCAAACAGCGCATCGGCAACGCTTTCAATAGCATCAATACGAGAAGCCACTTCTTCAGCCGAAGCTTTACTGGCTTGATATTGGTCATTGACCAATTCATATTGCGTAGTTAAATCACCACCGTCGTAATTTATCAATTGAGATAGCTGCTCTAATGCCGATTGGAACTGTTGCTGAGCATCTTCTTGAGCGCCTTGGGCGTTTTCAACTCGATCGAGCATAATATCGCGCTTATGCACACCCACTTTTTCCATGGCAGAATAATAAGCCGATTGACAACCAACCAGCAACACTAGGGCAATAACAACCAAGTATAATCTTGATACTGCGCTATTTTGCGTTTTTAATGTTTTCAAAATCTGTTACCGCTGGAGAATTTTGCCGCGTCAATAATTGCCCACAAGTGTGTAATAAGTGCGAAGGCAATCGGAAAGATTAACCATGAAAGTGCCCAGAAAATACTGGCGAAAACAAAAAACAAAATAGCAGGCAGTAAACGCCCTTGCACCAATTGGCCTAAACCTGGAATAAAAAAACTGCATATCGCTGCTAAAACATTACCGCCAGAACCTTGTTGTGCCATAAAAACCTCTTAAATGTAGAATATTTGTCACTGGAATATCGTGTTATTGTCAAAAGTATAGCATTACATTAATCTGTAAGCTGCTGTTATTAAGTCGACATAATGTAAATAAATAAGATCGAACGTTTAGCCAAAACAGCGAATATTTTAGGTCAACGTCCAACTGTTATTGAAAGTTTATTTTAAATCAAAGTAATAGCATAAAGCTATTTTACTCATACCAGCATCAAAGGTTAGAACCCGTATCAATAATGGAGACTTACCTTAAGTATAAAAAAACCAATCGTCTACACGATTGGCTTTAACTGAAGCACTGTTTAGCTGATATAAAGCTAAAAAAACGCTTTAAACTACCGGTAAATAAGGTGAATGTTTAATTAACTGCGCAAAACACCTTATCACCTTAAAAGCTTTTGTTGTACTGCACGGCCAACAGCAAGGCGTTACCTTCTGAGCTAAAGCTCCAGTCTTTATTACCAACAAATGCACTAAGTGATTCAGGTAATTGACCTAATAAAGCATCTTCTTCAGTGACCACGACATTATCGCCGTTAATATATGAAATACCAAAATCGATGCTCTCAGTGCTACTTAACTGATATGTAGCGCCAGCGCTGTACCATAATCGGTCACTATCAGGTATTGAAATTGAACGATAGTCTTCAGCAGCAGATTGGTCAAACGCAACACCAAGTCTTAACGCGAGTACTGGATTAACATCATAGGTTGCGCCTAAAGCAAAGCGATAGCTATCTTCAAAATTCTCTTGCTTTTCAAACGCTAGTTCATTGCCGGCATAGGCTTCAAGTTTTTCAAAACTCGACCATTGCGTATACATAATGCTGTAATGTGTAGCCCATTGCGGTGTAACTTGATGAAAACCTGAAAACTCTGACACGGCTGGCATATCTACCGATAAGCTAGCAGCAGTTTCCGGTACTGCAAGTCCAGAAAATTCGCCTTCAAATGCAAGCTCTACTTTACTACGATAAGAAAGCGCAAATCGGTGATCTTCATTGATTTCATAAACAACACCGGCATTCCAACCATAACCAAAATCATCACCTGCCATATTAACAATTTCAGTACTGGTTGGTACTGGTGCAACAAGAGTACCAACGCCAGGAATGGTAACACCCGCTTTTAACACGCTGCCTGCATGCCTAATTAATTCAGCCTCACCGTAGACTAGGTTCATACCTAAACCTAGACTAAGCTGTGCATTGACACGGTATGAGCCACTGATATTAGCGTTGACCGTTTTCAGGTCGGTTTTACCACCAATCGAGCCAGCAGCATAATCGTTGTCGTATTCACTTTTAAGGCCAAAATTTGAATTAATGCCAATACCATAAGCAAAAGTATCATTGACCGGGTTAATAAAATACATGGCTGGAATAATAGCGGTTGGTACCACGCCATCTTGGTCAAGTTGACTAACATCGTAGTCTGCGCCAAGCATATCGGGTGCATCCATACCTTTAATATTGACACCGGGATCGATATACGTGGCTGCTAATGAAAAAGAGCTTTTGTCGAATAAGGCCATGGCTGCTGGGTTGCGCGCTAAAACAGCCGCGTCGTCGGCGATCACTGAATCACCAGCAAATGCACGACCTAAGCCAGAAGCACTGGTTTCATTTAACTGAAAAGAAGCTGAATAGCTGTTAAACGTTGCCAATGTGATGGCAGCGGCAAGTATTGATTTTTGTAATGTCATATTAGTTCTCGGAAATTATGGGGAATAAAATATTTATCGTGTTGTAAAGAGTGGATTAAATACTGAGGAAACACACGATAATACCCGAAAAAAAGTATTCGCCTTGTTAAGAAGTGTAACGCGATGATCAAAAAAAAATTTCATAAGCTGTGTTCAAGATGATAGTGAAAATACTGAAAACATAAATAACAGCACTATAATCGCCGAATTGAACCGCTAATTGGATTGTGAGAAGAGAACCACGAATATCGTGATCCCTATTGTAGCGTTAATCATTCAGATACCTGCCTTGTTAATGCATGCCTGGTTAAAGGCATAAACAACCGTCGGTTTAGTTATCGGCTGTCTAAGGTATCGTCAGTAAGGTCAGTAAAAGGTTGAGATAAAAGTTGCTAACCTGATGGTAGGTTATGGCAACTGATAAATAGCAAAGCTTAATGGGGCTATTTTATCATCGCCTTGGCTATCGGCTGATAAATAAAGCCGCTTCGCATGCTTATCGTTATAAATACCGCTATTAAGTACCTTAAGTGATTTAACCTGATCGGCGGTATTAAAAACAATCAGTAAAGTTTGCTCTTTTTCTTGTTCATTTAACGAAAAGGTATGTGAGCGCGTAATAGCAAAAACACCGGGTTTACCTTGCGCGTATACCGTACTTTGTTTGCCAAAACGTAACGCCGGGTATTGCTGGTATAACTCGGCATACTGAGAAAATTTCTGATAAAACAAGTGGCTGGTATCAAAATTATCATCTGCAGTCGTATGATTGCTTGCCAGTAAATCATCATTATTATAACTCACCACTTGAGATGGCATCATGTCTTGGCGTGAGGCTTGATCACCACCATCGCCAACAAAACCTTGCTCATCACCATAATAAATAACCGGCACACCACGACTAAAATACAACATGGCGTGGGCTAACAAATTTCGTTGAATTTGCTCTGCTTCGCTGTAGTTATAGTCACTTTCTTTTAAGGTATAAGCAAAGCGCCCCATGTCGTGATTACCAGTAAAGTTAACCAGTTGGTTTGCATTAGTATTTTCAATATCCTGATGCGACGTTTGGTATAAATAATCTTGAGCAAATAATTTTGCGAGCACGTCAGTACCTTTTTGCTCAACCAAGGTTTGTTGAAGTGCACCTTGTAGCGCAAAATCTAAAACTGATTGCAGCTTTCCCTCTACGGTAAAAGGGCTTAGCAGCTCAGGCTCAAAGCTATAGACTTCGCCATACATAAAAAAGTTATCAATACCTTGTGTTTTGGCATGTGCTATTAAGGCAGGTGAAAACGTTTGCCAAAAAGCCATATTAACGTGTTTTACTGTATCAATACGAAAGCCGTCAGGTTTAAACTCATCAATAATAGCCGTGTAAATATCAATCATGCCTTTAACCACTTTCTCACTATTGGTATCAACATCATCAAGACCGGCAAAGTCACCACGAATGGCGCTTTCACCTACCCAATTAGAATCACCTTGATTATGGTAAACATCAACACGATTAAGCCATGCTGGTGTTTTAAGGTTTTCACTACCTGTTGGAATAAACGCTGTATAGGTATCGCCTTGTGCAAGTTGTGCTAGTGACTTAAACGGGCAGTTTTTATCTTCAAGCAGCCAAGTTAAGCCATCACTGCTGTGACATTCTTTATACTTAATAACATCAGCTGTGTGGTTGGTAATAATATCGAAAAATACTTTAATATTGCGCTCGTGGGCTTTATCAATAAAGTTTTTTAATGCTGCATTCGTGCCTAAATGCGGGTCTATCTCACTAAAATCTACAATCCAATAACCGTGATAACCTGAACTGCCGTTTTGCACCGCCTGATTGCGTAATACCGGTGTTAACCAAATAGCGCTTATGCCCATATTATCAAGGTAAGGTAATTTCTCTGTAAGCCCGGCTAAATCACCACCGTGATACATACCTTTATTTTTTTTATCAAAGCCACCACGTGATATAGCACGTTTATTATCATTTGCTGCTGCGCCTAAATCATTACTTTTATCGCCATTGTAAAATCGGTCTGGTAAGACAAAGTAAAAAATTTCATCCTGAAATTCTCGTTGTTGATAAGGCGCTAATTTAACTGCTTTTGCCGTAAATTTTTCACTGACTTCGCCAGCATATACTTTTACATTAACCACTAAGGTTAGCGCGCATAAACTGCAAAGGGATAACAATTTTATCATCATTTATATTCTCTATATCACGTTATAACGAAGCATAAAAACAGCCAAAAGCAGGTAAAATTATTCTGCTATCAAGCGTTTTACCGTCAACAGTTTTGCCCTTAATAACCTGAGCGGTTGTTAAGTTATGATCGCTTAGCGCTAAGAGTTCATCGCTGAATAAATCAAGTGAGAACGCTTGAGTTTGATCGCTAAAATTAAAACACACCAAGAGTTTTTCAACGCTATCTTGTCGGATAAAAGCCAGTATCGGCTCTGGCGAATCAACAAAAGTAATATCACCATAAAGCAATGCACTGTGTTGTTTACGCCACTGGGTAAAATGACGATAACTATTGAGCACTGAGTCTGCTGAACTGTCTTGTAAATTCACCGATTTTTCTTGATGTTCAACCGCCACAGGTAACCAAGGCTTAGCTTGGCTAAAACCGGCATTAATTTCATCATGTTGCCATGGATGCGGCGTACGACAACCATCACGTCCTTTAAATTGCGGCCAAAAAGTAATACCGTAAGGGTCTTGAATATCTTCAAAAGCAATATCAGCTTCAGTTAAGCCAAGCTCTTCCCCTTGAAAACTACAGACACTACCGCGTAAAGAGGAAATCATGGCGAATAGCATTTTAGCTAAATCAGCATTTTGCGCTGCATTTTGGCTTTTTCCCCAACGACT
The DNA here is from genome assembly GCF_014077065.1 of Colwellia sp. MB3u-4. Lineage (NCBI taxonomy): Bacteria > Pseudomonadati > Pseudomonadota > Gammaproteobacteria > Alteromonadales > Colwelliaceae > Colwellia > Colwellia sp. MB3u-4. Next base: position 209,612 of record NZ_JACGVE010000088.1, on the reverse strand, counting down.
GATCACCCGTTGCACGTCATGATTTGAAATCGCCCAACAAGGCCAACCATCAGACACACGCTCTTCAAGCGTTTGTACAACTTGCTTAATGTAAGTAGCGGAAAATTCATCGGTCAGTAAATCAAAACTGTAGCCCATATGTAATCTATGATCACCTTGGGTATATTCTGCCATGGTTTTTAATGAGTCTTCTGAAGATATTTCACCTAAAGTGACGGTGCCAGGGTATTGATCTAATAAGGTTCGAATAGATTCAATAAAAACTAAGTTTTCATCTTGGGTGTTATTAAAATAATGATATTGATAAGCATAAGGATTTTTTTCATCAAAGCCGATACTTTGTCTTAACGCTTTTGGTTTAGCCGGATTGTCACGCAGTTGAGCATCATGAAAACAAAAGTTTATCGCATCTAACCTAAAACCATCAACACCGCGCTTTAACCAAAATTCAACATTATCAAGCACAGCTTTTCGCACTTTTGGCTGATGAAAATTAAGATCTGGCTGGCTAGTTAAAAAGTTATGCAAATAATATTGCTGACGACGAGGCTCCCATGTCCAACCGCTACCACCAAAAATAGATAACCAATTATTAGGCGCGGTACCGTCTTCTTTAGCATCAGCCCAAACATACCAGTCAGATTTATCATTGCTTTGGTCTTCACGGCTATCAATAAACCATTGATGCTGATCTGATGTATGGCTCAACACTTGATCTATCATGATTTTAATATTGCGTTCATGTGCTTTAGCAATTAATTCATCAAAATCGGCTAAAGTACCAAAAATAGCATCAACATCACGATAATCACTAATATCATAGCCAAAGTCTTTCATGGGTGATTTAAAAAATGGCGAGATCCAAATAGCATCAACGCCTAAACTAGCAATGTAATCTAACTTACTGATTATACCAGGTAAATCACCGATACCATCTTGATTACTATCATAGAAGCTGCGCGGATAAATTTGATAAATTACTGCACCACGCCACCACATTTGTTCACTCATTATAAAACTCCAGGCTGTATTTTGAATTCATTTAAGACACTAAAAATAGGGTTATTACTTGCTCTTGAATTCTCTCTTTATTATTACAGCATAAGAATACGCAATTCATTTGGTGGGGAATAGCCTTTGCATACGTATGCATTGATTTTCCTTAATTTTGCATACGTATGTAGTAGATTGTGGGGGGAATATTTACCCATGACTTATACCCGACCTGCTCGACATAAAGTGATCAGCTAAAACTTACGAGCTAAACTTTACGAGCTGAACTTTACTAGCTGAACTTTACTAGCTGAAAATATAGCCCGACATAACACCATGTCTTTGCCTATTAACCTAGTGATGACTAATAACATAATATAACTAACACAAGCTTGCATACGTATTCAAAGTGCTGTGTTAGCTTGAGTCAGGTTATTATCCTTGTTATTAGATAAAAAATTCAATAAAGGGCTTTATCTTGCGTTCACTTTTACTGATAAAAAGTACTTGTCTATTTGTACTCTTATTCGCGCTCCAAACCATGGCAAGCGAAAAAAATAGCTACCTAAACCATCAACTAAAAGATCAAAGCTTAGTGATCACCACAACACTAGGACCCTTGACCTTAAGTGCCTATAGCGACTATGCGATTGAAGCACATTATCAATATAAAAATAAACGCAATGATGCCGCATTTTTACCTTCGTTCGCCATTAAAGAACAGGCCCGAAAGCAAAGTTTTTTGGTCAGCGAAAATCCACAGCAACTGATACTCTCTGCTGGAAAACTTAACGCGGTCATTAATAAATCGCCTTTTAGCATTAGTTATTATCAAGGCGACAAACTATTAGTTTCAGAAGAAGCCGGATTTTTTCTCAGTACGGCGGCAGAAGATAATCAAGCGTATAATGTGCAAGGCTTTCGTTTTAAGTTAAGTGAAAACGAAAAGCTCTTGGGTGGTGGTGAACGGGTATTAGGTATGGATAGGCGTGGTCATCGTATGCCGTTATATAATCGCGCACATTACGGTTATGAAACCCAATCAAACCAAATGAATTTCAGTTTACCTGCCGTATTCTCGAGTAATAAATACATTTTGTTATTTGATAACTCAGCAAAAGGTTGGATGGATTTAGGCAAGTCAGAACAAAACATTATGCAATTTGAAGCGGTATCAGGTCGCATGTCTTATCTGGTTTTTGCTGGCAAGACTTATCCTGAACTTATCAATAATTATGTTGATGTTGCCGGTAAGCAACCCATGCCACCACGCTGGGCGCTAGGTAACTATGCCTCGCGTTTTGGCTATCGCACTGAACAAGAAGTACGAGATACGGTTAATAAATTTATCGACTTAGACTTTCCTCTTGATGCGTTAATACTCGATTTATACTGGTTTGGTAAAGACATTCAAGGCCACATGGGTAACTTAGCATGGGATAAAGCCGCCTTTCCCACCCCAACAAAAATGATCAGTGACCTTAAAGCGCAAGGTGTGAACACCATACTAATCACCGAGCCGTTTGTACTGACCAGCTCGAAAAAATGGGCTGATGCCGAAAAAAGTCAGGCTTTAGCTAAAAACATTGACGGTAACGCCAAGCGTTTTGACTTTTACTTTGGCAATACCGGCTTAGTCGATGTCTTTAGCGATAAAGGAAAAACCTGGTTCAATAGCATATATAAAACCTTATATCAGCAAGGTGTAACGGGTTGGTGGGGTGATTTAGGTGAGCCAGAGGTTCACCCTAGTGACATTTTACATACCTTAAGCGACGGTAACGTGGTAAATGGCGATGCTATTCATAATGTTTATGGTCATCAGTGGGCTAAAATGGTTTTTGAAAATCAGCTCAGCTTAGCGCCCAACGAGCGGCCATTTATTTTGATGCGTTCAGGTTTTGCCGGTTCACAACGCTATGGCATGATCCCATGGACTGGTGATGTCAGTCGCGCTTGGGGCGGATTAAAACCCCAAGTAGAGCTTAGCCTACAAATGGGTGTGTTAGGCATGGGTTATACCCATTCAGATTTAGGTGGCTTTGCCGGTGGTGAAACTTTTAATAAAGAGCTGTATATTCGCTGGTTACAATACGGCGTATTTCAACCGATTTACCGTCCACATGCACAAGATAATATAGCGCCAGAAGTCGTATTTCATGATAATGAAACCCAAGATATTTTGCGAAAATTTATCAAGCTCAGATATAACTTACTGCCTTACAATTACACCTTAGCCTATCAAAATAGCACCACAGGTATGCCATTAATGCGCCCGCTATTTTTTGCTAATGAGCTTAATGAAACGACTGTATATAAGCGTGATGGCGCGCTTAAAGATAAGTCTGAAAATGAGCTTGAAAACGAAAGAAGCCTAAGCTTAATGGACAATGCGACCAGTTATTTTTGGGGCGATGCTTTTTTAGTAACACCCATTGTAGATGCTGGCGTAAAATCAGTATTAATACCTTTACCCAAAGGCGTTTGGTTTGATTACTTCACCGATAAAAAGTATCAAGGCGAGCAGACCATTTCTTTAGCCACTAACCTAGACACCCTGCCTGTATTGGTTCGCGCGGGTGCGTTTATTCCCATGATTGACGATATTCAATCAACCCAAGATTACGATAGCAGCCAACTAAAGCTACATTATTACGCCGATGATTCAGTTAAGCGTAGTGCAGGAGAAATGTATGAAGATGATGGTAAAAGCTTCCAGTCATTATCAAAAAAACAGTATGAAATATTACATTTTAGCGCCAAGCAGAATAATCTCAACAAGCATGACTCAGGAGAAAAAAATATCGTATTTTCCTTTAATCGCACCGGTGAAGGTTACCCTAACATGCCAGAAAACAGGCAGATGTCATTAATCATTCATCATTGGCTTACTATGCCTAAAAACATCACGCTTGCAGGTAAAAAATTGCCAATAGGCCCTAATACAGAAGAGTCTGAGGTTTATTGGCATAAAACAGCAAAGACACTAACAGTGAAATTTAATTGGCAACACCAACCATTAACGCTCCGTATAGATAATTAAGTAAAATACAACTAAATGGTAACGTTAATACAAAAAACACCATTTTATTATACCGCTGAATACGTATGTAGGAGATAGCTGTTCAGCATTATTATGAGTATATTTAGATTATTAAACTCGCTAAAATCATTAATTATAAGAGTCCGCTACATGACCACAACTGATGCCGATACTAATAAAAGTATCAATGAACATATAAATAAAAATAAAAACACCCCTACCGCTCATCAAAAACCCCGCCTTAATTTTTGGCAAATATGGAACGTAAGTTTTGGTTTTTTAGGCGTGCAGTTTGGCTTTGCTTTACAAAATGCCAATGCCAGCCGAATACTTTCAGACTTAGGGGCTGATCTACACTCTTTATCGTTATTTTGGTTAGTCGCGCCCATTATGGGATTGTTAATTCAACCCATAGTAGGCGCCGCATCAGACAAAACCTGGAATCGTCTAGGTCGACGTAATCCTTACATTTTAGCGGGCGGATTTGCGGCGGCTATTGGCATGCTATTAATGCCAAATTCAGCAACCTTAGCTAGCTTTATTACGCCCTTATTTTTTGGCGCTATGATGCTAGCCTTAATGGATGCGTCGTTCAATTTAGCCTTTCAGCCGTTCCGCGCTTTGGTATCTGACATGGTGCCCGCTGAGCAGCGTAATATTGGCTATTCAATCCAATCTTTTTTAATTAATATTGGTGCCGTTTTTGGCTCCATACTGCCCTTCGTGCTGACCAATGTTGTTGGCCTAGAAAACACTGCTACCAGCGCAGGGTCAGTTGCCCCTTCCGTTATTTGGGCCTTTTATATTGGCGCCTCAGTCATGCTAGGATCAGTATTGTGGACAGTATTTAGAACCAAAGAATATGCCCCGGGCACTCATGGCTTAGCCCCATTAGAACAAAGCGATACTGAGCAGACTCTTAGCGATAAATTGACTGAATTTTTTGGCCTAATGAAAACCATGCCAAGTACCATGAAGCAATTAGCCTTGGTACAATTTTTCTCTTGGTTTGCATTATTTATTATGTGGGTTTATACCATGCCAGCTATCGCTCAGCATATTTGGGGTATTGAGGCCAAATGGTTTGACCCAGATTATTTAGCGTCTATCGGTACCATACCTGCACATATTGCTAACGCAAAAGGCAGCGCTGGAGATTGGGTGGGCATCATTTTCGCTGCTTACTCTTTTTTTGCCGCGATAGCCTCATTATTTATGGCTAAAGTAGCCAGTAAAATTGGTCGTAAGCTAACATACTCGGTCTCGTTACTTGCCGGTGGTATAGGTTACTTAAGTATTATGCTGATGCAAAATCCTGAGTTAATCATGGTCAACTTAGGGATCACTCAAATTGAAGTGCCACAAGGCGCAGTAGACTTGTTCTTACCTATGGTAGGTATTGGTATTGCTTGGGCGGCAATACTAGCCATGCCATACGCCATTTTAGCTGGCTCATTACCCGTGAAACAAACAGGCGTTTATATGGGAATATTTAACTTCACCATTGCTGCGCCTCAAATTGTTTCAGGTATTTTTGCTGGCTGGATATTAACCGCCGTTTTTGATAACCAAGCGGTTTACATTATAATGATGGCGGGTGTCTCAATGATATTAGCGGCTCTGTCGGTCTATTTTGTCAAAGATGGTACCGAGGATAAAATAGCAAGCCAAAATGCTGACTAACCATTTAAGCGCAGCGTTACGGATATTAACTATTAGGCTTTATGCTAATAGTTAATATCCAGTAGTTAATAGCCAGAGGATTTTCTAATCACTAATTCTGGCGTTATTAAGGTCGTTGAAGTCTCTTTACCATTAATTGAGTCAAGCAAGGTGTTTACTAATAGTTCGCCGGCTATTTGAGTATCTTGCTTAACCGTTGTTAAAGGTGGAAAGGTAAAACTAGCAATGGCAATATCATCAAAGCCAACAACAGCCACTTGCTCAGGTATGTTGATATCACGTTCTTTAAGTGCTCTCATCGCGCCAATGGCAATTAAATCGCTAGCCGCACAAATTGCATCAAATTCTTGCCCACTTGCTATCAATTCACAAGCCGCCTTGTAACCTGCCTCTTCAGTGTAAAAGGCATTAAACTGCATGTTAGTGTTCACTACTAAGTTATTATCTTTTAGTGCTTGGCAATGGCCTTTATAGCGATCGAAAAATTCAGGCGCATGACTAGAGGCACTGCCTAAAAAAGCAAAGTGTTTTCTTCCTTGCTTAATCACATGCTCAGTAATCTCTCTGCCACCAAGAAAATTATCACAACCTATAGAGACCACAGGTAAGTTTTTAACTTCTGCACCCCAGCGCACAAAGTGTGTTCCTTGTTCGCTCAATTTAATTAACTTTTCTTCATAATCAACGTAATCGCCATAGCCCAATAATATCAGGCCGTCTGCTTTATTACTGTCTTCAAAATCTGCGTGCCAGTCATTACTCGATTGTTGAAAAGAGACTAATAAATCATAACCTTTATGTGCGCAAGCTCTCGTTATGCTACCTAACATAGAAAGGAAAAAAGGATTAATCGCTGAATTGTCATTGGTGGGGTCTTCAAATAATAACAAGGCAATAGTGTCACAATGCTGTGAGCGTAAGTTGCTGGCATTTTTATCTACTTTGTAATTTAATGCTTTAGCAATAGCCTGAATTTTTTGTCGAGTTTCTGCATTAACTAAAGGACTATTGCGTAGTGCTCTAGAAACTGTTGACTGAGAAACACCGGCTTGATAGGCGATATCAAAAGAAGTAGCTTTTTCTTTCACTTGGATAATCTCTAAAAAATATGTTTAAAAAACAATGTCTTTAAAGGGATATTTAAAGGTGTATTTAAAAACGAAGATAATGAGAATATACCTGAGCAAGTAACAGATGTATATAGTGTATTTAGCGCGCAAACGTCATAACCAGATCATTATAAATTCTGCCTATGATTGATAATAATATCCCTGTAAAAATGTTAATACCATGGCAAGCATGATGGCTTTTCTCAATAGTATTAATACTAAGAAAACAACAAAGCTCATCAGCAAATTATTGATTTAATTGCGCCTGTAACAGATTTTGTTACAGGCTCATTAACTTATACAGACAATATTGCTTCAATAGTAAAAATAACATCTTTGATGATACCGCAGCGCTAATGGATGATAAATAAATTCTCTATGGCGTTTTGTACACAAAGCAGCATAAAAGAATAACAATTTTTGTCACCATTAAAAGTCGATACAAGCATCAATTAAGCATAATTTAGCTAGGTAAAAGGTCGTTCATCATAAAACTGCTAATGCTAATTTGTCTGCATTACTGACATTGCAGTTAAAAATTTTGCCATATATTTTTTTTGAATTATCTATTAGCGTAAACGATGTAATGCCCTTTTATATGGAAGTCAGTATGATTTTTTCGAGGTGTGTTGCTAAGGCGTCTTAGTAACACACCCTAATATACATGTGATTTAGCATTACTAGTTTCTAATGCTTTGAAAGTACCGGACATTAATGTTAATTTAATGTTACTTTTGGCGAGTGTGATGCTTAAACGCATACATACATATATAAGCTGTTATGCAGAAAATTAAGATTTGGCAATAGTCGCCAACTTTACTAAAACGAGATAAATCATGATAAAAAAGTTAGCTTTCCTTTCTTTATTCCTTATTCCACCAGTATTCGCTCAGACTACTCTAGTAGATAAGCTTAAAATCGAACAACAAGTTAAAAGCTTTATGGCTAAGGAAAATATTCCGGCAATAGCTGTTGGCATTATTCAACAAGGAAAAGTTGTGTTTACATCTGGACTAGGTGTAAGAGATAGAGAAACTAAGCAAGCAATAAACTCCAAAACGTTATTTCAAATTGGCTCTCAGTCGAAAGTATTAACCAGTATTATTACATTGGAGCTCATTGATAAGGGGGAGCTTAAGCTAACTGACCGTGTTATTGACCTTTTACCCGATGCTTTCCCAAAAAACTCTCTGTCAAAGTTTGAATCATTAACGATTGAACATTTATTGACACATCGTTCTGGTTTACCAAATTATCCCAAAAACGTCACTAGGATTGATGGTGATGCATTTTTAGGTGGTTATGATGAAAAAATGCTATTAAGTGCATTAAAAGTGATGAAATTAAGCTTTAAAGTGAATGAAAAATGGGACTATTCAAACTTTAATTACGCCCTACTTGGATATGTCTTGAGCAAAGTGACAAATAAAAATTATGCTCAATTAGTTAAATATTATATTTCTGATAAATATGAGCTTCCAAACACACTGGTAAATTTATCTGAAAGCCAAAAGAACACTCAACAAGCTTTTCCTTACAGAAAAGATGATCGCCAAGTTCTGACTAAGCCATGGGATATGGGATTGTTAACGCCACATGGCGGTGTTTACTCAAGCATTGATGATATGGCTCATCTTATGGTGTTACAAATGAAGGCATACTCGTTATTTAGTAAAAGTGGAGAGAACTCACCGCTCGTTTCAACTCAAATAAAATATGATACGAAATTTACTCAGGGTGGTGAGAAATACCCTGGATTAAGCTATGGCCTTGGAATGTTTGAAGCAAGTAATCAGTTTCCTCTGTTTTCTGAAACAGTATTGTTTCACGGTGGCGATTTAGATGGTTATGGCTGTGAGTATTTATTTTCTCCAGAATATGGTGTTGGAGTAGTTATGTTAACTTCAAGTGGTGGAGGTAAGTTTGTCAACTTTGGCAGACAAATGATGAGAGAATTATTAGAGATAAGCGTTAAATAATAAAAGATTAACATTGAAAATAATTGTCTAAATAACCTCAAATATTTTCTAGCATAACGAGTTAAATGAAAAGAAGTATTTACGTTTACTTTTTACATAACAAGGTATTACAGTAAGACAAATAACAGTTGGCTGTTTGCTCCTGCGTCGCTTATTTTAGCCAACATAGTATTTGCCTCTTAATGAGGCGTTAGTGCACATGGAGTTTGTATGTTCTCGAAAGTTTCAGTAAAAATTATCATAATCTCATGTTTAGTTTCTTTAGGTGGTTGCTCAACAACTAAGCCAACGAATGTTGCATGTGATTTTGTTGTCGGTGCGGGTGATAATGCAATCGAAAGACATGAGAATAAAAACAAGAGTGGCACTCACGGAAACAAGATTAAAAACAATCGAAATTCAGATACTCTTGAAGGCATTTTAAATATTTTTGGTGGCATGCTTACACGAAGCTTAAACAATGACTCAAGTAAGAAGTGCACATAAGCAATTCAACCGGACTAAAAACAGTGGGCTGTTCGCTTCGCTTTCATTTTAGATCACAATTTTTAGCCTATTAATGCTTAATGGGGCGTTATGTGTCATTCAAATATGGACGTTAAATCAAATGAAAGATGATCAATTTAAAGTTTGGGAATCAACGCGAACAAAAGGGAAATTAAATTTTGTGCTATTTACCGGTGTCTTATCTTGGGGCTTACCAATGTTTATTTTTATGGCTTTTATGAATAAGCCTTTTTCTGATGGCTTCACATCGAAATCCGCCATTATTCATTATATAGTTTGGCCATTAGCTGGAGTGTTGTTTGGTGTATTAACTTGGTTTATGTCGGAACGAAAGTATAAAAAAGAACTAGCCAGTCGAAGTATCACTTAGTATCACTTAGTATCAAGGTGCTTAAACGGATAGAGTTGAATGAATCCAGATTATACGAAATATACTCTTGTAGAGTTGTACGATGTTAAAGATAACATTGATAAAGAGTGTTATCCCGAACGATACGATTTATTATTAAATGAAATAAGAAAGCGAGAAAAAAATCCTGAGAATAAACCTGAACCTCGGAAACTTATTAATAAAAAAGATAAAGCTTACCTTAAAATTTTTTTAATGTTTCTTTGTATTCCTTTTTTTTCATGGCAATTAATTAATGCATATAAATATGGTGTAATTCATTCCAAAAATGATCATGTTTTACACCTTAATTCAGACCCTATAGGGTTTTATGTGGTTGTTTTAATTCATGCTAGTTGTCTTGTGATAGCTTTGAACACTGTGTTTAAAGGCTTGAGCGCTAAGTAGTAGCTAAGAAATTAAACAGGGAAAAAAACAGTTGGCTGTAATTTAGGCGTTATACGTATGCTGTAGGAATCGAGGTTATATGAAAAAATTAAATATATTTTTATTTGTATTTTTATCAATGCAATCATTGGCTAATGAAGCTCCTTTGGAGGACAGAATGAAAGTTCTTGATACAGAGCTTTTTGAATTTTTTAACAACTGTCAGAGCCCTAGAGAGTTAAAAAAATATGCTAGTTATTTCTCTCCAGATTTAGAGTTTTATCACGATAACGGTGGTGTTACTTGGGATCGGAAAAGTATGATCTCAAATACTAAAAAAAACGCATGCGGTAACTACACTCGTAAACTTGTAGCAGGTTCCTTCAAAGCCTATCCAATTAATCAGTTTGGTGCAATCACTGAAGGTGTTCACATTTTTTGTGAAACTAAAACTAAAAAATGCGAAGGAAAATCTGATTTTGTTATGGTTTGGCGTAATCTAAATAATAAATGGGAAATTACTCGAGCATTGAGTTACGGGCACCGTGAAAATAAATAAAATACGTATAACAAAATATAGTTGGCTTTTTGTTCACTACGCTCACTAATATTAGCCAACTATATTATTGCCCGTTAACAGGCGTTGAGTATTACATTTGAGCATTAATCTCCGACCACTAAATCAAAATGACGATAACTACTCGAAGGTTATCGATCTGTATAAGAAAGCGTTTACCACCGCTCAACGTATTCCCACCTGGATCCTTAAATTTAAACTGAGAAAAGATAAGGTAGGCTTTAACGTTCTTTATGCAGATGATACTTGGATAGGTCTCATTTACACCACTGAGTTTAAAGACATTATATTGGTACACTTTTTAGCTATATCGGAATCTTTTCGCTCAGGTGGGTATGGCAGTAAAGTGATGGATTCAATGAAAGTTATGCACTCAGGAAAAAGAATTGTACTCAACATTGAGAAACTTGATAAGCAAGAAAAAAACTTCGAACAAAGGATCAAGCGTAAAGCTTTTTATGAAAAAAACGGATTCAGTTCATCAGGGTATTTTGTGAAAGAACCAGGAGAAAAACTTGAGATGCTTATCTTTGGCGGCAGTATCAGTAAAGAAGAGATAGAAGCAATGTACAAGAATCTCTTTGGTAGCATTATTGGCTTCTTGCTTAGACCTAAAATAATAAATACATGATGCATCCCTTTGTTGCCACGTACTCATAACAAGCGACCCAAGCAGGACAAAAAAACAACTGGTTTTGCTCCTGCATTGCTTATTTTAGCCAACAATTTTTTGCCTCTTAACGAGGCGCTATCGATACTGGTATCACATGTAATATTGTCTTCATTATAATCTTTCTGGAAAATTACAAAAAATACCATCAATATTCAGTTTTTCCATTTCGGCAATATCATCATAATCATTAACCGTATACACATAAACTTTTAAACCGTTGTTATGTGCGTGATTGACAAAGTCCTGGTTAATAAAATCTACACTTAAATTAATCGACTGCGCATTAAGTTCAACCGCACAATCGGAATAAGAAAGTGGTATGCCGTCAAGTAAGGCACCAATAGGTATTTCGGGAGCTAGCTGTTTAAATTTATTTAATTCATGATGGTCGAATGAAGAGACCATAAAATCAAGCGCTGACCAAGCATGTTTTTTAATATATTTATCTATGACTTGATACGTTGCAATGGCTGTGTTTCTGCCCTTTAACTCTATGTTTACCATCACTCTTTTATCAACAAAGTCTAAGACCTCTTCGAGTGTTGGGATAAGTTCACCTTTACCCGCATCTAGTTGTCTTAATTCTGCAAACGTTTTATCTTGGGTATAGCCAACACCATTAGTGGTTCTGTCTACTTTATCGTCATGGATAACGACAAGCTCACCTGTCTTGCATACGTATACATCTAACTCTATCGCATCAACATTTAATTCTATTGCTTTTTTAAAAGACCTTATCGTGTTTTCTGGCTCATGTCCCATGGCACCACGATGTCCAATTTTTAGTATTTTTTTAGCCAAGATTGATTCCTTTATATTTTAGATCTAATAATAGTTAACGGGTGCTAAAAACTGCTGATTAATTGCAGACACCGCGGCTTCTTGATTGACCGTTAATGCCAATAAAGAACATGCAGCGTTTACTTATTCAAGGCTTATTTAAGGCTTATTTGAGGCTTACTTAGCATTGCTTAATGCTTTTTTCAGTGGCCCTAGATGTGATTCATAGTTGCGCCACTGTTCAAGACCACTTTGATAAATAGGTTGGCGAACCTGCTCAGAACTTGGTGTGCGAACAGCACGTTTATTGGTGTGAAAATCAATACAGGCCTGTTCAAAAGGCAGACCACAGTAGTCCAATATACGCCGAACTTGAGTGTCTAAATCAGCCACCACATCTTCATATTGTACCCGTAAAATTTTGCCTGGTAATGCTTGGTCCCAGTGGTCCATTATTTCAACATAGTTGCGATAATAATTCCCAATGTCCTCAAGATCATAGGAAAACTGTTGGCCTTCGCCAAATAGTTGTTTATAACCGCTAAAACAACAAGATAAGGCGTCACGTCTGGCATCAATAATTTTAGCGTTAGGGAGGATCAGATTGATAAGAGCGATATGTCTAAAATTGTTTGGCATCTTGTCGATGAAAAAAATCGCTCCTTGGCGATGATGCTGAGTGTCTTCAATATAACGTTCGCCCATTTTAGTCAGCTCATCAGCTGATAACTCTTTTAGGATACTGGGATATCTCGGCTCATCCTGCTTGGCTTGTCGTCCATTCAAGCGGTGTGCTAATCCGATGATATTGGCCAATTCCATCGTGCCATCAACCTGTGAGTGTGAAGCAAGAATTTGTTCTAAAAGTGTTGAACCCGCGCGTGGTAGTCCAACAATAAATATCGGATCAGGGGCAGAACAACCGGCCAGTTTATTACGTTCAAAAAAGGCAGCATCAAAATTATTTTTCTGAAATTCAAACGATAATTCTAGAGATTTACTATCAAATTGGTCTTGTTCGCTTTTTAGCTTATTGCCACGATGGTAAAAAAAGAAGGCTTCATCAAAGTGTTCGCTATCTTCCAAATCTTTACCTAGAGCAAAGCAGAAGTGAATTTTATCATTTATCGCGGTTGTCGGGCTTGCTTCCTGATCCCGCATTTGCTGACGTTCATCGGCAGTAAATCGGTAAGTTTTTAAATTGGCCAAACTCCAGAACGCATCGCCAAAGTCAGGTTTGATACTATAGCTTTTACGGTACGCTGTAATAGCGTCGTCAACACGGCCCATTGTTTTTAAAGCATGGCCAAGGGTTAGGTAGATTGAATTATTGGCGGCGTTGTTATGCAATACACTTTCAAAGGTGCTAATAGCCGCTTCAAAATCTCCGGTTGCCTGTTGCGCATTACCAAGGCCAATCTTAAAATTTGAATTTTTTGGGTCTGAATCTAACAGAATTTTTGCTTGCTCAAGTGCCTTTTGAAATTTTTGGCGCTTATGCAACACATGAACATAGTCCAAACGGGCCCTTTTATAATTTGGTTCAAATTCAAGGCAGCTAGCTAATAAGAATTCTGCGTCATCAAGAATTTGAAACTTCGTCCCTAACTCAGCCAGTAAGCGCATAGCTTCTGGTTGATGTGGATTGTCTTTGAGAAAGTGACGACAGAGCCATTCTGCGCGATGTAATTGTTTTTGGTATATTAGGCTGGAAACAGAAACTAATGCCGGTGGCAGGCTAGAGAGCCATTCAACACGCTGCTTAGCTTCTTCACGCATTGGATAGTCAGGCTCCGCAGCAAGTACACGCCAACTGCCAAACAATGCTGGATTTAAGGTAACGGCTTTTTCAAAAGACGCTATGGCTTGGCTGGTGTTTGCCATTGCTTTGTGAATATAACCTTGCTCTTGATGAGCTCTGCCGTGCTCAGGCATTTTTACTAGAATTTGATCAAGACTTGCCATGGCTTGGCTATGCTTTTGTTGTTTACGCTGACAAACGGCAAGACAATAAACACCTTCAATATGTCCTGGATTTTCCACCAGCATATCTTCAAGATTTGCAGATGCTTGGCTTAAGTGGCCTTTCTTAATCAAGAGTTGACACTGTTTAATCACTTGGTCAGGTTGGAGGTTTTTCAATTGATTTGGCAAAATAATCTCTCGCTAAATATCAAGATACAATTGATATTATCTATAAAGGTCCAGAAAAAAGGTCTAGAAAAAAGATCCAGAAAGAAATAGGTCGGCGTGATTAAACGCCGACCCTAACCTATCTTAAAATACTTTAAAATAAGGTCAAATGCTAATAATCATAGCTTATTCTAAAGCCAATAGTACGAGGTCTTGTCGGTGAAACCCTATAAACATTATCGGCTGAACCTGCGGCAACTTGTCCAAGAGAGTCGGTAGCATTGTCAACAAAGAGCGTTGCTTTCCAGTCGTCTTTGCCAATAGAGGCTGACAGGTTAACCTGAGTATAAGACGGTAACTCGACGCGATCAGCATCAACTAGACTATTAAAACGTGAGTCTGTCCATTTGAATACGCCTTGGAAAACAGCAGAGAAATCGCCGATTTCTTGATAGTAACGTCCGCCAATAACGCCTTCACTTTCTGGTGCGTAAGGCAGGTTTGACCCTACAGGTGTTATATTCACTAGCGTATTTGGAATATCGGTCAATTCTGAATCGATATAGCTCAATGAGCCAAAAAGGTCGACATTTTCGGTCGCCGCCCAATTAAGTTCAAATTCAAGACCATTGATTTCAGACGAGCCAACATTGTCAAAAAATGAGTTATTGGCGATACTAAGATCTAGAACACCTTGTTGCATATCACTGAAGTCAACATGATATATAGCGCCGTTAAAACGTAAGGTATTGTCAAGCCAAGCTGTTTTCCAGCCAAATTCAACACTGACAACAGTATCGGTATCAAAGGTCGCTGGAATGCCACCTGTGCCCGCTGAACGATTGAATCCACCGCCTCTAAAGCCTTCTGAATACGTGCCATAAAACATCGCGTCAGCATTCATTTTCCAGCGTATATTGGCTTTGTAAATAGTTCCTGATATCGTTGCAGGAGTCAAACCAGCCAGTCTTGAATCGACATTTGTTCCGTTAGCAGCTTCTGGTCCAGATGCTCTTTGGCCATTAGACGAATGTCCCATCAAGCCCATTTCAATCTCGTAGTGACGAGCACCTAGGGTTACGGTGACATCGTCAGTAACATCGTAAGCAAGTTCACCAAATACCGATAGCTCTTCACGATCTGTTTGGTAATCATTGAAGTAGGTTACGCCAGGAGGTCGAGCACTACCATCTGTATTAGTAAAAGCGCCTGGTATTGGGAAGTTTGGTGAGAAACCTGCGGCAATAGACCCAGCATAGTTGAAGTCAGTTAAGGTGTTAAGTTGCTGATCATCATAGAAAACACCACCAATCGCTCGAAAACGATCTTCCGCATTGGTTGCCACACGAATTTCGTGCACAACACGCTCTGTTTCGAATTGTTCAGAAGTCGTCATCACAGGACTAAAACATTCATCATAACCTGGGTAACTACAAGTGTAGTAAGGAACATATGGGCCTATTTCAATGTAAGCCGTATAATCAGTATTACCTTGGAACGTTCGGTTGGTGAACGAGCCGTTATAGATAACTTCAAGTCCGCCAAGCATACCATTTAGCGTCCATTGTGTGAGGTCGACCTGATCATCACCTTCAGTGGGAGAGAAAGTCGAAGCATTCAAGTCATCTTCAGTACTAATAGCCGGGTCGTATTCGAAAGAGCCTTCAGTATCAAGCTGTTGGTTTGTGTGTTGTATTAACAAATCCCAATCGTTATCGATTTGCCATAATGCACTAACTCTCATGCCTCTATGTGTCGCTTCATTGTAATCATCTTTTGCAAGCGTAGCGTTACTTACCACTTGTCGAGATGAAGGAACGCTGCCACCTAATCCTGGATTAGTCAATGGTAATTGAGTCGTGCTAAGGGCATTATCAATAAAGCCAGCATCGGTAGAATTATAAGCCGCAATACGTAGTGCAAATGTATCGTCTACAATGGGAATATTAAGATAACCCTCAGTTTTATTACTGATGCCACCACTCTTAGTAGATGACATACCTACCTCACCACCGGCCCTGAATTCGTCCAATACCGGTTTATTGGTAATAAGACGTACAGTACCTGCCTGTGAACTAGCGCCAAATAATGTACCTTGAGGACCTTTTAAAACTTCAATGCGTTGTAGATCAACTGCATATAAATCTATATTACGACCAGGCGTGGTGATTGGTGCTTCGTCGAGATAAAAGGCAACACTTGGCTCGCCGCCAATGCCAGCAAGTCTGACATCAGAACGACCCGCGGATACACCACGGATATATGTTTCTTGTTTACCGGGCCCTTGACCTTCAGAGCTAACACCTGGTAGCAATGCAATGTAGTCTTCAAAGCTATCAATGCCTAGTTCTTGAAGTTTTGCACCACTCATTGCCTGCACAGCCAGCGGTACAGTTTGTTGGTTCTCTGCTCTTCGAGTTGAAGTAACAACGATAGTTTCGACCTGACGTTCAGTCTCAACTTTTTTGTCTTCTACTGTACTATTTTCTTGAGCTTGTACTGTGCCATTGCTCAATGCCAGAGCGATCGCCATAGTCAATGCTGTTTTAGCGGGTCGGTTTATTTGA
This sequence comes from Colwellia sp. MB3u-4, assembly GCF_014077065.1. NCBI lineage: Bacteria > Pseudomonadati > Pseudomonadota > Gammaproteobacteria > Alteromonadales > Colwelliaceae > Colwellia > Colwellia sp. MB3u-4. The sequence goes on along the minus strand of NZ_JACGVE010000088.1, from coordinate 192,793 downwards.
TACATGTATATCCTCGTTGATTATCTTCGTTGATTATCTTACTGCGACTTAGCCAATTTTAATTGCTACTAAGTAAATTAATATCTTAATTGTGAAGCAAAGCGCTTATCAACAGCGACATCCTTTTGCCTCTTAGCGACAAACCGTTAACAATAATTAGAAAACGGCTGTAGCCTAGAAGTTATCTGGTTTATAACTTCATTATTTAATATGGCAGAAATTTTGACGCTGTAGCATACTACAATATTTAAAATATTACTGGATATAGAGGAAATAAACAGTAATCTTCGGTGAAAAGGGTCTATTTAGAAGAAGTTGTTTTTTGAACCACCCGCCAATATTACTTAGGCGGATGGCGTTAAAATATTTATAAACATTAAGCAATTGACGTGATCAGCGCTTAATTAACACTTCCCCTGACTTTGCCGCTTTATATTCTGCATGCATAAATGCCCAAACAGATATAATACCAACCGCTGAAATCAATATAAGCATATTCATAAAACTAGACCAACCGCCCGCACTATCGGCCAATCTTCCACCAATAAAAGCAAATGTTGCACTGGCCGCAAAGCCAAAAGCATCAATGAAGCTCACTAGTTTTGCGCTATGGGGGCCACCATATTCGATGGAGAATATTGACATAGGTAAGTAATAAGCGGGAGAAATTGAAAAAGCGAATAAGAAAATTGCACTCAAAGCCACCATGTAGTTCACCTCAACACTGAGATTAAACCAAGATAAATATTTCAAGGTCAGTACACTCAATAAACTCAGTGTCATGGCTATAGTTAAAACTGTCCGGATGCCCTTTTTGGAAAAACGGTCGTAAAATGCGATCGAAGCTAACAGTCCGGCTAAAGAACCGACGGGAAATATAGTAGAGGCCATTGCTGCCTGTGAGGGCGATAATTGGTAAGTTTCCATAAGATAAACCGCAACAAAATCTAAAAAGGCCATCATACAAGTAAGCATCATTAGCATGAGCACGACCAACCAGACTCTAGGGCTTTTAACAAATGCCAGCATACCCGCCAGCATACTTGTGCCTTGAAGGGGGTGATTATATTTGTTATCAATCGCCTGTTTTGATGCTTTCGCCAACTCTATACCTTCGGCACTAGTGTCGGTATTATCACCTTCATTTTCTCTGAAAAAATTTGGGTTTTCAGGTTTTTCTTTCAGGAAAAAATAACAACCAATAAATATAACCAAGGCAAAAGCCGCAGCGATGAAGCCTACTGAACGCCAATGCATAAAGCTCAACAACCAACCAAAAAATAAAGTCGCCAACACCACACTAAATCTAGAACTGGTAGAGATAATACTCCACACCCGTCCGTAATGATGAGGGTGATACCATTCTCCAACCAGTTTAGTCATACCTGGCCAGCCTGAAGACTTTGTGCAGTAAAGCAAGAATGAAAAGACAGTAAAAGCCATTACATTAGGCGAAAGTCCAAAGGCGATAACAAACAGTGCGGTAAGAAAAATTCCAATTAAAAAAGTAAAGCGCCCACCAATCACATCAGCAAGAGGCCCCCAGATGAGTTTACCCACAAGTGCACCTAGGGTGCCATAAGCCGCGAAGTCTCCAATATTTGTTTTTGTTAAGCCTAAGGTATCATCGGCAAGCATGGCAGGACTTAGAATAGTAATCATTTGACGGCAGATCATCATGGCAGCATAACCAAGATACATGGCGATAATAATGTTTAATTGCTTTGGGGGTCGGATAGACATAATTTCTCTGTGAACTGTTGCAATATAGTTGACGGGGCTACTATAGAACTAGGGTTCAATTGGGGGTTAATTGTTATTATTATTGTTTAGACGAGACTATGTTGCTCAGTAGCTTACGTCAAATTAACGCATAAACAGTCAGCGTTGAATGATACTAGACTTAAGTAAAATAAGGAAATTTCTGTCAGTACTATTTCTATTAGTCAGATTTTGGTAAAAAAACTTAAATTTTTAGTATCAATAATGTTAAAAATATTGTCATCGGTAGTCATAAATTCAAATGGCGTAAATGAAAATAGCGGTTAAATTTTTATGGAGGTGTTCAAGAGGTAGTATTGAAGGCTTATGCTAATAGTCATGATACAAGTATTAGTGAACTTATCCGTGATGAACTTGTGCGTGGTAAATTTAAACAAGGGTTTAAGCCGTTAAAAGCATAAAAACTTTGAAAAAATATAAATATTAATACAAAACATCAAGTCTAGTTAGCAACTATTACAGAGAGGTAGTTAAAAATATTTGTATAGAAGATATTGGCAAGGATTTGATTATATTGGGAAAAAATTTAATTACTATAGAATTTTTTTAATTTACTCAACAGAACGTAAAGTAAAAAGATGGTACCCGAGGCCGGACTTGAACCGGCACACTCTTACAAGCGAGGGATTTTAAATCCCTTGTGTCTACCAATTCCACCACTCGGGCATCGAGAGTTTTTTTTATAGTAGAGATTGGGACCCTACTTTGACAGTAATAACTGTCATATTTGGAGCGGCTGACGAGACTCGAACTCGTGACATTCACGTTGGCAACGTGATGCTCTACCAGCTGAGCTACAGCCGCTTCGGTATTCTACAATACATCCAACTGATATAATCAGTAATGGTACCCGAGGCCGGACTTGAACCGGCACACTCTTACAAGCGAGGGATTTTAAATCCCTTGTGTCTACCAATTCCACCACTCGGGCATCGAGAGTATTTTTTATAGTAGAGATTGGGACCCTACTTTGACAGTAATAACTGTCAGATTTGGAGCGGCTGACGAGACTCGAACTCGTGACATTCACGTTGGCAACGTGATGCTCTACCAGCTGAGCTACAGCCGCTTCATGGTCTTAATTTATAACCAGTAAACTTATAACTAGCAAACTAAGATTTTTAACACGTTTAAAATTTGGAGCGGCTGACGAGACTCGAACTCGTGACATTCACGTTGGCAACGTGATGCTCTACCAGCTGAGCTACAGCCGCTTCATTATTTTAAACTTTCCCATACATACGCCAATATGTATTAATTCTTACTGCACAAATGAAATGGTACCCGAGGCCGGACTTGAACCGGCACACTCTTACAAGCGAGGGATTTTAAATCCCTTGTGTCTACCAATTCCACCACTCGGGCAATGTGGAGGCGGGTCCCGGAGTCGAACCGAGGTACACGGATTTGCAATCCGCTGCATAGCCACTCTGCCAACCCGCCACTTACATCAAAACTATTTTCATTTACTACCCATAAGGTAGTCTTCCCTGTACATTCTCTTAAAGAGAAATTGGAGCGGCTGACGAGACTCGAACTCGTGACATTCACGTTGGCAACGTGATGCTCTACCAGCTGAGCTACAGCCGCTTCATGTGCTGACTCCCTGTCAACTGGAAACGCATTCTACATTGAAAAACTTATGAGTCAACCCTTTAATATCAATTTTATTTTGACTGCTCAAAAAGCGACTAATGTGGTGTTTTTTTAACTAAAAACAAGCTATTTAACACTAATTAATCTTAGTTAACTCTGGCCAAGCCGCTTTGAAATAAATCACCATAGACCAAAAAGTAAGCACAGTGGCAATGGCATAAAAACTAAAAGCGGCAAAAAGTAATATTTCATGCGGAAATTCAAACAAAATTAATGGGATATCATAAGTTGGATACCAAATTAATCCCATAATACCTAACATTTGTGTGGCCGTTTTATATTTACCCATTTGTGAAACAGCGATTATTTCTCTTTTACCTCGTGAAGACATAAACTCACGTAAAGCACTAATAAATATTTCGCGCGCGATCATTAATATCGCTGATATTGATATCCACCACACTTGTAAGTCTTGAATCAAAATTACCAGCGCAGCAACCACCATTAACTTATCAGCAACGGGGTCAATAAAAGCACCAAAGGCAGACGACTGATTAAGTTTTCTTGCTAAGTAGCCATCAAGCGCATCACTCACAGCGGCAAACCAAAAAACAACAAAGGCACCAAAATGATTCCAAGACACGGGCAAATAAAACACCACGATAAAAACCGGGATTAAAACAATTCTAAATAAAGTAATTTGGTTGGGGATTGTCCACATAATATGTCTTATATTCTTATCGTTAACTAATTAAAATTGTATCGAAGTAAAAGACATTTTACACAGATTGTGAGTTAATTGTCATGCAAGGCGTCATAAATATTTTCTGCCAATACTTTACTGATACCCGGCACTTTTTCTAGCGCGGTTCTGTCTGCCTTTAAAACTTCTTGTAAGCCACCTAAATATTGTAAAAGCGCTTGTCTTTTTTTAGCCCCTATTCCTGGAATATCTTCTAATGTAGATTTTTTACTAGCTTTTTGTCGTTTTGCTCTGTGGCCCGTGATGGCAAACCGATGCGACTCATCTCGTATATGTTGTACAAGGTGCAGTGCCGGTGACGTAGCAGGTAATGATATTAATTGATGACTACCAGCTAATATTAAGGTTTCTAGCCCAGGTTTTCTTGACTCACCTTTCGCAACCCCGACCAATAACGGAGTTTTTACTTTATCTACGCCGGCAAAAAATTCTTCCGCTTTTGCCAACTGCCCTTTACCACCATCGATAAAAATAATGTCTGGCATTTTTTCTTCACTGGTGACTTTGCTATAGCGTTTGTCTAAAGCAAATGCCATAGCGGCATAGTCATCACCTGGCGTAATGCCATACACGTTGTAACGTCGATAATCACTTTTTAATGGCCCTTCTTGATTAAACACCACATTTGACGCGACGGTTTGTTGTCCCATAGTATGGCTAATATCAAAACATTCAATGCGTGATATGCCATTGGTTAGCTCAAACACTTCATTTAATGCGACAAATCTTGCCTGCATTGATTCTTTATGAGAGTTTCTCGTCATTAAAGCTGTTGCAGCATTAGTGCAAGCTAATTTAAGGTATTGCGCGCGCTCGGTGCGAACATTGTGTGATATTTTTACTTCATGCTCTGCTTGGGCGCTAATGACCTGAACGATGTCTTGCTGGTTATCAATGGCCTCAGGGATAATAATTTCTTTTGGGATAGCCCCTAAGTTAAGTTCATTACCAATATAATGTTGGCTAATAAAAGCCGCCATTATTTCCGCATCGCTGGTATCAACGGGCACAGTTGGAAAATAACTTTTACTGCCTAATATTTTATGTTCTCGAACAAATAATAAGTGGATACAAGCTTGCGACTTATGACGATGAAGCCCGATAACATCCATTTCCGCGGCAGAGCCACTGACAAACTGTTGCTGCTGAACTTTTCTTAAGGTCGCAATTTGATCTCGGTATTTTGCCGCATGTTCAAAATTGAGCGTTTTACTGGCGTTTTCCATATTATCTACTAGGTGCTCAATCACAATCGAACTTTTGCCTTTGAGAAACAATTTGGCTAACTGCACTTGCTTTTGATAATCCGTTGGCGATATTTTATCTACACAAGGTGCTGAACATCGGCCCAATTGGTGCTGTAAGCATGGCCGACTTCGGGCCCGATAGTAGCTGTCTTCACACTGTCTAAGTGGAAAAATCTTTTGCATTAAGCGCAAACTCTCCCAGACAGCACCTACCGTTGGATATGGACCAAAGTAATCACCTTTAACTTTTTTACCGCCACGGTGTAAACCTAATTTTGGATGTTTGTGGTCAGTGATCAGTAAATAGGGATAGGTTTTATCGTCGCGCAGTAAAATATTATATTTTGGTTGATACTTTTTAATATAATTATTTTCGAGGATCAGCGCTTCGCCTTCCGTATGGGTTACGGTAACGTCAATAGCAGAAATTTGTTTAACCAGTGCGCGAGTTTTATTACTGCCCACATCTTTGCGAAAATAACTCGCTAAACGTTTTTTTAGTTGCTTCGCTTTACCAACATAGATCACCGTTTGGGCTATGTTGTACATGCGATAAACGCCAGCTTGTTCAGAAACGGCCGCTAGGAAGGCTTTATGATCAAATGAGCTTTCATCATTTGATAAAATTTTATCAGACAATGCTATAGCACTTCAGTTTTTAACATACCATGGCGAATAGCCAAATGCGTTAGCTCAACGTCATTACCGACATTAAGCTTATCAAACATACGATAGCGGTAGCTATTAATGGTTTTAGTACTTAGCACTAATTGTTGTGAGATATCAGGTACTTTTTCGCCACGCGTGATCATTAACATGATTTGCAATTCACGTTCAGACAAACTACTAAAAGGATTTTCATCTGGGGATTTGAATTGGCTTAACGCCATTTGCTGGGCAATCTCGGGTGTTATATAACGTTGGCCGCTATGAACAGCACGAATCGCATTGATCATTTCATCAGGACCGGCACCTTTGGTTAAATAGCCTGCCGCGCCAATCTGCATAACTTTTGTCGGAATGGGGTCAGTGCAATAAACGGTTAACACAATAACTTTTACATCAGGCGCATAACGAATAATTTTTTTTGTTGCCTCTAAGCCGCCAATGCCTGGCATGTTCATGTCCATAAGGACAACATTAGGCTCGACTTTACGACAAAATTGTACGGCTTCCTCGCCTGTTTTAGCTTCACCAATCACCTTAAGTCCTTTTACTTCGTCTAGGATTTTTCGTATTCCAGTACGAACCAACTCATGGTCATCAACTAACAAAACATTTATCAACGTAGAATTACCTTATTTATCACTTTATAAAAAGCAGCAGAATTAATAAAAAGAATATAGCGAATTGGTCTCTAACACAATATAAATTCTTGCTTTTTCTCTAATTCATTTCCTTAATCAAGGTCGTTTAAGTCATTATTACAGCTCGTTTTTATTTAGCCAGTTATTTAACAAGTGAATTTGGCCATTTTTATATGCCGCATAAGTCAAACGCACTGCATTACTTAAAATGATACTGTCATTCCATTTTGTTTGCTCGGCAATTAGTTCGTAACATTTTTGTGCTTCTGGTGTCAGATAACCGCGCATTTCTTTTTTACCGCGATCTTTTTGCCGTTCACGATAACGTTTTTGTTTTTCCGCATTAGTTAATGCTTTCTTTTTTATATTCATCAATACCTTACCTATTAAAAGTTTAAAACCTTAGTAGTTATGTATAACCAATTCTTACAAAATATTGTGAATTTGTTAAGTCATATATAAATTTATTTAACTGTTCGGAGTTGTTTAGCGTACAAGTGTTAGCTAAAGTATGGTCTTTGAAATTATTAATAAACGTAAGTGATGACATGGAACAACAAAATTCGTTCTCAAAAGAAGACCTAGTAAAAGCAGGTACTGGTGAAATGTTTGGCCCTGGCAACAGCCAGTTACCATCTGACAATATGTTAATGATGGATAGAATTGTTAGCATTAATGATGATGGCGGCGAACATGGCAAAGGCGAAATTATCGCTGAATTAGACATAAATCCAGATCTTTGGTTTTTTGATTGTCATTTTAAAGGTGACCCTGTTATGCCGGGTTGTCTTGGCTTAGATGCAATGTGGCAATTAACAGGTTTTTTCTTAGCATGGTCAGGTGGTCCAGGTCATGGTAGAGCTTTGGGTGTAGGTGAAGTTAAATTTACTGGCCAAATTTTGCCAACAGCGAAAAAAGTCACTTATAAGATTACCTTAAAACGCGTTATTAAGCGTAAATTATTTATGGGTATTGCTGACGGTACGGTTTCTGTTGATGGTCGTGTTATCTACACAGCGAAAGATTTAAAAGTGGGCTTGTTTACCGATACTACTAAGTTTTAATCACTATTTAACTAAGTGTTATCAGTAACATCGTCCTGAACATAAAAAGCCAGCAATTACGCTGGCTTTTGTTTATCTTTTTTCACAAAACGTTAATTTTATAAATTAACTATTTGCGATACGCGCATCAACCACGGCAATAGCTTGATCAATTCTAGCCAAAACTTTTTGCTGATCTAACAATGCTAAGGTAATGTCTAATGAGGGTGAATTGCCACCACCTGTGGCAGCAACACGTAAAGGCATGCCCACTTTACCCATGCCTACTTCAAGCTCTGTTGCTGTGTCGTTAATCGCAGCATGAATGGGTGCAGCTGACCAATCAGTCAAAGCCGCTAATTTCTCTTTTACTAACAACAGAGGTGCTTTTACTACCGGGCGTAAATGTTTTTTCACCGCACCCGCATCAAGTTCAGTAAAATCTTCATAAAAGTATCGGCTAATTTGTGCCATTTCTTTTAATGTTTTTACTCGGTCCGCTTGTATTTTTACAATTTCTTCAAGGGCTGGGCCATTTTCAACATTGATACCCTGCTCTTTCATATGCCACGCAAGATGAGAGGCAACATAAACCGGATCGAGTGTTTTCATGTAATGCTGATTAACCCAGATAAGTTTGTCAGTATTAAAGCCTGAAGCTGCTCGGTTACAGTCCTTAAGATCAAATAACTCAATCATTTCTTCACGAGAAAAAATTTCTTTATCACCATGTGACCAGCCTAAACGCACTAAATAATTCAATAGTGCTTCTGGCAAGAAACCGTCATCACGATATTGCATTACACTTACAGCGCCATGACGTTTTGACAAACGTTTACCGTCATCACCTAATATCATCGGGATATGGGCATATTCAGGTACGGTTGCACCTAATGCTTTTAAGATATTAATTTGTTTTGGCGTATTGCTGATGTGGTCATCACCGCGAACTACATGTGATACTTTCATATCCCAGTCATCAACAACAACTGTTAAGTTATAAGTGGGTGTACCATCTGAGCGAGCAATGATTAAATCATCCAGTTGCTCATTACTAATAGTAATATCGCCTTTAACCATATCTTTAATAACAACATCGCCGCCTAATGGATTTTTAAAACGAATCGCATAAGGCTTATCTGTTGGATAATCGGTGCGTTCACGCCATAAACCATTGTATTTCTCAATTTCACCTTTCTCTTTCGCTTCTGCACGCATAGCATCAACTTCTTCAGCAGTGCTGTAACAACGATAAGCGTTACCAGAAGTGAGTAGTTGCTCAATCACTTCTTTGTAGCGATCAAAGCGTTGAGTTTGAAAATAAGGCCCATGAGTCCATGGTAGGTTTAACCAATTCATGCCGTCCATAATGGCGTCAACGGATGCCTGTGTTGAACGCTCTAAATCCGTGTCTTCTATTCTAAGAATAAAGTCACCACCATTTTTTTGCGCATAGAGCCAACTATATAAAGCAGTACGAGCACCACCAACATGTAAATATCCCGTAGGGCTAGGGGCGAATCGAGTTGTTAAAGTCATAAAAGTCTCAATGAAATATCTATTTGCTTAAGTCAGCAAATAAAACAAAGGTTATTAAAAAAGTTGCGCCATTTTATCAGGCAAGTGCATGAAATACACCTTTTAGCGCGTTAAATTTCCTGACGACCTGAGACAACAAATAAAAATAAAGTTCACAAAACCATCAGTCTGTCCAAATTTAAAGCATTCAAGCTCAATAGTGAAAATAAATATAAATAATTACTGAGTTTTGGTTGACAGCTTTTATGATCTCCCTATAATACGCCCCCACAGAGAAGGACGATTAGCTCAGTTGGGAGAGCACCGCCCTTACAAGGCGGGGGTCACTGGTTCAAGCCCAGTATCGTCCACCACTTCTCTGTTAGTACTGTTAAATAGTATGTGTAAATTTATATCGGACGATTAGCTCAGTTGGGAGAGCACCGCCCTTACAAGGCGGGGGTCACTGGTTCAAGCCCAGTATCGTCCACCACTTCTTTTACCATAAAGAAGCAAAACTAAAATGGACGATTAGCTCAGTTGGGAGAGCACCGCCCTTACAAGGCGGGGGTCACTGGTTCAAGCCCAGTATCGTCCACCACTTCTTTTGCCATAAAGAAGTAAAACTTAAATGGACGATTAGCTCAGTTGGGAGAGCACCGCCCTTACAAGGCGGGGGTCACTGGTTCAAGCCCAGTATCGTCCACCATCTTTATTTCCAGTTAAAATTTCCATACCATTAATATTCCTCTTAAAGTAAAACTAAAAGCACATTCACCTCTTTATTATCCGCGCCAAATCACTAGTTCAAGCACAGTATCGTCCACCATCTTTATTGCTTATTTAATTTCCTTATTATTAATATAAATAAGAAATTAAAGTCATATCTGCTCTTTTGAATTATCACCTTCATCGTTAGCCAGATGGCTCAAGAAAGACTTTAGGCTGATATTCAGCTATCGACACAAAGTGATTGATCGATCAAAAACATGTGTATTTTCTAGCTTTAGTGCTAATGCATACTATTAATTTCTTTTACAAATTCGCCAGAGTTTTCTAAAAATCAATCTAGATGAAAATACTAAGTTTGCTCTCTGCTGGCTAATATCGCTTTTACGCCATCTAGATAAGCGTCATATTTTTTCCAGTTACCCACTGAACTATTATTAATTGGACTACGAACTTGCATTGCACTGGCTGTAGCGACAGGCGCAGAATTTTGCTCAATATCAACACATTGCTCTTGCCAAGAAAGATTACAAAATTCAATCAGCTGCTTGGCTTCATTTACTGGGTCATTAACCAACTTCTCATAATTAATAAAATAAAAATTTTCTGGAAAAAGTGCTAACCATAACGCCGCTAACTGTTTAAATAGTAAATAAAATTCTGTGGTGCTTTCTAAATCATATGAATAACTATAATACGATTGATTAACCGCAAAAAGCTGTCGAAAATTACTCACAATGGTATCCAGTGGATTTCTATCTAAGCAGACAATTTTAGCTTTTGGTAATGCTTTTAAAATAAAGCCAACATAAAGTACATTTAATGGCATTTTATCAACAAATTTTGCTGTTTTACCGGTTATTGCCCGCGTACTTTCAATATAATCTTCGCCTAACTTGGCAAAATTTATATTTTCTGTCGCTGCTATTGTTTCTGCATCAATCACACGCTTACTGGTGGTTTTAGCCATTTTTTTAAGTAGCAAACCAAAGTGCTGCAATTCACCTGCACTTGTTACTTCGCTGTGCTGTGAAATAATTCGTTCAACCAGCGTTGTGCCTGATCTTGGCATACCAACGACAAATATTGGCTCATCAGTGTCGAAACCTTGAACCTTTGAGCTATCAACATTTTTAAAGTGACTTTCAATACGGTTAAACAGCGCTTTATCTTCATCAAAATGGTAGTTAAATTGTTTGAGTTTACATTTTTTTGCCGTATCTAAGTAGAAAAATGCTTTATCAAAATCTTTTAGTGCTTCATATTCTCGGGCAAGAGCATGGCCTATATATAAGCTGTCGTCTGCATGTTGCGTTTGTGAAAACAATTGTTCAAGTAGAGGTATATGGTTTGATGTTGCCGATATGCCGCCTAAACCCGTTAAGGCGGCATGAGCTTTGTAATGATTTGGAGCCATTGCGATAGTTTTTTCATAGGCTTTTTTAGCGCCGTCAAAATCACCAACAAACTTGAGTGCTGCGCCTAAATTAAAGAAATAATTAGGATTTTTATCGTTAATGGCCACGGCTTGTTGAAAAAAAATCACCGCTTTTTCGTGTAAGCCAATTTTACTATAGGCCACACCAAGCGTATCTAGCGTTAATGATGATTTTGAGGCAAGTTGAGCCGTAAGTTCAGCAAAGTACACCGCCTGCACATGATTATTTTCCAGTGCATAGTGCTTGGCCAGTTGTGATAAGTATTCGGCATTGTTAGGAGCAAGCTTGTTGGCCTGTTCAATTAGCTCAATAGCTTTAAGAAAATTATGATGCGCACTAGCAATCATGGCTAGCAAAAAATAAGCATCCGAAAAATATTTATCTTGTTGTAAAATAGCGATTAGTTTTTGATGGGCTTGTTGATACAAACCTTGATTTAAAGCTTGTTGCGCCTGCTGATGCAATATTTTTGTTGTGTTAGACATACTTCAACTACTCAAATTTAGTTATTTTAAATCACACTTGTTGATATACTTTGCCAGCTTTTATCACAAAAAAATATCTACAAGGGTATTAATTCTTTCTATTGGATTATCATTAACCACAATAATATCCACAAAATTTCCCGTTTTTATTTATGCCACTTTTTTTACCCATTTAATCATCGCGCACTGTTAATAAGTCACTGCTTGCATCGCTTGTAATGGTGTCATAACAAACTGTGTTATACAGTTTAAAGCTTCGGCGTTGGCGTTATGGGGATAAATCGCTAAAAAAATGCTAAAAAGGCACAGTATCATTTAAACGTTTAAATGATACTGTGCCTTTGTTTTTTTATACTTTTGATTTAAGTAAAAATTATACTTAAATCATTACAAATCGAATAAATATTCGAAACGTACTCCTACTTTGCGTGGCGTGATTAAGTAATGTCCATAGTTACGCTGAAGGCTCGCATCGTTCGAGTTCATCACAGGAAACTTTGCTAAGCCAATATCACCTTGATCACGACGTACCGAGCTATAGGCATATTTATCAAACATATTATCCACGTATAAGGTGACCGACCAAGAACCTTCTGTTAATTTTGCTGACACATTACTTATCGCATAGCCGGCTAAAGCCTCACCATCTGCGCGTAAACCGACCTTAGAGTAAACATCACTTTGATAAGTTAAGCCGTAATTGATATCTAAACCTGTGCGACCAAAAATCTCGGTAGAATAGCTTGCGCCTAATGAAAACTGCTGTTCAGGTGAGCCGGGTAAACGATCACCATTTTTACCATCATAAAAACTTTGCTCTACACCTGCATCAAGCTGATCTTCAGTTAAGACTTGAAATAGAAAAGGGGCGTCACTGGTTAATTCTGCATTGGTATAAGCGTAAGTAGCATAGGCGGTAATATTATCACTTAGCATGGCGCGAGTTGATATTTCAACCCCTTTTGATTCTGCTGCTGCGGCATTGCTGGTAATAGGTTGCTGACCATAGAAAGTAGCACCCGCGACTTGAGCATTGTCCCACTCAACCATAAATACCGCGGCATTAAAATGTAATTGGTTACTCCACCAAGTACTCTTAAAACCTAATTCATAGTTAGTTGTGGTATCTGCTTCGTAAAGAGCTTCATCGGGTAAGGCACAAACATTTTGAAAGCCCGATTCTTCGACGTCATCAGGGCAGGCAGCAACACCATTAGAGCCACCAATTCTGAAGCCTTCACTTAACGTGGCATAAGCCATCACATCATCACTAAATTGATAACTGGCATTAACTTTCAATAAGTTGCCATCACCATCAGCAGGCGGAGTGCTTTCAAGATCTAAATTGATTTCACTTGCTGCATAATTATCAAATAAGGTGTTATACAAAGGTAAGTCTACTGCTGAAGACGAGTTAACTTCATAGTCATAAAAACGAGCACCAATCATCAGCGTTAATTTATCGGTTACGCTATAAGTTAACTCACCAAACAAAGCTGATTCAGTGATGTCAGTATTACCCACCGAAATATACTCTAATGAATCAGGACGTAATTGATTGCCACCCCAGTTATCAACAGCATATTGATCGAAGCCAGGCGCATATTCACGGCTATCACCAAAACTTTCGAATTGGTTGTAATAAGCACCTACAATCCAAGAAAGTGCTGAATCTCCTGTTGATACTAAACGAATTTCTTGGGTAAAGTTTTCAGCTTCATCCACTTCTCGAGTAAAAGTGGAAAAACCTGGAAATTCTTCATAGCTGTAATCTAAACGGATAAGTAAGTCGGTTTGATCACGTTGCCCCAGTGCTTCAAATTCTGAATAACCGGTAGCAGAAGTCAGTTCAGCAAAACCTAAATCAAGGGTGATTTCTAAACTCAGTAAAGTGTCTTCTTTTTCTCTTGGTTCTTGATAGCGATAACCTGAGTCATATTCTCCTATAACTGTCGTTAAAGGATTTGTCTCGCTTAAGCTACTATTATGAACAATAGAGCGACCGCCAATGTCTTGTTTTTGATAAAAATACGACAAAGTTGCATCAAAAACTTCATTCGGCTGCCAGCGGATCATCGCTTTAGCTGTACTCGTTTTTTCATCGTTAGCATCTTTCACCTGTTTTAGGTTAGCGCTAACTGCATCAGCATCTGACCAATCTGGATCAGGTAATGAAACACCTCCCTCGCGCACCACATAATTGTAATCAATATAGCCAGGTTCATTTAAATAATTAAAAGCAAAACGCACGGCTAATTCATCTTGAATTAATGGCGTGTTAAAAACAAAACCTGCTTCACCACCGGTATCATCACTTTCAGATAAAGTGAAAATGTCACCATAGAGCGAACCAGAGGTTACATCAAGCACAGGTTTATTCGGTAAATAGCGAATAGCGCCACCTAAAGTGCCGGCACCATATAAGGTCCCTTGTGGACCAATTAATATTTCAACTCGTTCAACATCAATGAGTTTCATGTCAACGACTAGGGGAATTTCACCAATGTAAGTGGCCACAGTGCCACCATCAGAGCCAGGGCCTGATGAGTTAGTATTTAAACCGCGGACAACAATCGGAGAGCCCGTACGACCCCCTTGATCAGCAACACTTAAACCTGGTACCCAACGAGCAACATCTGATAATTGTGTAATGTTTTGATCTTTCATCACATCACTATCAAGTGCGGTGATATTTAAAGGAGCCTCTTGCACAGTCGATGCACGACGTGAGGCCGTAACTTGAATGCGTTCAATGCCTTCAACAGCAAGTTTTCCGGCAACTGCTTCAGCGTAACTATAGGTGGTTACAGATAATGCGGAACTGAGTGCTAAACATAAAACAGATTTTTTAAAGGTTTGCGAATTTTTTACATACATGGGTGGGTTCTCTTCCTCAGAGTTATTTATATAGCTTGTTACTATTTTTATATTGAATTTTTTATATTAAGTGTTTTTATGATTGGTTTTTATTCGTTCAAATCTCGTTATTCATAAGTTATAAAGCGTTACAATTAATGCTTTGATAAAAATTAACCACCAAACTTGTCAAATAAAAATATCGTTTAAAATGAAAAAACCTAATATTTTAATATCTTACAGAATTTAGGCATCAAAAAAGCGGACAACAGCCCGCTTGTTTACATTAATAAATGCAATAATACTTTAATTTAACCATTAATTTAACCATTAATGCATTTATTGCCGCTGTGGTTAATGCTGGTGAAATAATGGTTGCTAACGGGGTTTTATCCTATTATCTAGACATTGATAATTGACGCTACTCTAGTTATTAACTTTACTTGCCCTTCTCGCTAATACGACAACGACATCACAAAACAACTAAGATATAATCAGTTTTTTCGTTAACTACAAGAATAGACCTTACATGCCTTCAAACTTTCCACTTATTGATGTTTCTATACAACCTATTGAACTTTGCAAATTATTAAAAATAGCGAATATGGTCAGTGGTGGCGGTGAAGCTAAAATAGTGATCAGTGAGGGATATGTATTATTGAATAACGAAGTAGAATTACAAAAGCGCAAAAAAGTTTATCACGCTGATATTATAGAATTTAACAGTGAAATTATTCAGGTTAATGTGGTTAAACTAGGTAAAGACGAATTACCCCTAACAACAAAAAAACAAGCAGAGGCCACCTTAACTAAACAAAACGCGTTTAAAAAAGCTAAAAAGAAAAAATCCAGTAATAATGACAAAGCACAAAGTGTTCAAGTCACTGACAAGACTCGCTCAAAGCGTAAACCAATTTCTTTTTAATTTCGCTTAGTATGCGATTGTCGCCAGTAAGCGTGTAAACTGAACCTAGTCTGTTAAGTTGACTACATAAAGTTGACTACATAAATTCCATCCTACAGGTAATATTGTGCCTATAAACGGCTTTACTCATTCAAGTACTTAGCGCAAAACGCTATAACTTAATTTTATATCCGTTGGTCGCCAAAAATTTAGCAAGCCGAACTGTATTAAACAACTGAATGCATTGATTACCTTTAAATAAGCTAAATTTTTTTGATAACCTGAGTTAAATTACTCAAAAAAAAGCAATAATACCTAAGTATTATTGCTTTTATAATAAATTGGCTATGTGCCAATTTATTAGTCAGTTATTAGAATCTTACGTTAACACCGGCAAATGCTCTACGACCAACTAAGTCATAAATAGCGTTTGCTGTATAGCCTGGCGCTAATTTGTCTGTTAGGTTTCGAATACCGGCACTTACTGATACGTTATCATTTACTAGGTAATTAAATGATACGTCATGTGTCGTTATAGAGCCAATGTACGCAGGAGATGTATCTTCTGCTGTATCGCCAGTAGGAGAAATATCTAACGTAAAACTACGCTCGATAAAACGAGTTGACCAGCTTACAACTAAATCATCAATTTCATAATCTAAACCAAAGCGCAGTTGAAGTCCTGGATCACCTACTTCACCATCTTCAACGTTTATTTCGTCTGGGCGGTCTTGGAATTCAAATTGTTCCAACTCTAGTAACTTACTCACCATTAGGGTGGTTTTTAACTCACCAGGAAGCTCAAAAGCGCCTAGATCTGTAGTGTATCTAAATACAGCTTCAACACCCTTAGTGTTTAACGCCGCAGCATTTAAATAACCAGAACGAACAAGTTCAATGTCATTTGTTGTTGGGTTACGATCAATTTGACTACAGAAACCAGCATCTGGGCTGCCGGTCGCATCTACACAGTTATCAGCAACATTTTGTGCTGCAACGAATGTAATGGCATCAGTGATTTCAATATCATAATAATCAACTGTAACAGAGAAGTCCTCAACAAACGAAGGAGTCCAAACAAAACCAGCAGTCATAGACTCTGAGTCTTCCGATTGTAAATCAGGGTTACCGCCTGAAAGTAGATCTACCGATACATTATCGTTTGCTTGGAAATCAGCAGGAACACCTAAAGCAGCACAGTTTCCTGCGCGATCTGGATCATCTGAAATATTATCAGCATCACATGGATCGCTTACACGTGCAAAACCAGGAGAAACTGGATCAAATGCTTCTGCGATATTTGGAGCACGTACCGCTTCGCCAATTGTACCGCGAATACGCAAATCTTCGAATGGCGCGTACATCAAACCAACTTTCCATGCTTCTGCCTTACCTGCATGAGAATAGTCAGCGGTACGAAACGCTGCATCTACAGTGAGTTCATGTGCGAATTTCATACCAGCAAGTAGAGGTAAACTTACTTCAACAAAAAATTCACTTACATCGTATTCACCGTATGTGTCTGGTGAAGCAGCACTCGTTAAAAAACCACGCTTAGTAAATTCATCTGTAATTGACTCTGAAGATTCTTCACGATATTCAAAGCCCGCAGCAAAACCGATACCACCACCTTGTAATTCCATAAACTCTGCTGTATCAAACGAGATTGCACCACCAACAAATTCTTGCTTAATAGTATCCGATATCGTTACATCTGCAGATACATAGTCACGAGCTTCTTGTGAAGAACTTTGACCAAATGGATTGAATGCAACACAATTATTACCATTTACAGAGGCTGGATCTTCGTAATCATCACCCTGAGCACTAGCTACTTGGCTACGACATGCTGCTTGGCCAGTATCAGGATCGATTACTGAGTCAACAGCTGCAACAAAGTTATCTGGTATTAAGTCATTAAGTGTTTTACGTACGTTAGTTGTTTCACCGTTAACGTAATATAATTCCCAATCCATGGCAGTGTTACTAACTGAAAATTGCCCTTCAAAACCTGCTGTATATCTGAATAAATCACGGCGATTAGCTGCAGAGCGGTTACCAAGCTCATCAAAAAACTTCGCCATACCTACATTAGTTTGACCCGCGTCTAATAATGTTTGACGCAAACCCGCATCTAGAAAGGCATTCTCTTCTACATCAATAGCAATGCTACCAAATCTAAATGAAGGCTGAAATTGTTGTACTACATCAGAACGAACGTATTTAAAATCACTGTTAAAAGAAATATTATTGGTAAGATCAAATCTTAATGTTGAACCTACGTTAATCTTCTTAACACCCGGTGAATAGTTTTCGTAATCTTCACCATTGAAACAGTACTGACAACCATCAGGAAAGTTACCAAATGCAAAGCTGTTACTAAATTCACGATCTGTTTGAACTATAGGGGAACCAGCATTGTCGAAAACAAAACGTCCCGCAGCACCGCCAAAAGGGTTAATAACACCATTTGCATGGATCATTTCTGATGATACGTTACGTCTTCTAAGTTTATCAGGAATACCGTCATCTTCGCCGCCGTCATCTGGGTTTATTACTGTACCCCAACCTTCAAATTGGCGAATATCTGCAGACATCACCTCACCAACACGCTCAATACCAGTAAAGAATGTTAAGTTACCTTTACCATCAGCAAAGTCTGTACCCGCTAAAATATTGAAAGTGTGATTTCTGTCATTCACACCTTCAGTAGATTTTGTTCCGGTTAAGTTTGCCGAAAAACCTTCAAAATCTTTTTTCAATATAACGTTAATTACACCCGAAACAGCATCTGAACCATAGATAGCAGAAGCACCACCCGTGATAATTTCAACTCGTTGAATAAGCGCCGCAGGAATTGTTGATAAATCAACCGTTGATTCTCCAGGTGTGCCAGCTACATGGCGTTTACCATCGATTAAAACTAATGTTCTAGCTGAACCCAGACGACGTAAATCTGCAGAGCTTGTTCCTGCAGCTGCATTACTATTATTGTTACCGATTAAAGTGTCTGTTGAACCAATAGCTGGCAATTCACTTAAAATACTACCTAAGTCTGGTGAACCAAACTTAGCGATATCTTTAGCGTCAAGTACGATAATTGGCGTTGGTTGGGAAAGCTCTGAACGAGCAATACGTGAACCTGTAACCGCAATACGCTCTACTTCACTGACTGCTTGCTCTTGCTCTTCAAAAGCTAAAGCAGGCATGGTAATTATGCTGCCAAAAATAGCTAATGAAATAGCTTTTTTTATTTTTGTAAATTCTCTCATAGTTCTCTCTTAGGTTTAAAAAACTAACCTTCAAATTTATTAGTGTATTTAGATGAAGGACTAAAAAATATTAATATAAATCAGCATGAAACTGATGATTTATATTAAAAGTCGCTAGCGATACTAACATCAGAATTAACACCTTTAAAACCTTTAATTACAATTAATTGACAAAAAATTACAAGTTATGACATCACCTATTTACAACAAACTGATACTGGTACTCTAAGTCACATTTGATAAAATAATATCAATTAATGAGTTACTAAGCATATAAAAATCAAGCGCTTAAGTAATTTAAAATCATTTAAATGCTTAATTTAGTAGGAAGTATTCTGCTCATTATATTCCATGGTAGGATTACTGCTTAAATCGCTTAAATTAATTACATGAGTCACCCATGCCAAAAGTACTACCTTTTATCTTGTTAGCCTTCTGTTTCTCTCTACCTACTGTGATTTTTCAAGTAATAGCCAAAGCCAGTGAGCACAGCCAACTACCGCAAGCCGTTAGCAATAATGCCGTTGCGCAAGTGAAAATTAATAATAAAGACTACATCATTTCGTTTTCCGGACTAGCAAACGGCAAAGGCTACCAAGATGTTCATAATCGCAGCTTTGTTTATAATGTGACTAAAAATCAATGGCGTGAGAAATCTGCTGTACCAATAAAAGAAACAGTCAATGGCTTGGTTGGTCGCTTAGCAAGTGTTGCTACTGCCATTAATGAGGTAGCTTATGTTTTTGGTGGTTATACCCTTGCTAAAGATCATAGTGAAGTGTCGGTGCCTGACGTTTATGCTTATCATGTTTTAGAAGATCACTATCAAGCATTAACCCCTATGCCCATACCCGTTGATGACAGTATTGCGCTGCCTTATCAAAGCCGTTATATCTACTTAATCAGTGGTTGGCATAATGACGGTAACGTTAATTTAGTGCAATTGTATGATACAAAAACCAACCAATGGCAGCAGGCATCACCCTTTCCAGGTAAAGCGGTATTTGGCCAAGCCGGTGGTATTATTGATAATAAAATACTGGTTTGCGATGGTGTTGGTATTGAAGTTCACTTTAATAAACGTCGAAGCTATGCGGCACAAACTGCCTGCTATCGCGGGGAAATAAACCCGCAAAGTCCAAGTAAAATTTCGTGGTTTAAAGTCAAGCACCCAACGGGGCAGTCACGATACCGTATGGCGGCAAAAGGTACGATAAATACCACATCGAACACAAAAGAAATTGTTTTTATTGGTGGTAGTAATAATCCTTATAATTACAACGGCATAGGTTATAACGGCGAACCATCAAAGCCAAGCAATGAAGTCTGGCGCTATAATTTCGACACTAATAAATGGCAAGTTACCTATAGCAAAACCGCCACTATGGACCATCGTGGCCTATTAGAACTCAACGGAAAATTACTGACCATTGGCGGTATGGGCGAAAACCAACAAGTGCTTAAGGGTATTAACTACTATTAATCTCCATTTATAGGCAAATTTTATCTATTGGCACGATTTAAACCTTTTGTGGCTGAAACTGCCCTGCTAGAATAAGCGTCATATTTTATACTTGTTTATTAATGGAATTTTTTCTCAATGCGTACAAGCCAATATTTACTTTCAACTTTGAAAGAAACCCCTGCTAGTGCTGAAGTTATCAGTCATCAATTAATGTTACGTGCTGGTTTAGTGCGTAATGTCGCATCAGGTTTATATACTTGGTTGCCGACAGGCTTAAAGGTACTTCGTAAAGTTGAAAACATTGTGCGTGAAGAAATGGAACGAGCTGGCGCATTAGAAGTACTAATGCCGATGGTTCAGCCGGCTGACTTATGGGAAGAGTCAGGACGCTGGGAAGATTACGGCCCAGAGTTATTACGTTTAAATGACCGCCATAATCGTGCTTTTGTTTTAGGCCCAACGCATGAAGAAGTGATCACTAAGCTGGTTAGTAACGAAATTAGTAGTTATAAACAACTGCCATTAAACTTGTTTCAAATTCAAACAAAATTCCGTGATGAAATTCGTCCTCGTTTTGGCGTAATGCGTGGACGTGAATTTTTAATGAAAGATGCTTACTCTTTTCATTTAGGCGAAGAGTGTTTGAAGAAAACATATCAGACGATGTTCGATGCCTATTGTCGTATTTTCGACCGTTTAGGCCTAGATTATCGCCCAGTTATTGCTGATACCGGCTCTATTGGTGGTGAAGCCTCACATGAATTTCACGTTTTAGCCGACTCAGGCGAAGATGACATCGCCTTTAGTGATGTTAGCGATTTCGCTGCTAACGTTGAAAAAGCAGAAGCGCTAGCGCCAACGGGTGAACGACCTGCAGCAACAGAAAGTTTAGCAAAGGTTTCAACGCCTAACGTGCGTACAATAGAAGATCTTGCCAAGTGCTTATCTGTTGATGCCAGCCATACGGTTAAAACATTATTGATTGCTGGCGTAGCGACAAAAGAAAATAAAGCCCCTATTGTTGCTTTAGTCTTGCGCGGTGATCATCAGTTAAATGAAGTTAAAGCTGAAAATTTAGCACAAATTGCCTCACCATTAACTTTTGCTACTGACGAACAAATTTTAGCCTCCGCTGGTTGTAATGCAGGCTCAATTGGTCCGGTTGGTTTAAGTATTGAGGTTATTGTTGACCGAAGTGCGGCGCATTTAGCTGACTTTGTTTGTGGCGCAAATACAAATGACATGCACTTAACCGGCGTAAACTGGGATCGTGACGCACAAAACTATAGCGTTGCCGACTTACGTAATGTAGTAGCGGGTGACCCTAGTCCTTGTGGTCAAGGTAGCATTGTTATTAAACGTGGTATTGAAGTAGGTCATATTTTCCAACTAGGTGAAAAGTACGCTCAAACAATGAACTGTGGCGTGTTAACAGAAAATGGTAAAAATCAAATTTTGACTATGGGTTGTTACGGTATTGGCGTTTCACGCATTGTTGCCGCTGCCATTGAACAAAACCACGATAAATATGGTATTAAATGGCCGGCAGCAATTGCACCTTATCAAGTTGCCATTGTACCAATGAACATGGCAAAGTCAGCTCGTGTTAAAGAAACTGCCGAAGCCTTATACCAACAATTACAAACAGCAGGTATAGAAGTTATATTTGATGATCGCAAGGAGCGCCCTGGGGTTATGTTTGCCGATCATGAATTAATTGGCACACCATTATTGCTTATTATTGGTGAACGTAATCTCGACAACCAAGAAATTGAAGTAAAAAATCGTATTTCTGGTGAAAAGTCTATGTTGGCAATAAGCGATGTTATGTCTTTGTTTGCCTAATCACGACTCTTTGCAAGTTTGGTCCTAAAGGTCAAACCAAGCTAAATATAATAACGGCTTTGCAGTTTGTGCACAGCCGTTTTTTTATCTCATTTTTTATCTCATTATGTTACTTACTATGCCACAAACAATGGCAGCTATCCCATCCCAGTAAAGCACTCGGTCAACCTATTGGCTAATTCTCCTGAGTAAAACTTATTATACCAAGTTGAATAAATGGTTGAACAATCAATCATAATAACAAGATGATATAGTTATTAGCGATTTATTATAAAAAAGTTGCAAGTAACTGTTTCAAAGTTAAGCAATATTAGCAACAATGGACGCAAGCAAATTAATGAAATACCACTGCCATTAAGTTTGTGAACTTGTTGTGTGCAGAAAAATAAATTAAGGTACGGCGCTTTATTGATCCATCACAAGCTATTGGGGTTGAGGACACAGGTTTTTAGTGCCCGACAACACCTAACTATTCACATATATGTGAGCAGTACCTTAAGCTATTTTAATTAGCGAAAGTGGGTAATAACTGAATGAAATTATTATAAAATACGCTCACACAATGACTATAGCTTTATACTTAGCTTAATTTTCTTTTAACGATAACGTTAATTCACTTTTATCATTTATAAGACTGCCATTATGAAAACTATCACCAAATCTTCAAAATTAAAAAACGTCTACTACGAAATTCGTGGACAAGTTGCCGCAGAAGCCAAACGTTTAGAAGATGAAGGCTATAAAATTTTAAAACTTAATATTGGCAACCCTGCTCCCTTTGGCTTTGAAGCCCCTGATGATATTTTAAAAGATGTTATTCGTAACCTGCCAACAGCTCAGGGTTACTGTGAGTCAAAAGGTATCTACCCTGCACGCGTAGCCGTAATGCAGTATTTTCAACAACAAGGCATTTTAGATGTCAGTATTGATGATATTTATATCGGTAACGGTGTTAGCGAACTCATTGTTATGGCGATGCAAGGTTTGTTAGATAATGGTGATGAAGTGCTCATTCCAGCACCTGATTACCCATTATGGACTGCCGCTGTTGCTCTGTCTGGCGGAAAACCTGTGCATTATCGCTGTGATGAAGAAAACCAGTGGTTTCCAGATCTGGAGGATATCGCCAGCAAAATATCGTCAAAAACCAAAGCTCTTGTTTTGATCAACCCTAATAATCCTACGGGTGCAGTTTATAGCGAAGAAGTGCTTCAGGGCATTATCACACTTGCGCGTGAACATAACTTGATCATATTCAGTGATGAAATATACGATAAAATTCTTTATGACCAAGCACAACATATTCCAACGGCAAGATTAGCAAACGATGTTTTAATCATTACTATGGGTGGTTTGTCTAAAAACTATCGTATCGCCGGCTTTCGTGCCGGTTGGATGGTAATTACTGGCCCTAAAATACATGCCGAAGATTATTTAAAAGGCTTAGATATTCTCTCTTCAATGCGTTTGTGTGCCAATGTGCCTGCCCAACATGCTATTCAAACCGCACTCGGTGGCTATCAAAGCATTAATGAACTAATTAAAAATGATGGCCGTTTATTAAAACAGCGCAACCTTGCACATAAAATGATCAATGAAATTGATGGTTTATCATGTAACCCAGCTATGGGCGCTTTATATTTGTTTGTTAAAGTAGACCAAGAAAAATTTAACATCCATGATGATGAAAAAATGGTTTTAGACTTACTCAAGCAAGAGAAAATACTCTTGGTACACGGTCGCGCCTTTAATATTAAGCAAGACAATTACTTTCGCTTAGTGTTTCTACCGCATGTCGACGAACTAAAACCTGCATTGGAAAAACTAGCCAAATTTTTCCGTACTTACCGTCAGTCAACCAGTGAATAAGGTTATATAATGCAAAGTACTTTTCTCGCCTGGATGTTCAGAATGCCACTGATTAAACGTTGGTCATTGATGTTTTGTGTTAAACCAGAAAATGTTGCTGAGCATTCTCACCAAGTGGCTATTGTCGCCCACTTGCTGGCGGTGATTAGAAATCAAAAATTTTCGGGCAACATTAATGCGGATAAAGTAGCTACTGTTGCACTTTATCATGAAGCCAGTGAAACCCGTTTTGGTGATATTGTTAGCCCAACAAAATATGCGAATCCTGAAATTGCTCGAGAGTTTAAAAAAATTGAATATATAGCTGAAAAGCAATGTCTTCAGTCTTTACCTGAAGAGTTTCAAGCCATGTTTTCTGATATTATTGTGCAAGATAACGTGGATGAACAATACAAAAAAATTGTCAAAGCGGCTGATATTTTAGTAGCTTATATTAAAGCGCTGGATGAATTAAATCATCAAAACCATGAGTTTGACCATGTAAAAGAACGCTTAGAATTGAAGCTAGACACCATTAAACAGCAAATGCCTGAAGTCGGCTATTTTATGGATGTTTTTCTGCAATCATGCTCAGCAACTGTTGATAAACTGACCGAAGTTCAAGTTAAAAAATAGTTCTAGATCACCAGCGATGCTTGCTAGAGATGCTAATAAGATTATATACCTGCTCGACTTCATTTTGGAAAATTTTATAACATGATGATTAAAAAACATTTAGGTTTTTTCTTTAACCTTATTGCCATCGCATTATTTATTCCGGGTATATTATTGCCAATGTTTTCTCTCAATATGGCCATGACAGCTAATGTGAGTGGTGCAAAAATCACTAATACAATCATTGATAAAAACTTGTCATTGTTGCAAACCATACAAGAACTTTGGCAAGATGATCGCCTGTTAGTGGCGTTATTAATTTTTGCTTTTTCTATTTCAATACCGGTATTGAAATTTATTTTACTCAGTATTGCTTACGCAAATAAAAACTCTAGATTAGAGATTACCGTTTATAAGTTTATTAGCCAAATTGGCAAATGGTC
Source organism: Colwellia sp. MB3u-4 (assembly GCF_014077065.1). Lineage (NCBI taxonomy): Bacteria > Pseudomonadati > Pseudomonadota > Gammaproteobacteria > Alteromonadales > Colwelliaceae > Colwellia > Colwellia sp. MB3u-4. The sequence continues at coordinate 167,636 of NZ_JACGVE010000088.1, read as the reverse complement.
AATGGCTGACGTTTTTGTTGTCGCCATTTTTCTTGCGGTACTATCAACTAATCACGCTGAAACCGCAACACAACAACAATTCGCGGTATTTGGTTTTAAGTTAGATTTTATTGTCAGCAGTGAAACATTGTCCGCATTAGGACCAGGCTTTTATTTCTTTACTGGCTATTGCCTATTATCTTTATTAGGGTCAAGTATTAGTAACAGTAGTATTAACACCAAGGCCAAAAAGCTATCACCATCAACATCAGTTAACACTTTGATAGATTAAAACTATTGATAATATAGAGTAAGTTCTTCTATAGTTACTATACTTAAGCACTTAATAAGGGAGTATTTTATGGATCTTTCAAAACACAATATGACAAGTTTGTTCGCTCAATTGGGTCTTAAGAATAGTGATGAGGAAATAGAACGTTTTATTGCGTCTAACCTTGGTATCCCAGTAAATCAGGCACTTGCTGATGCTGATTTTTGGAGCAATGGCCAAGCGCAATTTTTACAAGAAGCTATTGTGCTTGATTCTGACTGGAGTGAAGTTGTTGATAGCTTAGACGCTTTATTAAGAAGCTAAACTTAAGAGACTAAACCATTAAAAAAGGCTTAGGTTCTACTAAGCCGGTACGTTAAAAAATTACCTATTATAATTCTTCGACAGTTTCTTATAATTTATTAACAGATTATTCATAAATATTTCACTACCAAGTTATATTTATCTTACTGGACATTAGTGCTTTATTTATTAAGCTTCACTAACAATCACCTATATAGGTGATATAACTTATATAGGTGATATCCATTAACTGAATTTGATATTGTCCTCTACTTTTTATTTTGAAATACATAACATCAGGTAGTTTATTTAATGGTTATTTGAACTAAGCACTTTATTCATATAAATAATTGATTTAACTAAGTTTCTGATTTAATGATGTCATATAAAAATTGTTCTTGATTTAAAGAAAAACCTTCGGAGTCAAGCCAATTAATGGCATCATTTAAATTGTCAAAGACAGCGCGTTCATAGCCCAACTGTGTGTGGTATCATTTTTTCTAATTGCATTTCTTTAACTGCACTAGGTCGGTAAACATGGCAGTCTTTAATACAACCCTGTGCTTTAAACCATTCACAATGCTCAACCACATGTTGTTCTATTTCTGGTACACCTAACTCCCACTGCTCAAAAATAGAAATTATTGCCCAATCACTACCCATCAAGGGTGCTGCCGCTGCTTTAAACTCTTTTACGTAAGCAATAATTGCTTCTTCATTCCATGAATCTGCAAACCACTGCATAAGTACTTTATCAGTAACCTTTATTTTCCAGCGACCGTGAATTTCTAACATAAAAAGTCCAAATGAAATAAAAGCTATTTACAATATAGCGTTTACGGCGGTCATAAGCTAACTCTGTTTCAAAAGACCACAAAAATCAATCATGTCATAAAGGACATTATAATAACCTAATGGCCAACTACTTAATTGGATCACTGAGTGGTTTTGAAAAAATTTCTTATAAGCAATCGTATCTTAAGTCTGATTTTTTTAGTGCTAACATCAAAGCTGATTAACTGTGCTTACAACCACTCGCTTCAATTTGCAGTACGCTGGTATTAACATCGAATTGTTCTTTTAGCACACGCTCGATTTGAAAGCGGCATACTTCATCATGCTTTTCTAAAGTACATTGGTGTTTTAGTACGATATGAGCACCCACCACTACTTGGCCGTTGTCACTTTTAACAATTAAATTGTGCACATTGTCTATATGCTCTAAACCTTGCAGGGCCGTTTCAATTTTCTTCAATGCCGGTAAGCGAACGCCATTAAAAAATAAACCTTTAATGCATTTATAAAGTAGTTTAGAGCCGGTATATAGTACAAATACAGAAATAAGTATGCTCGACAACGAATCGACAATTGTCCAACCCGTAACATGAATGACAATGCTGGTGACGAATGTGACTATGGTAGATAGTAGATCAAAAAAGGTATGTAAAAATACCGCATAAACGTTAACACTATCTTTACGGCCTTTATATAAAACATAAGCTGACGCGCCGTGAAATAGAAAGCCTAACGAGGCAACCGCCGACATAACAAAGGTGTTTATTTCATGTTCATCATGATGCTCGTGGCCAAATAATCGCTCGGCCCCTTGCAGTAAAATCCAACAACTGATCAGTAAATATAAGGTACCGTTGATCAAACCACCTGAAAGCTCTAAACGACGATAACCATCACTAAACGTTCGACCAAATTTTATCGCTAAGGTCGACGCTATTAAGGCGATAAATAGTGAACTATTATGCACAAACAAGTGCCCTGCATCTGCATATACCGCCAAAGAATTTGCATAGGCGGCGCCAACAAGTTGCAGCAACATAAATACACTGGTAATAGCCAGTGCAATTAGTAAGCGTCGTTGTGATGATTTATGTGTTGTTAGAGTAGTCATGCAAAAAAGTAATGTCTCATTAAAGGAATTAAATAGTATGTACCATGTGCTTTCATCAGTTAGAAAAGCGTCGTTATTGTAGTTTTAATTTAGCTAATTAAATAGTTGCCACCATAACAATGGCAAACGCTACTGGATTTTATCCGCCGGTTTACCGTTAACTACTGCGACCAATAGGCTTGGTCTAAGCTGTCTTCTCGCTCCGGTAAACCACGCGACAAACGCGGAGAATGTTGTACCAATACCTCATAACTGACTCTGTTGGCGTATTTACTCATTTGCGATAACGACGAGTAAGTTAAGGCTAATTGCTCATGCTTACTTGAGTTTGCCACCGTATTTTTATGATAAACATTGGCACTTAAGTCATGTAATATAGCCGCAAGCGCAGCATCTCCAGCACCATTGGTATTTTTTATACTTTCAGGGCCGCCCATATAAGGGGCAGAATGGGTATATATTCGCATTGGTTGATGGCAATCTTTCAATAACATAGGACGAGAATATTCATAACGATTAAACTCATCTATCTCACCCGATAATAATGGGTATTCACTTTCTCGTTTAAAGGTTTCATCAACATAGCCCGCCATATATAAGCCGTGTTTACCAGCGGTGCAAATAACCATATCAACCCAATCCAAGCATTTATTCGCAGCGAGTAGTGGTTCTTCAATACCCGTTATGGCTAATGCTTCTTCTTCGTTCATGGTCAGTATGTTGACATGCTTTTGGACAAAATCACGCCAAAACTCAGGTTCTTCTTCAATTAAAAATTTAGTACCTAAGGTCAGCACCACAGGTACGCCAGCAGCATTTGCACATTTTACCGCTTTAATTGCTGCTTCGGTCATGGTGTCGCCAGCTTGTGTGCGCATCAAATAAGAGCTAATAACCAGTGCTGAGGCCCCGGCAATTAATGACTCGTCAATAGAGTCAGGATGTAGACGATTGATTAAGCCGGCATTAATACCAAAAGTGCGCTCACCGTGATCATCAATTAAGGTAAAACAACGACCAATAGGGCCGTCGACAGGCTGAAGATAGTTAAGATCAACACGTGAAGAGGTGTTACTTATAAACCGGTAAGCATAGTCACCAACATGTATGTTTTTGGACATAACACCCAATAAAACTGAACGGTCATCCGCTAGCACAGAGTAATTATGCATAGTATTGCCAATAGTGCCGCCGGCAAATTCGTAATTGATCAGCGATTCATCTTTCAAACGTTGATAAAGGCGCTGAGTAACTTCGTCTGAGATAACCTGTGACATACCAAGTTTTAAATCAAATTCATTCAAAAATGCTTGATCAACTTTAGCTTCAATATCCACTAAAACCTGATCTATACCAACAATATAGTTTTGAGCCGCTTGAGCGCTAGGATTTACTTGGTTTGTTAATGGGTTTTTATGGTCGACAGGAAAATAATGTCGATGTTGACGGCGTCCGGGAAACTTCATGAAGTAATACACGGTTAATGACAAAAAACGGATTATAGCGCAATGCCATTTGGTTTGACCAGAACCATCACCTAAATTATGGAGAAATGTCTATAATCGCTGGTTTGGATACCATGATCAGTACAAATTAAATTAAAGAACGCAAACTACGACAAAAAAATGTCAATCATTTGCGCTCCAACATAATATAGCTGAGTATTAATACATTCCATATTAATGTGTTACATAATCATCATAAGATGCCATTTCTCGCTGCATTCTTTGTTTTTCCTTAAAAGCTTCTATTTCTTGCCACTTACGCTTAGCCTGTTTACTATTTTTTTTCTTCTGATTATCGAAGTAAGCATCGATATCATTAAGGTTTTCTTCTTGCCATTCTTTAGATTGCATCACAAATTCTCCTATTGATTGTTTCCTCTAAACTAATCAATTTATATGACAGTTATTTGAATGAAATATGACAATTTGGTTAACTCTATAGGTTAACTTGGTTAGTTTTATTTGATAGCAACAAAAGCTTAGCAGCTTGCACTTAAGTATGGCGTAGTAATGTTAGTCGTTTTATTATCTATTTAGGTCTAAAGCTTTAAAGCAACTTTTAGTCAAGACAGTTATGACATGACTAATACTTGTCACCTGTTCATCACAAAAATTTTGCTAAATTGCCATACTTTTGATCTAGCATGATATTTCTCTGAACTATATTGTCAGAGAAATTAGTTAGTTTGACACAGACTAATACAGGGAAGAAACATGAAAACTTACCGTTGGAAACATCTTGGGTTTAATCGTTTTAACCGCTTCAGTTCTTCAAATAGGTTGTAACAATAATGATGATAGCGCTGTTGAAGTCCCAGAATCCAGTGTAATAATTGAGGCTGGAGCAGTGGCTAAAGTAGGAGTGAAACTGTTATTTTTAATTAAAAATACAAATTAATAATGAAGCCTTCTGTGTGTTGAATACCTATTAAGTTATGCTAAAGAAAGAAATAAATTCCCCAAAGGTACTGGCTTTTAAAAGCGTTTATCAAGTACAACATAAAAATAACTAGCCGTTACTTATTGCGTTATTTGTACTAGTAAAGTGCACTAGTGAAGTGCAATAAAATTTATTTTTATTGCACTGCTAACTTAGCTAAATTATTGAGCTCATGTCATTAAAAATTCAACGAGGTTATAAACCCCACCCTAGAGTCAGCATTTACTTTTTCATCATATTTTTTCGTTGATTAACATGATACTGAGCAAACTCTTCCGACAATATTTTTCCGTTACCATCGCTGTCAATATCTTCAAAGCTAGGGGCATTAGCGAGATTGCGCATAGGATAGCCTTGTTTGACACCCGCTTTTTTTCTTGCAGCTCTAGCATCAGAGAATTCCTGTTTTAAGATAACACCATCACCATTTAAATCGAATTTGGTGAAGCTAGCCATATTTCTGCCTTTACTCATACCATCGGCTTTTCTGCGTCCTGGTTCCATGCTGTGACCTTTGCCAGATTTTTTCGTTGCCATACGCTCACTTCTGACTTGGTCAAACTCTTGCTCACTAATGACCCCGTCACCATTACTATCATAGGTAGCAAAAGTAATAGGGCCATGCACTGGCAAGTCAGCTGAGAGCGAAGATAGCGATATAACACTCAAAAAAGGGACTAAAATTAGGGGCATTACCTTGAATAGTTTTTTCATTATTACTTTCCTATAGACTGCCAATGAACTGTTTAAAGCTCTGATTTGTTAAAAGTATAATAGACCAATTACACAGGAAAAACTAATCTAAATTAAGCCTTATAGTACATTTAATATCCGTGTAAATAGCCCGGTTTTCGTAAGCTATATTAGCTTAAATTTAAATTTTTCATTGAGCTACTTCAACTCAATAAGTCTTAGAAAACTTAATTAACAGGCATTACAGATAATCATGAAAACAACAATATAGTACCTTGATTATGTCCTAACTTTGAGTATTTAACACTAAGCTACTTAGCACATTTAATTTTTCTTTGTAAGCAGTTACTAACTACAGGTAAATTGCTTTTACTCTCAAAACAGACAAAAAACACACAATGTAACCAGCTCGATTAAGACTGTGAATAAAATTATGGTGATAAGCCAGTCCTGAAAATAATACATATATATCTTGTTAGTTAGCATTCAGCTCGCTTTTGATCAGCACACAGTGAAACGCTGCGTAATGAAAAACTTGATAATCATGTCATTGACCCTGATGCGCCTTGTGCTGCTCGTGTTGTTTATGATTACTATGGCGAATTAGAAACCTTCCCTGCAAGCTGAACAAGCATGATAGTAGCAGTTGATAAAGGCGATTCTGCGCAATTTAATATGGAAGAAGTTATACATGCTAAGCGCTGGGAATTACTTAATTTCATTATGACTCTCGCACCGGCTTCAGTGTGGTAATTATTTCACATACCATACATCACCTGCTAAACACCGATACCATGGTTTATTTAGCAACAGAAAAGCTTGAGTTTGAATCTATTTTTGGCGTTACAGCGGGAATAAACACAGAATTTTCTTTGCATTGCCCAATGTGGCAACACTTAGTGAGAGTGAATAAAGCTTAAAGACATTACACAAAAAATTCAAGCAACCTTGACCCCATTGATTTCCATTAATTTAAATAAGTGAAAAGATAATTACGAACGATAAATTAGACGCCAAGTGTGCTTCATTAAACGCCGAAATGATGACCAATATTCACGTTTCACAGGCATGGATGCCCATGAAAGCGCTGTAATGCATAGATTATCTTCAGGATGAACGGTAAAGCGCGTTGCTATGGATGGCAAGGAGCGCAGTGCGTTCAGTGCTAGTACGTCAAGGAAGTATTGGCCATTACGGAGGAAACACGTTTAATGCAGCAGCGCCGAGGGTGTCCAGAGCTAAAGAAGTATGATCGGCGTTAACCTCCCTGCTCTTTTCTGGGTCTAGTCGGCACCCCAACGCCAAACAATTAAAAAAATTCCAAAGCATTAATTAAAAATCAAGAACCACCTAATCCCTAGTTTGCTAACCTACATATGACAAAGTTATTATCGGTGGCTTGATAAGTTTCAGCTAAAACATGAGTAATTTAAGCTTCAATTCCCCAGCCATCCGTATAACCATTAAACTGAGTTACTATTTGTTCAAACTGAGCTTCTTGAGCAATAATTACATCATAAAGAGGGATCACTTTTATTGCACAATCTAAATCCCATGCTTTTGGATCTTCATTAATGTGAACATCACAAATAATATCAGGTGCTATTTCAGCAAGATGAGCTGCCATAGCCTCCGCTTGTTCTTGTGTTTCAAATAAGTGAAAAAAAACAATAGTATGCATTACGGTTAAATCGATATCCGCTTTTTGCATTTCAAACAATACTTTACCGGTTTCATCTTTTGGGAAGTTCATATTACTCTTCAAAGCTATAAAATTAATGCGGCATTATAAACGGCAATGTTTTAAATAAATAGAATAGAAATAAACAAAAGTAAATGAAATCTATTTAATGGTTGTAACGAGACCAATGTAAGCCTAATTGTAAACTCGACAGCATTTGTTGTTTATTTTAGATTAGTACTTAACGGCTTGGCGCTCTGTATGTCTTCTTGGCGCCGCAGTGGCGTCAACACCCAGAGGGGCGTTACACGCTGCTCATATTAAACTCGGCCTCTGGACTCCCCATGGCGCCCGACTCAGCAGAGTACTCCAACTCACTTTTATTTAAACATAAGCGGCGCAATGTTTATTCCTGCCGAAAATCGTCCCTTCGGACGGCAGTCTACGCCATCCATAGCTCCGATAAACATCGCACTTTTCTAAATTCAGCTTCCGTTGCTGATATGGGATCTAGCGATCGTTGAAGTTTTATTTTCTAGATGAACAAATGGAGAATTACGAACGATAAACCACACACCAAGTCTGCTTCATTAAACGCCAGAATGATGACCAATATTCACGTTTTCACTGGCATGGATGCCAGTGAAAGCGCTGTAGTGCATGGATGTACATTCAACGCTGGTACGTCGAAGAATATTGGACAGCATGGAGGAAACACGTTTAATGTTGCAGCGCCGAGGGAGTCTAGAGGGAGGTCGGCGCTAGCTTCCCTCTGGGTGTAATAGGCACTCCGACACCGAACCCGTAAGCAAACTCAAAACCATTAATTTAGAAACAGCAGCGACCTGACCCTATGCTTACTAAGTTAGATATAATACAGTCATCATGGGAGGCCTAATAAGTTCATATCAGCCTCCCTTTGGGTGTCGTTGTCTCCGCGACAATATTACTGTTAACAAGATACATTCAGCTATATTTACTAAAACAATAAATTTATTAAAAATAAGTAAAATATAATGATTAGGACTGAAAATTGAAATTATATAAGTATATGTCTGAAGAAGTCGCTTTAGAGTTTATTAAACAACCTCTTCTACGAATAACGCCACGACAATCTCTTAATGACCCTTTTGAATGTTTACCATCAATATCAGTTAAAGATAAAATAGAAACTTATATCAATGAGCAAATAATCCCTGGGCTAAAAAAAAATCAGGTACTGACAATTGAAGAATTAGATTCGTTTATGGATCTACATGGAATCATTTCTTTATCTGAATCTCCTGATAATCTTCTAATGTGGAGTCATTACGGAGATGATCATAAAGGGATGGTAGTTGAATTTGATATAGATGAAAGTGATCCCTTTGCGCTATTTAATACATGGGAAGTACCTAGAGAATCAGATGGAAAATTTGGAAGAGTGTCTTACAGGAAATCAAGAGAATATCCATACAATATTACAACAGAGTCCATCAGCGATATAAGGAACTATTATTATTTAAGTAAAGCAGATGAGTGGATATATGAAAAGGAGTACAGATATATTACTCCATTCTCATTAGCTAATTATATTAAAAATATAAAAAATTAACTATGCCATTAGGTACAGCGTTTAAAGCTAATTGGATAAATTCTCATAAAACAGGTGAAATATTTCTAGTGAATATAAATCATTCTAAGATCGGAAATATTTTTATAGGTGCTAATGCAAATATGGATAAATATACTGAGGCACTTCAAGAGTCCGAAGTCGGTGATAGCCGAAAAAGTTACTACAGCTCGTTCACATCAAATTATATAAGAGTAATGAAATCTGAGATCCACTTCGATAAATATGAATTAAAATTTAATGATTTAAACAAAAACAAAAAACCCGCTATCTAGCGGGTTTTTATTAGATAAAACAGTTTGCAATCAACAGCTGATTACCAACCTGTTTTCTCTTTAAGTGCTGAGCCAATTTCAGCTAAAGAACGTACAGTTTTAACACCAGCCGCTTCTAGTGCTGCAAATTTCTCATCAGCTGTACCTTTACCACCGGCGATAATCGCGCCAGCGTGACCCATACGCTTACCTTCTGGTGCAGTAACACCAGCAATGTAAGATACTACAGGTTTAGTAACATGAGCTTTGATATATTCCGCAGCTTCTTCTTCAGCAGTTCCGCCAATTTCACCAATCATTACGATTGCTTCAGTTTGTGGATCGTTTTGGAACATTTCCAATACGTCGATGAAGTTAGTGCCTGGGATAGGGTCGCCACCAATACCTACACAAGTAGATTGGCCAAAACCAGCATCAGTTGTTTGTTTAACGGCTTCGTACGTTAATGTACCAGAACGTGAAACAATACCAACTTTACCTGGTAAATGGATGTGACCTGGCATGATACCAATCTTAGTTTCGCCCGGAGTGATAACACCTGGACAGTTAGGACCGATCATACGAACGCCAGATTGATCAAGCTTAGCTTTAACGTCAACCATATCTAAAGTTGGAATACCTTCAGTGATAGTAACGATAAGCTCGATGCCTGCATCAATAGCTTCTAAAATTGCATCTTTACAAAACGGAGCTGGAACGTAGATAACTGTTGCTGTTGCGCCAGTTGCTTCTACTGCTTCACGTACTGTATTAAATACTGGTAGGCCTAAATGCGTTTGACCGCCTTTACCTGGGCTTACGCCACCAACCATTTGTGTACCGTACTCAAGTGCTTGTTCTGAATGGAATGTACCTTGACCACCAGTGAAACCTTGACAGATTACTTTAGTATCTTTGTTAATTAAGACAGACATTATTTGCCCTCCGCAGCTGCTACAACTTTAGTCGCTGCATCAGTTAATGACTCAGCAGCAATGATATCTAAGCCAGAGTTTTTAAGAACTTCACGACCTAGTTCAGCATTAGTACCTTCTAAACGTACTACAACAGGTACTTTAACGCCTACTTCTTTAACCGCGCCAATAATACCTTCAGCGATCATGTCACAACGAACGATGCCACCAAAGATGTTAACTAAAACAGCTTTAACGTTGTCGTCAGAAAGAATGATTTTGAATGCTTCAGAAACACGTTCTTTAGTCGCCCCGCCGCCAACATCTAGGAAGTTAGCTGGCTTGCCGCCGTGTAAGTTAACGATATCCATAGTACCCATTGCTAGGCCTGCACCGTTAACCATACAACCAACGTTACCGTCTAAGGCTACGTAGTTTAATTCAAAGCGTGCTGCATGAGCTTCACGTTCATCTTCTTGAGATGGATCGTGGAACGCGCGCATTTTAGGTTGACGGTATAAAGCATTACCATCGATACCAATTTTACCATCTAAACAGTGAAGATTACCTTCGTCAGTAATAACTAACGGGTTGATTTCTAATAAGGCAAAATCGAAATCTTCAAACATTTTTGCAAGACCTAAAAAGATCTTAACAAATTGCTTCATTTGCGTTGGGTTTAAACCTAACTTGAAGCCTAATTCACGTGCTTGGTACGGTTGAGCGCCAACAAGTGGATCGATTTCAGCTTGATGAATTAACTCAGGAGTCTCTTCAGCAATCTTCTCGATATCAACACCGCCTTCAGTAGAGGCCATGAATACTACTCTACGACTTGCGCGGTCAACAACAGCACCAAGGTATAATTCGTTAGCAATATCTGTACAGCTTTCTACTAAAATTTTAGCTACTGGCTGACCGTTTGCGTCAGTTTGGTAAGTAACTAAGTTCTTACCTAACCAGTTTTGGGCGAAATCTTTGATTTCTTGTTTTGTTTTAACTAGCTTAACACCGCCAGCTTTACCACGGCCACCGGCGTGTACTTGAGTTTTAACAACCCACATTGTGCCGCCGATTTTATCAGCCGCTTCTGCCGCTTCCTGAGGAGTATCGCAAGCGAACCCTTCAGAAACTGGTAAACCATATTCAGCGAATAATTGTTTCGCTTGATATTCATGCAAATTCATGGTGTTTTATCCATTTATCTGTAGATGAAAATGGCAATAATCATTAAATTACTACCATCGAAAAAAGTCGAAAGAGTATAGTACAAAAGCTCTAAAGAACATAGTCCTTAGAGCCTAATACTATAGTCTAGATCGAACAATAGATTTTATTATTACTACTTACTATATGTTTAGCAACAAGCGTGTTGGGTCTTCCAACAGCTCTTTAATTGTTACTAAGAAACCTACTGATTCTTTACCATCGACTAAACGATGGTCATAAGAAAGTGCTAGGTACATCATAGGTAAAATTTCAACTTTTCCGTCAACAGCCATTGGGCGGTCTTGGATTTTGTGCATACCTAAAATTGCCGCTTGTGGCAAGTTAAGTATAGGTGTTGAAATTAATGAACCAAAAACGCCGCCATTAGTGATAGTAAAATTACCACCTTGCATTTCGTCCATGGTTAGCTTTCCGTCACGACCTTTAATTGCTAAGGCGCGAATACCGTTCTCGATGCCCGCCATGCTGAGTTGATCTGCATCACGTAATACCGGTGTAACTAAGCCACGTGGCGTAGATACGGCAATCGATATATCAAAAAAGTTATGATAAACAATATCATCACCATCAATTGAGGCATTAATTGCTGGGTAGCGCTTAAGTGCTTCAGTGACCGCTTTAACGTAGAACGACATAAAACCTAAACGGGTATCATGCGTTTTCTCGAACACGTCTTTATATTGCGTACGAAGATCCATAATTGGCTTCATGTTAACTTCGTTAAACGTGGTTAACATAGCCGTAGAATTTTTCGCTTCGAGTAAACGTGTCGCGATTGTTTTACGCAAACGTGTCATAGGTACACGTTTTTGTGTGCGCTCACCTAATGCGGCAGAAGCTGGTGCAGTTGGCGCTGGCGCCGCTGCTTTAGCTGGTGCTGCTTTTGGCGCACTTTTAGCTGCAAGGGCAGCTGATTCTACGTCTTCTTTAGAAATACGACCGCCTTTACCTGTGCCAGTAACATTACTAGCCGTTAGACCTTTCTCGGTCATTAAACGACGTACTGATGGGCTAGCTAGTTCGTCAGAACCAATAGCTTCTTCAGCTGAAGCAACTGGCGCTGAACTTGCTGTTGCACCGGCGTTAAGCTCACCAAGTTTTTGACTGCCTAAGACGGTATCACCTTCAACATGGATTATTTTACCAATAACACCATTTTCTTGGGCGACAACTTCTAAAACGACTTTATCAGTTTCAATATCAACTAAATTTTGGTCAACAGTAACTGTATCGCCTTCAGCAACATGCCAAGAAGCTACAGTTGCATCAGCAACTGATTCTGGCAATACCGGCACAACGATATCAATCACTTTAACTGCACTGTCTGATGCTTTAGGAGCACTTGCGGTGGCTGTGGCTTCTTCGCTCTTACTTTCAGATGTTTTACCTTCAGATGCTTTACCTTCAGACAAAATAGCAATAACTTGCTCGCCTAAAACCGTAGCACCTTCAGCTTGAGATATTTCAGTAATAACGCCATCTGATGTTGCTGGTACTTCAAGTACCACCTTGTCAGTTTCGATATCTACTAATACTTGATCGCGAGTTACTTTATCGCCTACTTGTACATGCCAAGTCGCTATTGTTGCATCTGCAACTGATTCAGGTAAAACGGGAACCTTGATTTCGGTTGTCATTTATATAATTCCTTACACACTCTTAATTAATCTCTTTATAAAAAAGAGGGTCTATTCCACATTAAGCGCGTCATAAACTAGCGCCTGTTGTTCTTTTACATGTACTGACATATAACCTACAGCTGGTGCTGCAGAGGCATTACGACCTGCATATGTCAAATAGCCTTTCTCAGGGATAGCCGCTCTAAAGTGATGCTGTGAACAGTACCAAGCACCCTGATTTTGCGGTTCTTCCTGACACCAAACGAATTGCTTAACGTGCTGATATTTTGCAATTTCAACTTTTAGCTCATCTTCTGGGAACGGGTATAATTGTTCGACACGAATGATGGCAACATTAGTTTGCTCATTCTTACGGCGTTGATCCAGTAGTTCGTAGTAAACTTTACCACTACAGAACACTACGCGTTCAACACTGTCAGCATCAAGCTCATCAACTTCACCAATAACATTATGGAAAACACCGGTAGAAAGCTCCTCTAATGAAGAAACGGCCATCGGGTGACGCAATAATGATTTAGGTGACATAACCACCAATGGACGACGCATAGGGCGAACCACTTGGCGTCGTAACATATTAAACACTTGTGCAGGTGTTGTAGGTACACAAACTTGCATGTTGTGATCAGCACACAGTTGTAAAAAGCGTTCTAAACGTGCAGATGAATGCTCTGGGCCTTGACCTTCATAGCCATGAGGTAACAACATAGTTAAGCCACATAAACGACCCCACTTTTGTTCACCTGAACTGATAAATTGATCAAATACCACTTGTGCACAGTTAGCGAAATCTCCAAATTGTGCTTCCCAAAGGGTTAAGCCACTTGGCTCTGCTGTAGTATAACCATATTCAAATGCTAGTACTGATACTTCTGATAATACTGAGTCATTGACATTAAATGGGCCTTGACCTTCTCTAATGTGTTGCAATGGTAAATGACAACTAGCATCGTCTTGATTATGTAAAACGGCATGACGATGGAAAAACGTACCACGACCTGAGTCTTGACCGGTCAAACGAACACGCTTGCCTAAATCAACAATTGAGGCATATGCTAAGTTTTCTGCCATGCCCCAATCTAGTAATTTTTCGCCACTGGCCATTTTCACACGATCATCGTAAATTTTATTTACGCGATTGTGTACTGGAAAACCTTCCGGGATAGTCGAAATTTTATTCGCAAGCTCTTTTAACTTCTCAAGCGAAATTTCTTTATCGTAGTCGTCATCCCAGTTATGACCAATATAAGGTGACCAATCAACAGAGTGTTCTGTCATCGGACGCCACTGTTCTACAGTACATTGGCCTTCATCAAGCAATTTACGATAATAAGCGGTTAACTCATCAGTTCTCGCTTTGTTAAGCGAGTTTTCAGCATTAAGCTTATCAGCGTAAAGTTGACGGGGAGTAGCATGCTTTTTAATTTTTTTGTACATAACTGGCTGAGTGGCACTAGGCTCATCGGCTTCGTTATGACCATGACGGCGGTAACAAACTAGATCGATTACCACATCACGTTTAAATTCATTACGATAATCAAGGGCGATTTGTGTTGCTAAGATCACCGCTTCAGGGTCATCACCATTGACGTGAAGAATCGGTGCTGAAACCATTTTTGCCACTTCAGTACAGTATTCACCACTGCGGGTATCTTCTGAACTTGATGTCGTAAAGCCTACTTGGTTATTCACCACGATACGAATAGTACCGCCAACTTTAAATGCCCTTGCTTGCGACATATTAAAGGTTTCTTGCACGACACCTTGGCCAGCAATTGCCGAGTCACCATGAATGGTGATGGGTAATACTAAATCACCCTCATTGCAATCACGACGGTCTAATCGTGCACGCACAGAACCGATAACCACAGGGTTAACAATTTCAAGATGCGATGGATTAAAGGCGAGTGCTAAATGAACATTGCCACCTGGGGTAACAAAGTCAGACGAGTAACCTTGGTGATATTTAACATCACCAGAAGATAATATTTCGTCATGCTTACCGGCAAACTCGTCAAATAGCTTAGAGGGGTTCTTACCCATCACATTAACTAACACATTTAAACGACCACGGTGGGCCATACCCATGACGACTTCTTTAGCGCCTTGTGTACCGGCACGAGTGATGAGTTGTTTCAACATGGGGACTAGCGCATCAGCACCTTCAAGAGAAAAGCGTTTTGCACCTGGGAATTTTGCCCCTAAGTACTTTTCAAGTCCATCAGCCGCAACTAATCCCTTAAATATTTCTTCTTTCTCTTCAACGCTAAGTACAGCTTGTGACTGCACTGATTCCAAACGTTGTTGTAACCAACGCTTCTCATCAGTGGAGTTAATGTGCATATATTCTGCACCAATAGAGCCACAATAAGTCGTTTTAAGGGTTTTATATAAGTCACCAAGTTTCATTGAGTCATGGCCAGTCGCCAAAGAACCAATTTTAAACTCACGATCAAAATCATTTTCTGATAGATCATGGTGAGATAATTGCAGGTCACGTACTTTGTCACGTTTCCATAACCCTAAAGGGTCAAGGTTAGCATTTTGATGTCCGCGAAAACGAAAAGCATTGATCAGCTGTAAAACTTTTACTTGCTTAGCGTCACTGCCACCTGAAACAACCACGGTTTTCTGTGTTTGCTGGGCCAGCTCTTTAAACTCATCGCGGATTTCAGAATGCCGATATTCAACGTCAGCACCTTCAATTTTAGGAAGTTGTTGGAAAATACCTCGCCACTCTGCAGTAACAGATTGTGAGTTATTAAGATAAGATTCGTATAATTCTTCAATATAAGCAGCGTTTGCACCACTTAAATGGGAAGACTCTATCCAAGCCTTCATAGCACCTTCGGGCATTGCCTGTTCCTTTATGGGATAAAAGCAATCAAAACATATGGTTAAAATAAAATATCCGAGCACATTCGCTAGAAAGCACTCGGATGATTAAATTAAACCGCTCTGGTTAGCAACATTGACTTAATATGGCCAATGGCTTTGGTTGGGTTTAATCCTTTCGGACAAACGTCAACACAATTCATGATACCGTGGCAGCGAAATACACTGTAGGCATCTTGTAGATCATCTAAACGTTCTTCTGTCGCGGTATCACGGCTATCGATAAGAAAACGATAAGCATGTAATAAACCCGCTGGACCGATAAATTTATCAGGATTCCACCAGAAAGAAGGACAAGATGATGAGCAACACGCGCATAAAATACATTCATAAAGCCCGTCTAATTTTTCACGTTCTTCAATAGATTGCAAGTGCTCACGTGCAGGTGGCGCTTTACCATCATTAATAAGGTAAGGTCTGATTTTTTCATATTGATTATAGAACTGGGTCATATCAATAACTAAATCACGTATCACCGGTAAACCAGGTAATGGGCGTAAAACAATCTTCTTTGCTGGAACAGCAGATAAAGGTGTTATACAAGCCAAACCATTTTTACCATTAATATTCATACCATCAGAGCCACAAACACCTTCACGACATGATCGACGAAATGATAATGATGGATCTTTTTCTTTTAATAACGTGATAGCGTCAAGTACCATCATGTCTGAGCCTTCTGGAATTTCCAGCTCATAGTCTTTCATGTAAGGCTTGTTATCAACATCAGGGTTGTAACGGTATATCGAAAAAATTTGTTTCATCGATAGTTCTCCTTAGTAAGTTCTTGCTTTCGGAGGGAAAGCTTCACGGTGGACCGGTGCCATATTTACTTGACGCTTAGACATAGATTGTGTCTCTGGCGTATAAATACTATGGCATAACCAATTTTCATCATCACGAACAGAAAAATCTGCACGCGCATGCGCACCGCGTGATTCAGTACGGAAATTCGAAGCTTTTGCCGTACAAAAAGCAGTTTCCATCAAGTTGTCTAATTCTAAACACTCGATACGCGCAGTGTTAAATTCTGAAGACTTGTCATCAAGGCTGGCATGTTGAATACGTTCACGAATTTCTGTTAATTCTTTCATACCTTCAGCCATGGCATCGCCTTCACGAAACACTGAGAAGTTATATTGCATGCACTTTTGTAGATCTTTACGGATCTGGAATGGACTTTCACCTTTAGTAGATGACTCCCAACGATTTGTACGCGCTAATGAAGCCTCTAAGTCAGACTCAGATGCATCTGTACCTGCTTGGGTATCATTTAGGTAAGTCCCTAAGAAATTACCTGCAGAACGACCAAATACTACTAAATCAAGTAAAGAGTTACCGCCTAAACGGTTTGCACCATGAACTGATACACAAGCAATTTCACCAACAGCAAATAAGCCTTCTACAATCGTCTCTTTACCCGTTTCTGGGTTGAAGTTAATTGCTTGACCATTGACGTTACAAGGTATACCACCCATTTGGTAATGACATGTTGGTATAACTGGAATAGGCTCTACCGCTGGATCAACATGAGCGAATGTTTTAGATAAATCACAAACACCTGGCAAACGTTTTTCTAACGTTTCACGACCTAAATGATCAAGTTTAAGCTTAAGATGTGGACCCATAGGACCGTCAAAACCACGACCTTCACGGATTTCTGTC
Source organism: Colwellia sp. MB3u-4 (assembly GCF_014077065.1). NCBI lineage: Bacteria > Pseudomonadati > Pseudomonadota > Gammaproteobacteria > Alteromonadales > Colwelliaceae > Colwellia > Colwellia sp. MB3u-4. Next base: position 150,151 of record NZ_JACGVE010000088.1, on the reverse strand, counting down.
ATCATAGATCGAGCTACAACATCGCGTCCTGCTAAATCTTTAGCATTTGGCGCGTAACGTTCCATGAAACGTTCACCGTCTTTGTTAAGCAGGTAACCACCTTCGCCACGACAACCTTCAGTTACTAGCGTACCTGCACCAGCAATACCTGTTGGATGGAACTGCCACATTTCCATGTCTTGCATTTGTATGCCTGCACGAACCGCCATGCCAACGCCGTCACCAGTGTTGATATGGGCATTAGTGGTTGATGCATAAATACGACCAGCACCACCAGTAGCAAGTACTGTTGCACGGGCTTTAAAGTAAACTATTTCACCTGTTTCAATGCAAATAGCCGTACTACCAACAATGGCACCGTCACTATTTTTAACTAAATCTAAAGCGTACCATTCTGAGTAGACGTTAGTTTTGTTTTTAACATTTTGTTGATACAAGCAATGTAACAATGCATGACCGGTACGGTCAGCTGCTGCTGCTGTACGTGCGGCCTGTTCGCCACCAAAGTTTTTAGATTGACCACCGAATGGACGTTGGTAAATTTTACCTTCTTCGGTACGAGAAAAAGGTAAGCCCATTTTCTCTAATTCGATAATGGATTCTGGACCCGTTTTACACATATATTCGATAGCGTCTTGGTCACCGATATAATCAGAACCTTTAACCGTATCGTACATATGTTGTTCCCAATGATCTTCATGAGCATTACCCAAGGCTACGGTAATACCGCCTTGCGCTGATACCGTATGAGAACGAGTAGGAAATACTTTTGAAATCAAAGCACAAGATTTGCCTGATTCCGATATTGCTAAGGCAGCGCGCATACCTGCACCACCTGCGCCAATAACAATGGCGTCGAATTCACGAATTGGAACGTTCACTTACACACCCCACACAGTTAATAAGCCTGCTACAAGATATACTAGCAACAGAACAGAAAAGAAAAATTGCAAACCACCACGTAAAAGCGCTGGTTTAATGTAATCGGAAAGTACTTGCCAGACACCAATCCACGCATGCACTAGTAACGCAATAAGTGCTAAGATTGTAAATATTTTAGTGCCAAAACCACTAAAAAATGACTGCCAGATTTCAAAAGTTACATCTGGGGTTATAACGAAAAAACCGACAAGATATAAAGTATAAAATGCTAAAATTATTGCACTTGCACGAACAAGTACATAGTCATGTACGCCACTACGGCCTACTGTTGCTGCATTGTTTACCATAATTTAACTCCTACCACTACAGTAAGCACTAACCAAAGTGCGATAACAAATTTTGCTGTAGCATTACCCGAAGCTAACTCTTCAAAATAACCTAAATCCATAATTAAATGACGAATACCGCCAAGTAGATGATAGATAAGAGCAGAAAGCGTACCAAGGATAATTATTTTGAAGAATACACCACTAAGTAGTGCCTCTATTTGGCTGAAACCTTCAGCAGAAGATAGGGATAAAGAAAGCGTCCACAATAAAATACCAATAGCAAACACCATGATTACACCTGATACTCGGTGTAATATAGAAGCATTAGCTGCTGCATGCATTTTAATTGTTGACAAATCTAAGTTTACAGGACGTTGTTTTTTCACGATTGTCGCCTAAGGAGCTCTTGGAGCATTCAACTTATTTGTTTTTTACGCTACCTAACTAATTTACTCGGTTAGATAACCCCCTTTCGATTCAAATTATATTTCTACACTTAATAATTGAATGCAAAAAAAAGAATTTAGATCGGCCCGATTATATAGGTGAAATCCATTAATTACAATTCTCTTGCCGACAAATTAGCGCCTATTTTCAAGGCTTGCGACTAATGGCTAACCTTAGTTTACAAATATTTATTGGCGCATCTGACTTTAGTCTAAGTGTTCAACAAACGAATTGACTTATAGGGGGTGATCTGAAGTAGAATGGTGTTAGTTTTATATTAACAAAAATTGTCTAAGCGCTTAATTTTAACGTTTTAACAATTTTCAAGATAAGCAATTTATTATAATGGGGACGAAACATATGGCTGATTCAAAAGCCTCTCTTAGTATCGACGGTAATGTAATTGCAGAATTGCCAATTCATAAAGGTAGTGCGGGTAACGATGTAATAGACATCCGTACTCTAGGTGCTGCAGGCTACTTTACCTATGACCCAGGCTTTATGGCAACAGCGTCTTGTGAGTCTGCGATCACTTTCATTGACGGTGATAAAGGTATCTTACAACACCGCGGTTATGCGATAGATAATCTTGCTAAGCAAGCAGATTACTTAGAAGTTTGTTATATTTTATTGCACGGCGAAGCGCCAAATAGAACGCAATACGATGAATTTAAAAGCATTATCAATAATCACACCATGGTACATGAAAAATTAGTACACTTTTTTCATGGTTTTCTCCCTGATGCGCATCCTATGGCGATGCTATGTGGTGTGGTTGGCGCGCTATCTTCGTTTTATCATAGTGACTTAGATATCCACGCACCTGATCAACGTATGCGTAGTGCACATCGCTTAATTGCCAAAATGCCCACTATTGCGGCAATGGCATACAAATATAGTATTGGACAACCATTCGTTTACCCACGTAACGATTTAAATTATGCAGAAAACTTTTTGCATATGATGTTCTCTGTTCCAGCAGAACCCTATGTTGTTAGCCCAACAGTTGCGCGTGCGATGGACAGAATTTTTACGTTACACGCTGACCATGAGCAAAATGCCTCTACGTCTACTGTACGTTTAGCTGGTTCTTCTGGCGCTAATCCATATGCCTGTATTGCTGCGGGTGTTGCATCATTATGGGGCCCTGCACACGGCGGCGCAAATGAAGCATGTTTAACTATGCTTACAGAAATTGGTTCTTTAGACCGTGTTGACGAATATGTTGCTAAAGCAAAAGATAAATCTGACCCGTTCCGTTTAATGGGCTTTGGTCATCGTGTTTATAAAAACTTCGATCCTCGTGCTACGGTAATGCGTGACACTTGTCACGAAGTGTTAAAAGAATTAGGTATTCAAGATCCGTTGCTTGACGTAGCAATGGCGTTAGAAAAAGTAGCGCTTGAAGACCCTTATTTCATTGAGAAAAAATTATACCCAAATGTTGATTTTTATTCAGGCATCATTCTAAAAGCTATTGGTATTCCAACGAATATGTTCACGGTAATCTTTGCCATGTCACGTAACGTTGGTTGGATTGCTCATTGGGATGAAATGCTAGGTCAACCTGGACAAAAAATTGGTCGTCCTCGTCAAAAATATACTGGCGAAATCAACCGTACATTTATTCCTCTAAGTGAAAGATAACAAAGGCTAAATCTCATTAGCTAACTCTTCACCTTAGATAAAAAAGGCAACCTCTTGGTTGCCTTTTTCGATTTATAATTTTGTTCAGTCCTGAAATAAGTTATTGCTCAACTAATAGCCTAATATATTAGGTAGACAAACTTCTGTACATTGTTGTTTCAAACACTATATTGTTACAGCAATTTTTATAATTTAAACGGTATCGTATTTGTGCTTGACCATATTTTAATCGTCGATGAAAGTCGCTTAGTACGCGAAGCTCTTGCTAAAATATTACTCTCCTGTGGTATTAGTAAAAATGCCATTGCTTGTATCGAAAATGCTGAAGACGCAATAGAATATGCGCAATTTTCAGCTATAAGCTTGTTGATTTGTGCAGATAATTTAACCAATAAAAACAGCTTAAATTTTCGTGACGAATTAGCAAAAGCATCAAAGATAAAACAGCTGCCTTTAATGGTACTCTTGCATCAAATTGACAAAAAAAATTCAGCACTAAATTTAGACAAAGCCCATAATATAAAATGCACATTAACAAATAGCATCTCTCTATTTCCCCCCTTTAGAAAACAATATGTGATCGAAGCATTATTTGCATTAACACAAAACGCTATATTTACTGCTCAAACTTATCAAGAAGATGATAATGATAGTGGTGTGTTATCAAAGCCTGCTAATAACACAGCACCTGTGTTATTAGCACAAAAGCCAACTATCCTTGTCGTTGACGATGAAAGCAGTAACATTGATGTAGCAGCCGGAAACTTGCGTGATCTTTACCGCGTAATGGCGGCAAAATCAGGTGAACATGCACTGAAAATAGTGGCCAATAATAAGTATAATATCAGATTGATTTTACTTGATATTATGATGCCAAAAATGGATGGCTATCAAGTTTGTAAAAGCCTTAAAGACAATGAGGCAAGCGCTAATATCCCGGTAATATTCCTCAGCGCTAAAGCACTCGTTGAAGATATAAAATATGGTTTTGATTTAGGTGCTGTTGATTATATTACCAAACCATTAAATGGTGATTTGCTGCGTGCTCGTGTTGCTACACACATCCGCTTACAGCAGCAAAAGCTAGATCTGTCTGCGCAAGTAGCTACTCTTAAAGAAAATGCCAAGTTACGTGAAGATATTGAAAAAATAACTCATCACGATTTAAAAGCGCCTTTGAACAATATTTTATTTGAAACATATCGATTAGCTGATAAAAAAGCAGCAAAATCAATTAATCGCGCAGTAAATAATGTTGTAAACATGGTTAATAACTCACTCAATGTCTACAAAATTGAGCAAGGTATTTATACACTAATGCCGCAGGCAACCAACTTAAACCTGTTAATTGACGATGCCATCAATGCGATATCCAGTATTAGCCATGATAAAAAAGTCCACTTTGTATTAAATGGCTTTGATAGTGAATATGCCATTATGGTTGAGCCATTACTTTGTTTGTCAATTTTCAATAATTTGATCAAAAATGCAGTAGAGGCCTCACCTGTAAATCACGCGATAACGATAGCATTAACCCATGATAATAATGATATATGCTTTAAACTCACCAACCACGGGATTATTGCTAAGCACTTACGCTCATCGTTATTTGAGAAGTACACCAGCTCAAACCATAGTACTGGCACAGGATTGGGCACCTATTCAGCTAAACTAATGACTGAAGTACAACATGGTGAAATATCGTTTACTATTATCAATGAACAGCAAACACAGTTTATCGTCAAACTGCCTGCGGCTTAACAGTATTGTTATAGGTATTATTTAGCGATAGCACGAACAGCGCTTATAAAATGGCTAAAAATTAAGGCTATATTCATATTACGGTGGCCAAAAATACCCTTAATTAATAGCCTGATTTTTAATGGCATCTAACTCAAAGACTTGGTAAATGACTAATGAGCACCTGATAGAACACTTAGTTAGAACACTTAGTTAAACCGCTTTAACTATCCTATGCAAAAGCCAATAATGTGGCTAAACCATCAAGCAATAACCCTTAACAAAAATCAGCATATGACTAATATAGCTAATACCGCTTGAATATTTTGCTATTTTTAGCCATAAAAATAGCAAAAAAACCTAATTTTATGGCGATTAAAAAGTAGTAGAGTGATATTTCGATAAATATCAGCGTTAATTAAGTAAATTATTTTATAAAAATGAGTCTAAATTAGCTAAAAAATGACATATTCACCTACATTTACAGCTATATTTATCACAATTTTTTACACTCTGACTAAATCAAGCTTGATTTATGGTTAAAAAACCAACACCTCTGATTATTTATCATCAAGATAGGGCTATTTTTCTATCAATACCATAAATATTCATTATAAGGCTAATAAATACTAAATAGAGCAATAGGGTAAAAATTGCAGCTAAAAAAACTAAAATGATGTCTTTACTGAGCACTATATTACCTGCGCTCGTAGCTTTACTGAAAGGTACTGCTATAATGCGCAGCGAATTTTCAAGCGAGTAGATAAATAATGTCAGATTATCAATTAAGGTTCGGTGGTATTGCCAGGTTATATGGTAACAGTCAAAGTGCAGCGCTACAGCAGGCACACTTTTGTGTGATCGGCATCGGCGGTGTTGGTTCATGGATCGCAGAAGCCTTAGCGCGTAATGGCATTGGGCAGATCACATTAATTGACCTAGATGATTTATGCGTCACCAATATTAATCGCCAAATTCATGCCTTAACCGATACCGTAGGTTTAAGTAAAGTTGACGTTATGCGCGATAGAATAAAGCAAATTAATCCTGAGTGTTTGGTTAGCACCATAGAAGACTTCGTAACGCTGGAAAATGTCGGTGATTTACTGTCAAATTCGTTTGATTACGTTATCGATGCTATCGACTCTGTTAATGTTAAAACGGCGATTATTGCTCATTGTAAACGAAATAAATTACCGATTATTACCATTGGTGGTGCTGGTGGTCAAATTGATCCCAGTAAAATTGCCATTGCCGATTTAAGCCAAACATTTCAAGATCCTCTGCTAGCGAAAGTACGTAACCAACTGCGCAGAGAGTACAATTTTTCACGGAATGTGAAACGAAAGTTTTCAATTGATGCGATATTTTCCACTGAACAACTACGTTACCCAGACTCCGAAGGTAATGTTTGCCATGCTAAGCAGTCAGGCGATGGATCAATGCGTTTAGATTGTAGTGGTGGCTTTGGCGCAGCAACTCACGTTACCGCTTGTTTTGCTTTTTTTGCGGTTGCCAAGGCAATGGATAAATATTTGAAAAAGGCGCTTAGTTAGCCTTTATATATTCGACATAAAGGCTAACAGGTTACTCTTATTGGGCTATCGAGTGCTGTATTTTCTGCACAATAGCTCGAAGTCCATTACCACGTGAAGGGCTTAAGTGTTGTAATAAGCCTAACTTAGCGAAATAACTGTCCATATCAAAAGCGCTTATTTGTGCTGCCGTTTTGTTATCAACCGCGGCCAATATAATGGCAAATAGGCCCCTGATAACTTTGGCGTCACTATCACCTTTAAAGCGAAACGAATTATCTGCCTCTTGATAACACAACAACCATGCCTGACTTTCACAGCCAGAAATTAATGACAGCTCGGTTTTATCTTCATCAGGTAAGCGTAATTGCTTTTTACCCAACATCATAATTTCACGATGTTTACTGTCCCAACTTTTTGCTTTAGCGAACATAGCTAATATGTCATCAACGGCTAAATTACTGTTGGCAAGCGCATCAACGCTAATAATGTCATCAGGTTTTGAAGCACTTAAATCATCATTAACATTCGATATTGACTCATTCAAGCTTCGTAATTGCTGCACCGTAAAGTCTATCTCTTGAAAGCTATTATATGCCGACAAAGATAAGCGGATGCAGCCATCAATATTGAGATATTGCATTAAAGGCATAGCACAATGATGCCCCGAGCGAACCGCAATCCCTACGCTGTCTAGCGCAGTAGCAACATCATGATTATGTTGCCCTGCAAGAGTAAATGAAAATACCGGAATATCAGGCACTTCATCAACAATAAAGTTTAACCCTTGTACGCTTGATAACTGCTCAAAGCAATATTGTGTTAATTGTCTTTCGTAGGCAAATATCCCGCTATGCCCTTGTTTTTCAATAAAACTAATCGCCGCACCTAAGGCTACAACACCAGCAATATTAGGGGTACCGGCCTCAAACTTATACGGTAATTCATTAAATGTTGTTTGCTCAAAGCTCACCGCTTTGATCATTTCGCCACCGGCTTGATATGGTGGCATTTCCTCTAATAATTCCTGCTTCCCATACAGCACACCAACACCCGTTGGGCCATACATTTTATGAGCAGAAAAAACATAAAAGTCGCAGCCTAATGCCCTGACATCAACACTTAAATGAGCAATGGCCTGAGCGCCATCAACTAAGGTTAATGCCTGGTACTTATTCGCTACACGAATGATCTCTTCAATTGGATTAATTCGGCCAACAACATTAGAGATATGACCAAAACAAACAATTTTGGTGCGTTCGCCAATAATCCCCTCTAATTGAGCAACATCTATTTCACCGGTTTGCGTTAGTGGCAATACTTTAATTTTAGCACCCGTTTGCTTTGCAACAATTTGCCAAGGCACAATATTAGCGTGATGCTCGCTATAGCTTAAAACAATTTCGTCATTGGGTTGTAATCTTGTTCGTCCCCAACTCTGCGCAACTAAATTAATACTTTCAGTACAACCTTTGGTCCAGATAATTTCTTTGCTGGTTTTAGCATTAATAAATTTCTGTGCTTTTTCTCTAACGCTTTCATAAGCCACAGTGGCTCTGGCGCTTAAGGCATGAGAAGAGCGATGCACATTGGCATTATTCGATTGATAATAATTTTTATGGCTGTCAATAACACAGTTTGGTTTCTGAGTTGTGGCCGCATTGTCAAAATAAATTAACGCTTTGCCATTAACTTTGCCGGCAAGAATAGGAAATTGTTGACGAAAGGAAGTAAAAGAAAATTTTTCCATAAAAATGTAATAGTAATTTCATTAAGTTGCCACAATTATATCTTAACTTGTTGGTTAAAATCTTTATAAGCGCGATAAAATCTTCATATAGATAAAATATTAAATATCGTTCAGCAAAAAGAAATAATTTACGCTATACCTTAAGTGAGTAATTGGAGGGATAAATACTATGGCATTATTTTCATGGTTTCTTAGAAGGAAAAAAGTTAGCTCCACCAAAAATAGTAAAGCGTTAATAGAGGAAGAACTATCAGTATTTAACAACAACACCATGTGGCCGATAGCTAAAGTAAGAATAAAAACTGCATTACAGCAGGAATACGTAAATTCGGCAGCACATTTAAAAAAAGTAAATAAGTTCAATTCACTAAAGGAATCTAAGATTAATGTACTTAAAGAACATATTAGCTGACATCAAGTTAACTAATGAAACGAAAAACATAACCATATAGCCAATAAGTATAATGTTTAAGTTGGCTGTATTTTAAGTTGTTAAGTTGCTAAGTGTTAATTAATCAAAGTACTTAGCCTTTACTATACCTACCACCTTGGCATGATTCTCTTAATGAGCTAAATCTCGCTTCAGATTAAAATGATAATTTGGCATTAAAAAAAGCTTGGGTGCTAACTCAATAATATTTAGATATATTTCTGGAAAATACAATTCAAAATACTCCAGCTTTGTACGCGAGGCTAAGGGTTTAAACGCTTGCGTTTTACGCTGTTTATTACAAGAAGCTGTGGTAAACAGCCCTATTTCGTTTTGATATGTTACTGGTGTGGCTAACGTCCAGCCTTGCTTATACTTCGACAATATTGGTGTTGAGTGTTTAATTAAATTTCGCCATGGCACCTGAGACAGTATGCTTGCTCGCAACTTTTCACGCTGCCCTTGATAAAAATCAGGTAAAACAACCAAATTATGTGCAAAGGGGCTTTGCTGAACTTGCTGACACTTTTGATGTTGTTTTGGCAGCGGATATTCATCAACAAAGCCAATGAAATGACTAAGCTCATGAATTAAAACATCTAGGTTGTCATCCTGGTCTATATACATAATACCATGATCGACATTAGCACCACCTTGCTCAACAATAACACCAAGATAACGAGTATTAATGTCATTGCGTGTGGTCCAAACGCTGGTATTACAGCTTATATTTTCACTAACGCCATGCAGGCAATTAATGGCTTCGGCAGGAATATATTTAGGTGTTCGCAAACAAATATATTTTGCCAACTTGTGCTGCCCAAAGGCTGACATTAACTGTTGGCCATGTCGTAAACCTTTTAAGCTTGTGGCAAACAGTTGTACATCTACCGAGCAAGCTGAATTTTGTTTTATATTTTTTTTTATATTATGGTATGTATTTTGTTCTGTATTGTACTCGAGTTTTTCTTCACTCTTCGTTTGTTCTTGGCTTTCACTAAACACAGAAAACTGTTCAAGCTCATTGTACAAGCCAATATTTACACCTTGCGCTAGCCTGTTTTTATGCGCTGCAATAAAGGCTAGATCACCTTGATATAAGGCTATTTTATATAACATGGCTAGCGCATTGTCATTGCCCACAATAGGCGATAATAATGGCTTAATGTCATTATATTGTTGTTGCTTAAAATAAATATTTGCCAAGGCTATTCGCGCCGCAACATGCTGCTGACGTATTGCTACTCGATACCATAGTTCAGCTGATGTTATTTGCTTATCGCGACGATAATATTCAGCTAATTGATAAGCCGTATTGGCGTTGGAATCGCCATGGAGTTTTGCTAGGTGTAGCCATGCCTTATTATTACCTTTTGCTAACAGCTGAACTAATCGTTCATCGGTATTAATAAATAGGTCTAAGGTTTCTAATATCGATAGTTGTTGACGGGTGATCTCGGCGTTAGAAATTTTTTCGCGATAATCAGTGATTAAAAAAAATAAACTTAGCGATGTAAAGACAACTAAGCTTATTAGAATTTTTTTAATTATCATCACATTTTGTCTGTAAATGCAGATTAAGGTTCACTACTTTCTAGTGCTGTTTCGCGCATTAAGTCTAATTCAAGTTTGGCATACCTGTGCTCAACAAATTCATATACGTTGGTACTGAGCGCCAGTTTAAAAAAGTTAATAGCGGCATTAACATCACCTTGCAGTTGACTGTACTTACCTAAATAAAAATAGGCTTCACATAAGCGCTCTGTCAGTGCTTCATTTGAAGTAACATCTTCTGCCATCCGAGCAATAAAAGTACCTTGGCTCATTTCGCCTAAGTAAAGTTTAATAACATTTTTTGCCCACACCCTTTCATCTATCTGTTGCGCATAAACTACTAAGTCTTGATTGGCTTTTTGCTGATCTAATTCTACGTCCGCCAAATATTGCCACAACAGGCGATAAGGATCGTTCTGCTGGTATTGTCTAAATACCTTAAAGTCATCTGCAGCTAAATTTGGCCGGCCACCATAATATAGCGCAATGCCACGATTTAAATAAGCATATTCATGATCGGGAGCCAATTCTATCGCGGAATCAAAGGCATCGTATGCCTGATTAAACTCTCGTAACTGAGTAAAATGAATACCTAAGAAATTGTAGGCGTCTGACATATCAGGTTTTAGATTAAGCGCTTGGTTAAAATCAAAACGAGCTAAAGCACGTAAACCCACCTTGTCGTATTCAACCCCGCGCTGATAAAACAATTCTGCTCTTTGGCCATCGCTGATTTCAGCGCGTTGTAACACTTGTGTTAATCGTGCCAGCGCTATTTCATTTTTATAACTAATGGCAATGGGTTCAGCAATAATCAAGTCGCCAATAACTGATTGCTCAGGGCTTGTTGATAGGCAACCTTGAGTGAGCAATAAACCTGAAATAAGTAACACTTTAGAAAATAAAGCTTGAGAAAGTTGAGTTTTAGAAAGTAAGCGCACGAAAAGCAGTATCCTAGTAAGTATTTATACTATTGAGTATATAAAAAAGGGAGCAATTAAGCTCCCTTTTTGTGTACAAGATGTCAGGTCGGTTTTACAAACGCACCTGATATACTTGATTTATAACAAAATAATTATTCTGCTGCGTCAGTTGTAGGCGCTACAACAGGTTTTTCCATTGCTTCTTTCATGCTTAAACGTACGCGACCTTGACGGTCAACTTCTAATACTTTAACCGTTACGTCTTGGCCTTCTGTCAATACGTCGCTAACAGCGTTAACACGTTCTTCAGAGATTTGAGAAATATGTACTAAACCATCTTTACCTGGCAATACGTTAACAAACGCACCAAAATCAACGATACGTACAACTTTACCTGTGTAAATAGTACCCACTTCAATTTCAGCAGTTAATGCAGTAATACGTGCAATAGCATCTTTAGCTTGCTCGCCATCAGTCGCCGCAATTCTAACTGTACCATCGTCTTCAATTTCAATGGTCGTGCCGGTTTCTTCAGTTAACTGACGAATAGTCGCGCCACCTTTACCGATAATGTCACGAATTTTATCTTGAGGAACTTTCATGGTATGAATACGTGGAGCAAATTGAGAGATATCATCACGATGTCCGCCAATAGCTTCATCCATAACAGCTAAGATGTGATTACGCGCTGCTTTTGCTTGGTTTAAAGCAAGTTGCATGATTTCTTGCGTAATACCTTCAATTTTAATGTCCATTTGAAGTGCAGTAATACCACCGGTAGTACCCGCTACTTTAAAGTCCATATCGCCTAAGTGATCTTCATCACCTAAAATGTCAGAAAGTACAACAAAGTCATCGCCTTCTTTAACTAGGCCCATAGCAATACCAGCAACTGAAGCTTTGATTGGTACACCAGCATCCATAAGTGCTAATGAAGTACCACAAACAGAAGCCATTGAAGATGAACCGTTTGACTCAGTAATTTCAGACACTACGCGAACTGAATACGGGAATTCTTCAGCAGAAGGCATAACAGCCAACATACCGCGTTTTGCAAGACGACCATGGCCGATTTCACGACGCTTAGGAGAACCAACAAAACCTGTTTCACCAACACAGTATGGAGGGAAGTTATAATGTAGCATGAAGCTATCAGTTTTCTCACCCATAATAGTGTCAAGACGTTGTGCATCACGTTGTGTACCTAAAGTAGCAACAACTAAGGCTTGAGTTTCACCACGAGTAAACACAGCAGAGCCATGAGTACGTGGTAATACGCCTGTCATTACGTCTAGTGCGCGGATCATTTCAGGATCACGACCATCGATACGAGGCATGCCTTTTGTAATACGACCACGAACGACTGTTTTCTCTAAGTCGTGGAATAAATCTTTGGCTTCTTGCACATCAAGCGCAGGATCAGCGGCTAATAATGTTTCGATAACACCATTGCGAATTTCTTTAATTTTTTCGTAACGAACTGCTTTTTCGGTAATTTGATAAGCTTCGTTTACTTGGCTTTCAGAAAGCTCTGTAATTTTAGCAATAACATCAGCGTTCTTAACCGGTGCAACCCAATCCCATTTAGGATTGTTAACTTCTGCAGCCATTTCTTTAATAGCCGTGATAGCTGTTTGCATTTGCTCATGACCAAACATAACAGCGCCAAGCATAACTTCTTCAGAAAGCACGTCAGCTTCTGACTCAACCATTAATACGGCAGAGTCTGTACCAGAAACAACTAAGTTTAACTGAGAAGCTTCTAATTCAGATTGTAATGGGTTAAGAATGTATTTCCCGTCAGTATAACCAACGCGCGCTGCACCAACAGGTCCGCTAAAAGGCATGCCTGAAATGGCTAATGCAGCAGAAGTACCTAATAAAGCAATAATATCTGGAGAAATTTCTGGGTTAGCAGAAACTACAGTGATAACGACTTGAACTTCGTTAGTAAACCCTGCAGGGAATAGTGGACGAATTGGACGGTCAATTAAACGACAGATTAATGTTTCTTCTTCTGAAGGACGGCCTTCACGTTTAAAGAAACCACCTGGGATTTTACCAGCAGCGTAAGTACGCTCTTGATAGTTAACCGTTAATGGGAAAAAGTCTTGTCCTGGTTTTGCTTCTTTTTTACCAACAACAGAGACTAATACTGAGGTATCGTCCATGCTAGCCATAACGGCACAAGTGGCTTGACGAGCAATAACGCCCGTTTCTAGAGTTACGGTATGTTGACCGAACTCAAATGTTTTAGTAACTGGATTAAACATTTAGTTAGTTCCTTAGATATTTTTGATTTTAATCAATCTGTACAATTATTTATTCACTTAGTTAATCATTAAATATTAAGGCGTTACCGATAAGTTACGCACTAAGCTGAACAAAAAATTATACAGTTTGATTGATTAGTTTTTTACAAATACGAAATTTGCACGCACATTATACTTAACACCTATGTTTTTACTAGCCTGAAAGCATAAATGATGGGTTTAAAAGAGTAAAACCTGAAGATTTTCGCCTATATTCGCTATTTTGACAATTTGCATACATGTTATATCGGCTCAACTTCAAGATGCAGATTTGGGTAAGTTGAGCAAAAGTTACTGGCATGGCTTGAAGACAACACTAAGAATGGTAAAAGATAGTAAAGTTGAGCGCATCAGGATGGCAGAACAGAGCATAGTTGTGCTCGGTAACCTAACTGCCTCAAGTGTTATTCTAATAACTTAGCTATAAGTAAGACTAGTGTCTAAAATCACAATGCAGGCAACAACCCTTTATCAACTTACCAGTAAGAGGCTAAGTTGGCCTTAGTTAACCTGTAAAAATTTTATCACTGCCGACACTGTTGCTTGGGGATCTTCCTCATGTGGTACATGGCCTAATTTATCAAAAACAATCAATTGACTATTAGGGATTTCTTGCGCAAATTGCACGCCAAGTTTTACCGGTATTAGCTGATCTTTTTTACCCCAGAGTAAAAGTGTAGGCTGTTTTATTGTTTGAATTTTTTTTGCTAGCGGCCCGGGTAATGTTTGCTCAAAACGTGCTTTTAAAGCACTACGGTTACCTTCACGAAGAGATAGTTGATAGTATCGCTCAACTAATTCATCGCTGACCAAATCAGGATTTCCATAAACATTTTTAACACTGCGTGCTACCAAGGATTTTGGTAAAACATTATTTAATAAGAGACTTGTGACCGGATTTTTTGACAATTTAAAAGCAAGTGGCATGGATGTAGACTCGTAAGGATACCCACTGGCATCAACTAGAATCAATTTTGAGACTCTATCGGGGTGTAATACAGCTGTTGCCCAAGCAATATAACCGCCTAAAGAGTTACCAGCTAAGACACTTTTATTGATTTGCAATTTATCTAACACGGCAATAACTACTTCAGCGTAATGTTCAATTTTATAGTTGTTTTGTGGATCGGGGCCTGTCAAACCAAAAGCGGGTAAGTCAAAACGAATAACTCTACGTTGCTCTTTTAAGACCTCAACCCAACCGTCCCACGTATGCAATGACGCACTCGTGCCGTGGATTAACACAATAGGCTCTTGATCAGATGTTGGCCCTTCATCTCTGAGATGAATATTCATGCCGGCAATATTTAAAAATTGTGAGGGTTCAGCTGCCCAACGTTGACTAAGTTCTGCAACAGATCTGTCAGGCGCTTTATTTACATAGAGATAAATGGCAAGGGAAACTATTGCTATTAGCAATAGGTAGAAACTGCTCTTTAAAATTATCAACGTTTTTGACGCCTTATTTTTATTTTTATTTTTATTTTTTACCATATTAATCATTGCAGCTATCTATATCAAATTAACTAATACTGACTTTATTAATTTCGTTGTTACTCAAAAAAATCATTACTATGGGTATGACTAAAATGTATGTTCACTTATATCTAACTTCTGACTTTAACAGCTAATATCTGATTTTAACGCTAAGAATACCTGATAATTTTCAGTTTATTAGATCAACGCCATAGACGACATAGGCATTATATTTTTGCATAAACCTTAGCGGTCATAACGATAAAGTACGAGCAATTTCACTTATCTATCAGGCTTAAATTTAGATTTTATGTCCGATAATAGTTAAGTAGCTACATTATGATGCTGATCGCTATAAAAACAGCGTAGGACACAGTTTCATATCTCTCAAACTTAAGTGGGTAAATTCAAGGGATAAAAAAAGGAGCCATTAGGCTCCTTTTTATGATTTTTGCTTATTTTATAATAAAGCGCGTCTTAACGACGTATACCTAATTTACCGATTAAAGCAGTATAACGTTCAACGTTTTTGCCTTTTAAGTAATCAAGTAATTTACGACGTTGGCTTACCATGCGTAATAAACCACGACGTGAATGGTGATCATGGATGTGCTCTTTGAAGTGACCTTGTAAGTGGTTGATTTGTATAGCTAACAAAGCAACTTGTACTTCTGGAGAACCAGTATCACCTTCAGATTGTCCGTATTCTGCAACGATAGCAGCTTTTTCAGCAGCATTTAAAGACATAATATTTACCTTAATTTTTAGTGTTTAAAATCGCGTCGAGCCGAACACTAAGTCAGCAAGACGTTCTAAGAGCGCACAGTCTATCAATAACGGCTGTAATTGCAACCTAAACCTAAGGTATAAAGTTATCCAACAACAGTGATACGTTTAGGATTAACTAAACCATCATCATCAATTTCACCAACGCCAATAAACTCACCCGTATCAACATCATCGCCAATGAATACTTGTACTAGACCATTTGCCGGCGCATTTGAGCACTGTACAGGGTTACCGTGGCGTAAAAAGTTTGCTGACATATCATCAACAAAAACCGCAGGAATACCATCACAAGCGGTTGTCATCGGTAATAATAAGTCATCTAAATACACCGATGGCGGAACATCTTCAGCGACGGCTTGTGCTAACAGGGTTTCTAATGTTTTGATTGTCACCATTTTCTCTGTCGGGTAATTACCCACAGCACTGCGACGTAAATGAGCAACATGAGCACCACAGCCCAAAAGCTCGCCTAAATCGTCAATAATGGTGCGAATGTAAGTACCTTTAGAAACATGAATATCTAAATCAACTTCATCACCTTCAAAACGTAATAAGTCCAAGCGAAATACCGTAATGTCACGTGACTCTCTAGGTACTTCAATACCTTCACGAGCATATTTATATAAAGGTTGCCCTTGATACTTTAACGCTGAATACATTGATGGGATCTGTTGAGTTGTACCGCGAAATGAGTCTAATGCTATGGCTAATTGCTCAGCACTGACATCAACAGACTTTTCACTAACAACCTCACCATCCGCATCGCTAGTGGTAGTACGCACACCTAATTTAGCAGTAACTTGGTAAGTTTTATCGGTATCAAGTAAGAACTGAGAGAACTTAGTTCCTTCACCCAAACATATCGGTAACATACCAGTGGCTAATGGATCTAAAGCGCCGGTATGACCTGCTTTTTGCGCGAAATAAATGTGTTTAACTCGCTGTAGCGCATTGTTAGACGACATATCATAGGGTTTATCAAGTAATAAAACGCCGTTAATAGCACGGCCTTTTCTTTTCTTCGCCATGGTTATTCGCTCTCTGGGGCCGGGGCTTCGTCTATTTCACCTTCGTGATTCTTCACGTCTTCAGCAACCGCTTTATCAACTAGGTTACCCATGCGAACACCTTCAACCATAGAGCTATCATAAATAAATCGTAGCTCTGGCATAATGCGGGCATTAATACGCTTAGCTAACAAAGTGCGAATGTAACTTGCCGCTTCATTTAATACCTCGATTGAAACATCAACATTTTGACCTTCCAAAGTGAAGAAGGTAACAAATATTTTTGCATAAGCTAAATCACGGGTAATTTCTACCGCATTTACCGTCACCATACCTAAACGTGGATCTTTTACTTCGCGCTGAATAATCATCGCGATTTCTTTTTGAATTTCTTGTGCAACTCGATCAGTACGAGCAAATTCTCTGGCCATAAATAATTCCTACAACGTAATGAGTTAATATTAATAACAGTATACCTGCATCAATATTAAGTATTACGTATATTTTGTAAATGAAAATGGAGGCTAAGCCCCCATTTTAACTAAACCATGAAAACTAAACGCGATTAAAGTGTGCGTTTAATCTCAATCGTTTCAAATACTTCGATTTGGTCACCAACACGAACATCATTATAGTTCTTAACACCGATACCACATTCAGTAGCGTTACGAACTTCTGCTACATCATCTTTAAAGCGACGTAAAGATTCTAACTCACCTTCGTAAATAACTATGTTTTCACGCAATACACGAATCGGTGCTGAACGTTTGATAATACCTTCAGTAACCATACAACCAGCAATTGCGCCAATTTTTGGTGACTTAAATACATCACGTACTTGTGCTAAACCAATGATCTCTTGCTTAAACTCAGGAGCAAGCATACCGCTCATTGCTGCTTTAACTTCGTCGATTAAGGCGTAAATAACGCTGTAGTAACGTAAGTCAATTTTCTCAATTTCAATGACTTTACGCGCTGCTGCATCGGCACGAACATTAAAACCAATCACAATAGCGTTAGAAGCCGAAGCTAAGGTTGCATCTGTTTCAGTAATAGCACCAACGCCACTACCAATAATGCGTACTTTAACTTCATCAGTAGAAAGCTTAGTCAATGAATCTGAAATGGCTTCAAGTGAACCTTGAACATCAGATTTAAGTACTACATTAACTTCAGAAACTTCACCAGTAGCCATGCTCGCAAACATATTTTCAAGTTTAGCTTTCTGTTGACGAGCAAGTTTCACATCGCGGAACTTGCCTTGACGGAATAAAGCAACTTCACGCGCTTTCTTCTCATCTTTAACAACAGTTGCTTCATCACCTGAGATTGGAACACCACTTAAGCCAATAATTTCTACTGGAATAGATGGACCGGCAGATTGAATAGCGTTGCCGTTTTCATCACGCATAGCACGAACACGACCGTATTCTAAACCACAAAGTACGATATCACCTTGGTTCAATGTACCTTCTTGAACAAGTACTGTAGCCACTGGGCCACGGCCTTTATCAAGTTTAGACTCAACAACAACACCATTAGCCATTTTATCAACAACAGCCGTAAGTTCTAGAACTTCTGACTGTACTAATATAGCGTCAAGTAATTCGTCAATACCTAAACCAGTTTTAGCTGATACATGACAGAACTGAACGTCACCGCCCCACTCTTCAGAAAGTACGCCGTGTTGTGATAATTCACTCTTAACACGGTCAGTATCTACACCTTCTTTATCCATTTTGTTGACAGCGATGATAATTGGCGCGTCAGATGCTTTAGCATGCTGAATAGCTTCAATTGTTTGTGGCATTACACCATCATCTGCGGCAACAACAATAATAATAATATCTGTTGCTTTAGCACCACGTGAACGCATGGCTGTAAAGGCCGCGTGGCCAGGAGTATCAAGGAATGTGATCATTCCGTGCCCTGTTTCTACATGGTAAGCACCGATATGCTGGGTAATACCACCCGCTTCGCCATCAGCTACTTTAGCTTTACGAATGTAATCAAGTAATGACGTTTTACCATGGTCAACATGACCCATAATAGTCACAACAGGTGCACGTGTAATAGCTTCACCGGTATGATCACGATCTGAAAGTACCGCTTCTTCTAAGGCATTTTCTTTCACTAACACAACTTCACGACCCATTTCTTCAGCAACTAATGCTGCAGTTTCTTGGTCAATTACTTGGTTAATGGTTGCCATAGCACCCATTTTAAACATGGCTTTAACGACTTCAGCGCCTTTAACAGACATTTTGTTCGCTAACTCTGCTACCGAAATTGTTTCGCCGATGCGAACTTCGTTCAGCTTAATTTCAACTGGCTTAGTGAAACCATGCTTTAAGCTTTGAGGTGAAGATAAGCCTAACTTGCCTTTGCCTCTGGCATTACGACCACGGTTATTTCTGTCTTGGCCAGCAGGTTTTTTCTTCTTACGGCGACGACCACTTTCATCTGCCGAGTCACTTTTGTCTTCAGCTTCTTGCGCGTATTTAGAAGAAGTTAAATGCACTACTTCTTTTTCTTTCGCTTTACGCTCTGCTTCTTGCTCTTTCCAACGTGATTCGTTTTCTTCAGCAAGTTTACGTGCTACTTCTGCAGACAAGCGGGCTTCTTCTTCAACTTTAGCGGCTAATTCAGCATCTTGCTGTAAGCGTAATTTTTTCGCTTCTTCAGTTTCAGCTACCACTGGTGCTGGTTTAGCAGCCGACTCTTCAATATTCTTTGCTTTCACTACAGCAGCTTGCTTAGCTTTAGCGTCTGCTTCAACTTTTGCTTCGGCTTTAGCTTCTGCCTGCACTTCTGCTTTTACTGCCGCTACTGCAAGCGCGTTTACTACTTCTTTAGCATCAGCTTCTGCTTTAGCTTTCAAGTCGACTTCTGCTTGAATGCGTGCTTCTTCAGCCGCTTTCGAATCAACTTCAGCTTGTTGTTGCTCTTCTAAATCGCTACGTTTTACGTAGGTACGTTTTTTACGTACTTCTACTTGAACCGACTTAGCTTTACTGCCGTGACCTAACACCAAAGTAGACTTTTGCTTACGGCTAAGGGTCATTTTGCTTGGGTTAGCGGTTGAGTCATCACCATGTTGCTTTTTCAAGTGGTCAAGTAATGCTTCTTTTTCTTCTTGCGAAACAGAATCAGTTGCCGATTTATTCACGCCAGAGTCAGCCAATTGGCTAACTAAACGCTCCACCGGTGTACCGATCTCTGTGGCAAGTTGTTCTACTGTTACGTTTGCCATCTATATAATTCTCCCGGTGAGTTATTCTTCGTTAAACCAACAAATATTACGTGCAGCCATAATTAGCTCGCCCGCTTTGGTTTCATCTAATTCTTCAATGTCTGATATTTCATCAACACCTTGTTCAGCAAGATGTTCTAATGTTGTAATACCACGACTCGCTAATACAAACGCTAAATGACGTTCTAAACCGGCAAGATTTAATAAATCTTCTGCTGGCTCTGAACCTTCAAGTGTTTCTTCACTGGCTAATGCTTGCGTAGTAATTGCTGCTTTTGCACGTTCGCGCAATTCTTCAACCATGTCTTCATCCATGCCGTCAATATCAAGCATTTCAGCAACAGGTACGTAAGCAATTTCTTCTAACGATGTGAAGCCTTCTTCTACTAACATCAAGGCAAAGTCTTCATCAAGGTCTAGCTTGTCAATAAATAGCGTTAATACTTTATCGTTTTCAGCTTGGTGCTTTTCGTTCATGTCTGCAACGGTCATGACGTTTAGTTCCCAGCCTGTTAATTGGCTAGCTAAACGTATATTTTGACCACTTCGACCAATCGCCATGGCTAAGTTGCCTTCTTCAACAGCGATATCCATGGTATTTTTGTCTTCGTCAACAATGATAGAGGCAACTTCTGCCGGTGCCATTGCATTGATAACATATTGTGCCGGGTTGTCATCATATAAAACGATATCAACACGTTCACCGCCTAACTCACTTGAAACGGCTTGTACGCGTGAACCACGCATACCAACACAAGCACCCACTGGATCGATGCGTTTGTCGTTACTTTTTACAGAAATTTTTGCACGAGAACCTGGGTCGCGAGCTGCGCCTTTGATCTCAAGCATTTCTTCGCCAATTTCTGGTACTTCAACACGGAAAAGTTCAATTAACATTTCTGGTTTTGTACGGCTCACAAATAACTGCGCACCACGTGCTTCTGGTTTAATTTCATAAAGTAAACCACGAACACGATCGCCTGGACGGAAACTTTCACGCGGTAACATGTCATCGCGGTAAATAATCGCTTCTGCATTATTTCCTAAGTCTAAAATAACACTGTCACGGCTGGCTTTTTTCACCACACCTGTGATAATTTCGCCAATTTGCTCTTGGTAAGCATCAACAATAAGACCACGTTCTGCTTCACGTATTTTTTGTACAATAACTTGTTTTGCCGTTTGCGTTGTTACACGGTCAAACTTAACAGATTCGATTTGATCTTCAACATAATCACCAACGTTTAATTCTGGTTCATCATATTGTGCTGCTGCCAAACTAATTTCAGCATACGGGTTTTCCATTGGTGTATCGCTTTCTTCAACGATTAACCAACGACGAAAAGTATCAAATTCACCCGTTGTACGGTCTATACTGACACGAACTAAAATGTCGCCTTCGTATTTCTTTTTTGTCGCTGTTTCTAAAGCGGTTTCCATCGCTTCAAAAATGCTTTCTCGTGGTAATGCCTTTTCATTAGAAACAGCATCTACAACCAGTAATATTTCTTTACTCATGCTAGTTAGCCTTTCTCAGTATTTTAAATTTATTTACGATGGTTATAAACAAGGTGAGCCTTATCTATGTTACTGATAACAAGTTCATATTCTTCGTTATCAACCATGACAATTAAACTGTCGTTTTCAACAGTAACTAATTTACCTTTGAATTTCCGACGGCCATTCAATGGCATTGAAATTTTTACTTCTACCGTTTCATCAACAACCGCTTCGAAGTGCGCTTTATCAAAAAGCGGGCGATCAAGCCCGGGTGATGAAACTTCTAAGCTATATTCACTACTGATTGGGTCTTCTACGTCTAGCATAGCCCCTACTTGACGACTGACTTCAGCACAGTCATCAACATCGATACCATTTTCATGGTCGATAAATATTCGTAAAACCGAGTGGTTACCCGCGCTATGAAATTCAACGCCTAATAACTCCTTACCCGTTTCTTCAACGGCAGGACGTAACATTGCGGTGAGTTTGTGTTCAAATTTAGCCAATCATTTTCTCCAATTTGGAAGAGTCCAGAAACAAAAAAAGGGCATAAAGCCCAGCGATATACCTTGCTGCTATTGCACCTTTTCACATAGTTAAGATACAAAAAAGCCCCATTACGCGGGGCTTATTCACTGAACCCACGATGTAAACCAAGCAATAACTCTCTTGGTTCTGTATAACAATATCTTAGAAGTTTTACCTAATTGCGATAAAAATCTATTCAGTGAAATATTGCTACATTCAAGCTGCGCGTATTATATAGAATAGCTATTTTGATAGCAAGTTAATTTTCTTAAACACTATAAGGCTAAAGTAGTAAGCTAAGCGCGCCCTAGCGAAAAAAATTACTACAAACTTCACCGAGATGAGTATAATAATTATTGCGGCATAATCAGATAGTTAGTAAATTACTCTAATTCATGTTAAAAATCATTCGCAACACTTAACTTGTGATCATTACAGCGGCACATACCGGCATTCTGGAATTATATGTATAGATATTCTCAATTACTTTTAAGAAATTTTCTCTTTGCTTTGGGCTTCATTGCTAGCATAGCAATTAGCTGTACTTTGCTATTGGCCTTTCAAATTTCTGAGCAACAAATTCAACACCAGCAGACATTACTCACTGTAGACCAAGAGATAAAACCTGGCGACAGTGCAACCTTTGCCAAGCAAGTATCAAGGTTCAACCGTTACCAATTTATCAATATTGCTAATAATGAGGGTGCCATCATTATTAATCAGCAACAAGAGCCTATGCAGTTTGCCGACTTGATACTGGCGCCTATTAGCCAAGTGAAATTGCCTAATTCAGCGTTAACGATACGATATCAATTAGATGCCAATCATGCGGTAGTCTTTTTACGTAAAGCGGTATTATCGGTGTTTGTATTAAGTATTTTATTCATTTTTATTGCAACCTCATTTAGCCTTGCACGCTATCGTCGATTAACTCAAAATATTTGTGAGCAAATAAAGCAAGACCTTAACCTTATCATTTCCGGTCAAGATGACCCTGATGAGGTTAAAGATAATATAATTGATTTACCTGAAATTCAGCAAAATTTAACTGAACTCAAAACACTGCTTGCTAAAAAAACTAGCGCAACAGCCTTATTAGAAAAAGATGCCTACATCGACCCAGTAACTAAATTAGAAAATCGTAACTGTTTTATTCAATTTTTTGAAAATGCAGATAGCCGTTCTGATTTCGGGGTTTTGTCGATTACTCGTTGCTCTGAATTACAAACCATTAATCAAGTGCACGGTTATCATGAAGGTGATAATTATATCCGCAAGGTGGCTGACATAATGAAAAATGCCATCAGTCGATATAGAGGTGCGCAAGTTTTTCGTTTAAATAGTTCTGACTTTGCGACATTAATCCCCAATGTGAGCTTAAAAAGCGCAGAAACATTTGCGGCAGACCTAACGGCAAGTTTTAATGAATATCAACATACGTCAGATTTAGACTCTATTGGCTATACAGGTTTGGTTTATTTTAATGATAACAAACCTGTAGGTGAACTTTTAGCGTTAGCTGATACTGGCATTAGTGTCGCCCAAACCAAAAGCGTTAATGCTTGGTATGCCCAAGCTGACAGTAGCATTTTATACAACATCAGCGCGAGTTATGGCAATCAACATTGGCGGCAAGAAATTGATAGTGTTATTGAAAACCAAAGAGTTAATTTACTTGTCCAGTCGATTAAGCCCAGCAGCCCTAACAACCGGGTATACTCAGAAGTTTTGGCTCGTTTTTTAAATAGTAATGACGATATGCTTCCCACGGCTTCTTTCTTCGCTATGGCTGAAAAGCTCGACAAAATTGCTGCTGTTGACCAGATGATTATAGAGACTGTAATAAAA
Organism: Colwellia sp. MB3u-4; assembly: GCF_014077065.1. Taxonomy (NCBI): domain Bacteria; kingdom Pseudomonadati; phylum Pseudomonadota; class Gammaproteobacteria; order Alteromonadales; family Colwelliaceae; genus Colwellia; species Colwellia sp. MB3u-4. The sequence goes on along the minus strand of NZ_JACGVE010000088.1, from coordinate 126,198 downwards.
GAAATTGAGGATAGAAATATGCAAAATCATTTCTTTGGTATTAATATTAGTGCTCGTTCGATAAACGACGGTCATTTCGTTATTTGGCTAGAAAGACGGCTTTTGCGCGATACCGCCATTGCCTCAAAACTGGTGTTTGAAATTACTGAAAGTGGCTTACAACAAAATATAAAAACCAGCAAAAAATTTATTGATATGATCCACCGAGTTGGCGCCAGAATTACCGTTGAACGTTTTGGTATTGGCTTAACTTCATTTAAATTTTTTAGAGATTTAAAGCCTGACTTTATTAAAATGGATAGCACTTACACTCGAGATATTGACGAAGACAAAAATAATCAATATTTTATGCGTTTGATGGTAGATTTAGCACACAGATTAAGTGTTAGTGTATTGGCAGAAAGCGTTGAAACCCAAGAAGAAAAATTTATGCTTGAAAAACTATTTGTTGATGGCTGTCAGGGTTTCTATATTGGTAAGCCCAGAGCTATTTCTTTGGTGTAGTGGATTAAGCAACCTTAACTAGAGCCACTGAAATACTGTGGCTTTTTATTTTTTCATCTAATTTTAAAAGCCATTAACTTGTGGCTTCATTGTTTAACTTTACTCGGTTTTTTTCACCACAAGTAATTAACCACACATTAAAATGAATATCCTTACGGTTCGTATGTTGTTTATTGCCAGATAAACACGGATAATAGCGCGAATTTCCACAGTAATATATTGATCAAATGACTGATTATCTCTTGCTACTTGTTGGCACAGTATTAGTAAATAACTTTGTTTTGGTTAAATTCCTAGGCTTATGCCCATTTATGGGCGTGTCGTCTCGCACTGAAACTGCCATAGGTATGTCGTTTGCGACAACATTTGTTATGACGCTAGCTTCGTTACTGAGCTACATCGTCAATAGTTATATTCTAGCGCCCTTAGGTTTAGAATATTTAACCACAATGACCTTTATTTTAGTGATTGCCGTTGTCGTGCAATTTACTGAAATGGTTGTGCATAAAACCAGTGCAAACTTATATCGCTTGTTAGGTATTTTTCTGCCACTGATCACCACTAACTGCGCCGTACTTGGTGTTGCGCTATTAAATCTTTATGAGCAACATAATTTTTTCGAATCTATCATTTATGGTTTTGGCGCCGCTGTCGGCTTTTCTTTAGTATTAATCATGTTTTCAGCTATGCGGGAAAAACTGGCTAATGCCGATGTACCAGCGCCATTTAAAGGCTCAGCTATTGCCATGATCACCGCAGGTTTAATGTCATTAGCATTTATGGGTTTTACAGGATTGGTTAAGTTTTAATGAATACAATCATCGCAATATTAGTACTGGGTGTTCTTGCCGCCTTATTTGGTGCCTTGTTAGGTTTCGCTTCAGTGCGGTTTAAAGTACAAGGTGATCCACTGGCTGAACAGTTAGATGCACTGCTGCCACAAACACAATGTGGCCAATGTGGTTACCCTGGTTGTAAACCATATGCAGAAGCCGTTGCTAATGGTGAAGCTATAAACAAATGCGCGCCAGGTGGTGAAGACACCATTAAAAAAATTGCTGATTTAATGGGGGTGGAAGTTCAGCCTTTAGATGAGAATCATGAAGCAGATAACTCCCCTAAAGTCGCTTTTATTATTGAAGAAGACTGTATTGGCTGTACCAAGTGCATTCAAGCCTGTCCGGTTGATGCCATTATAGGCACAACCAAACAAATGCACACTATCATTGCTGATGAGTGCACCGGTTGCGACTTATGTGTTGCACCGTGCCCAGTAGATTGTATAGAGATGATCTCAGTTGCCACAACAACACAAAACTGGCAATGGGATTTAGATAGTATACCTGTAGTACAAATAAATTAAGACGAGGTTTGGGTGGAATCGGTAATTGAACGTATAAAACGAGGAAATTTTTCGCAGTTTCATGGCGGCATACATCCGCCTGAGCAAAAATTTCTCACCTGCTCCAAACCCATTGCCAGTGCGCAAATTCCTGAACAGTTGATTATCCCTATTCGTCAACATATTGGCCAGGCAGGTAATGTCATGGTCAAAGTCGGCGACAAGGTGCTTAAAGGGCAAATATTAAGTGATTGTGATAGCCCAATGTCGGTGCCGATTCACGCCCCTACGAGTGGTACAATCACGGCCATTAAGTCAATGGCGATCCCTCACCCTTCTGGTTTAAGTGAAGCTTGCATTATATTAACACCTGACGGAGAAGACACTTGGAAACAGCGTCATATTTGTCCTGATTTTCACTCATTAAGCAAAACGCAAATATTAGAGAAAATAGCTAATGCAGGTATTTCTGGTATGGGAGGCGCAGGCTTTCCAACACAGGTCAAAGTAAGCACCTTAGCTAAAATAGATTACTTAATTATCAATGCTGCTGAGTGTGAGCCTTATATCACTGCTGATGATTTATTGCTTCAAGAACATAGCCCAACCATTCTAGATGGCATTAAAATTCTTGACCATTTATTAACTCCAAAAAACATTCTTATCGGTATCGAAGAAAATAAAACTAAGGCCATTGCAGCCTTAAAAAAAGCCACGGCAGATATTGACCATATCGACGTTTGTGTTATTCCAACGAAATACCCAAGTGGTGGTGAAAAACAACTGATACAAATATTAACCGGTCAAGAAGTCCCTAGTGGCGTTTTACCAAGCTCGTTGGGTATAGTGATGCAGAACGTTGCCACCTGCTTTGCTATTGCTGACGCCGTTATCAATGACACACCACTGATCAAACGCGTTGTTACCGTTAGCGGCCAAGCGCTAGAAAAACCACAAAATATTTGGGCACTTATTGGCACTCCCGTTGGTTTTTTAACGGATCAATGTGGCTACAAAAATAGTCAAAATAGGCATTTAATCATGGGTGGCCCTATGATGGGTTTTAGTTTACCTCATGATCAAGTTCCGGTGATAAAAACCACCAACTGTATTTTAGCGCCTAGTGAAATTGAAATAGCCTCACCCTTTTCGTCAACGAGTAGTAAAGAGGTTGAGTGTATTCGTTGTGGTCAATGTGCCGATGTATGCCCTGCACAATTGCTACCACAAGAATTACTATGGAGTGCGAAAGCAAAAGATCAGGCACAACTGACAAAGCTTAATCTATTTGACTGTATTGAATGTGGTGCTTGTGCTTACGTTTGCCCAAGCCAAATACCTTTAGTGCATTATTATCGTGTTGCCAAAGCTGAAATACGTCAACAAAAATTACTCGATATCAAAGCTGAAAAAGCCAAAGTTAGATTTGAAGCGCGTAAGCAAAGACTTGAACGCGAAAAAGTTGCCCGAGTAGAAAAACATAAAAAAGCTGCCGAGGCGCGCAAAGCCAGAATGAATACAGATACAAGTGCAGCAAAATCAGAGAAATCTGCAGTAGCAGACGCACTTGCTCGGGTAAAAGCAAAAAAAGCTCAAGCCAGCCTAAAGCAAAATACTGCAGAAGGTTCTGTTACCAGTACTGTCGAGATGACTGCTGAATCAGTTGTACCAGTTGACGAGAGTAAAAGCCAAGTGGCCAATGCTATTGCAAGAGCAAAAGCGAAAAAAATAGCACAGAAAAACCAAGCACAAATAGAGTCGTTAGATACGCTGCAAAACAACGAGTCACCAAGCTCATCGCAAGCAGCGCCGGTTGTCATTGATAAAAAAGCTAAGGTTGACGTAGCTATTGCAAAAGCAAAAGCAAACGAAAATAAACCTCAAGCAGAAACAATATCAGACAGCCCTATTGCTCAGGTTGACGCAACAACAAAAGCACTTCCCCTTGAGGTAGTTAACTTAGCATCAGATTCAGATGACAAAGCCACTCAAGCACTAAATAAAAAGGCGAAAGTGGCCGCTGCAATCGCGAAAGCAAAGGCTAAAGCTAAAGCTAAAACAGCAGCAAGTTTAGCGGCTGAAACATCGTTTGACCGTGCCGAGCCATCAACAACGCCCGCTAACATTGATGTTATGCAAGACAGTAATACAGCAGCACAAGCGGATATTGCGGCAACTAAAAAAGCGCGCGTAGCGGCAGTAGTGGCTAAAGCAAAGGCGAAAAAACTAGCCGCTTCATCCAACAAATCAACAACTTCAGAGTAATTAAGTACCATGGCCTTTTGGATAGCAAGTTCACCGCACAATCATCAACAAAATGAAACATCAAGCCTAATGAGGCTGGTGATTTATGCCACCATTCCAGGGATATTTGCGCAATGGTACTTCTTTGGCTGGGGTAACTTAATTCATATTTCTTTAGCAGTAGCCGCCGCAATTATCGCTGAGTTTACGGTACTATCATTAAGAAATAAAAAAATAACGCCCCAGTTATTTGATGGTAGCGCCATATTAACCGCTGTTTTACTGGGTATAAGTTTACCTGCCTTAGCCCCTTGGTGGATATCAGTTATTGGTAGCGTTTTTGCGATTGCACTGGTTAAACAACTCTATGGTGGTTTAGGACATAACCCTTTCAATCCAGCCATGGCGGCCTATGTAATGCTGCTGATTTCATTTCCGCTGCAAATGACTCAGTGGCAACCACCACTATCATTACTGGCCATGGATATACAATTAACTGACACGCTTTCCGTTATTTTTTCTGGCTATACACCACAAGGTTACTCAGTTGAGCAAATTCGTACGCACATCGATGGTTTTACCATGGCGACCCCACTAGATACGGTTAAAACTAATATGACTTTAGGGTTAACGGTAGTTGAGAGTATGCAAGCGCCAACTATAGGTAAACATTTTGGCGTGGGTTGGGAATGGATCAATGCCGGCTTTTTACTTGGTGGCTTATTCTTATTGAGTAAAAAAGCCATTCCTTGGAGCACACCCGTAAGTTTTCTATTAAGTTTATTTGTTTGTAGTTTCATTGCCTTTATGATTAGTCCTGATAGCAATGCCTCAACTATGTTTCACTGGTTTACTGGCGCAACCATGCTAGGGGCATTTTTCATTCTGACCGACCCTGTTTCTGGTGCAACGAGCGTTAAAGGTCGACTCGTCTTTGGCGCACTGGCTGGCTTATTAGTTTTTCTGATCAGAAAGTTTGGTGGCTATCCTGATGCTGTCGCCTTTGCGGTTTTACTCTGTAATATGTCTGCGCCTTTAATTGATCAATACACCCGCCCTCGCACTTATGGCCACGACTTAGGAGTGAAAAAATAATGTCTGAGTTAACGCCTGCAATAAGTAAAAACTCAAAAATATTAGCCTTATTCGCGGTAGCCTGTACGGCGACCGTTGCTTTAGTGCAGCTACTGACAGAAGATCGCATTGAACTTCAGTCTCAACAACAATTAATTCAGCAATTAAACCAAGTTATTCAAAAAGATAGCCATGATAATGAAATGTTCCGTGACTGTATTATAGCGCCTACGGGCAAGGACACAGAGTTGTTAATCGATGTAATTTACCGGGCGCGATTAAATAACATGCCGACAGCTGCTGCCATTAAAACAGTGGCACCCGACGGCTACAGTGGCAATATTGAATTGTTAATTGCGCTCAACATTGATGGCAGTGTGAGTGGCGTTAGAACATTATTACATAAAGAAACACCCGGTTTAGGTGATAAAATAGAACTCAGAAAAAGTGACTGGATAACAACATTTGCTGGAAAAAAAGTCTTAGAGAAAAACGATAATCGCTGGGCGGTTAAAAAAGACGGTGGTATGTTTGACCAGTTTACCGGAGCTACCATTACCCCCAGAGCTGTAGTAAAAACAGTTAGAAAAACCATTGACTACTTTCAAGCTAATCAAAAAGTCATTTTTAATACCGCCAGTAACTGTGGAGTGGACCAATGAAAATAAATCCAGAATATAAAGCATTAGCTTGGCAAGGTTTATGGAAAAACAACCCGGGCTTGGTACAGTTGCTTGGCCTTTGTCCCTTATTGGCGGTAACCTCAACGGTTGTTAACGCTTTAGGCTTAGGCATAGCAACCATGTTTGTCCTGATTTGTTCAAACGTCACCGTCTCAGCCATCAGACAATGGGTGCCCAAAGAAATCCGTATTCCAATTTTCGTGCTTATTATTGCCACTTTTGTTACCTGTGTGCAGTTGCTGATGAACGCGTTTACTTACGACTTATACCAGTCGTTAGGCATTTTTCTGCCGCTCATCGTCACTAATTGCGCTATTATTGGTCGGGCAGAAGCCTACGCCTCTAAAAATCCCATTAAGCAATCTAGTTTTGATGGCTTAATGATGGGGCTTGGTTTCTTAGCCGTATTAGTTGTCTTAGGGGCAATACGTGAAGTTTTAGGTCAAGGTACATTATTTGATGGCGCAAACCTGCTTTTAGGGCAATGGGCCACAGGATTGAGAGTAGAGATTTACCAGCTTGATAGCCAGTTTCTATTGATGATATTACCGCCAGGTGCCTTTATTGCCATGGGCTTTTTAATCGCAGGGAAAAATGTTATTGATCATAAAGTAGCACAAGCAAAGCCTAAAAAATTAGAACAAGCGATTGAACGTGTTCGTGTAAACTTTGAAAATTAACTAAGCACACTTAAATAAGAATACCTAAATAAGCATACCTAAATGAAAACAATAAAAAATATCTCTGATGAATAAAGCAACACGATTAACCATGTTAACGCGGTTGCGAGACAACGACCCAAGCCCAACCACAGAGCTTAATTTCTCCAGTGCTTTTGAGTTATTAATTGCGGTGTTATTATCCGCTCAAGCCACTGATGTCAGTGTCAACAAAGCCACTGACAAACTTTATCCTGTCGCTAATACACCACAAGCACTACTTGACCTTGGTCTTGACGGCTTGAAGTCTTACATCAAAACCATAGGTTTATTTAACACCAAAGCGGTAAATACCCTTAAAACCTGTCAAATGATAATCGATTTGCATAATGGTGAAGTGCCTGAAAATAGAGCGGCCCTTGAAGCCCTACCCGGCGTTGGCAGAAAAACCGCTAATGTTGTACTCAACACAGGGTTTGGTTGGCTAAAAGATAATGAGGGTAAATACTTTATTGCCGTTGATACCCATATCCAACGCGTCGCTAACCGCACTGGCTACGCCAAAGGCAAGACAGTAGAAGAAACAGAAAAAAACATCATCAAACACACGCCAAGAAAAACAGAATTTTTCTTTAATTTACATCATTGGCTAATTCTTCATGGCCGCTACACCTGCATAGCTCGCAAACCAAAATGCGGTTCATGTATTATTGAAGACTTATGCGACTTTAAAGACAAGACTGAAGACTAAAAGTTTACTTAACTTATTTAAGACCAGTACAAGTGCAATATTAACCATTGAGCTTAAGTGTTTATCGTTAACACCAGCAGCGAAAGTAAATGAAAACCACCTTGTTAATCCTTCTATGTCTTTTCAACACTTTACTGATAACTTAGCCGTTTTTACTGACAAACTGGCTGTGTGTTAATGACAATCACTTAGCCGTCTGATTTAATTATCTGTAACTTTTTTTTCATAAAATCGATAAACATGCGGTTTTTATTGGGCATACATTTACTTTGCACATACTGCAAACAAATGTCACCGTGATAACTACATTGTAACTGCCAGTCTTTCAATAACGGGATCAGCCTTCCCGCTTCAAGCCCTTGCTGCGCAGTGTAATCGGGTAAAGAGCCAATACCAAAACCTTGTTCAATCGCGTCTCGACGCATTTCACTATGGTTAAGTAAATATGATCCCGTGACTTCTACTGTGGTTTTATGATTTTCATTGCTAAATCGCCATCGGTTGTCGGTCATATTTTCGCCTAAGCAAATGCAAGGTAAATCTTTTAAATCATCGGGATGTTTTGGCAGAGCATGCTTGGCTAAAAAATCAGGACTGGCACATAACACCTGTTCAACACGGCCAATGTTAACATTGACCAAAGCTTCAATAGGATAGTCATTAATATGAATCAAAAAATCGACACCGTCATGGATCGGATCTAAAATACGGTCGGTTACTTTTAAATGTAACTGAATGTCTGGATAGCGTTTTAAAAACTCAACAAAAAGTGGCCGTAATACCTGATTGGCCAATGATTTTGGTGCTGCCACTCTCAATAACCCACTCACCGTCGATGTGATAGAACGACTGGCATTAACCGCTTTTTCTGCCGACTCAACCATCTGTTTACAGTAATCAAACGTTATTTTCCCTGACTCAGTTAACGCCAGTTGTCGTGTTGTACGCTGCAATAGTTTGATACCTAATGCATCTTCTAATCTGCTTATTTGACGGCTCACTGCTGAGGGTGTTACGCCAAGTTTTTTTGCCGCTTTACTAAAATTCCCCTGCTCAACCACAGTGACTAAAATAGCCATATCAGACAATAAAGGCATGAGTTTATTTGTGTCCACTAGGCACAAGTCTTTATATAAATATGTGTATTGTTTTAAATATCTCATAGATTAACATAGATCCGCAGTCATGAGTTGGCTGCTGTGAGCATATGTTAAATGATGAGAGGTAAATATGGAGTTGTTAATAAATACGTATATGGCAGAAATTATCGCGGTGAGCACCATCGCTATTTTTATGGCTATGTTACCTGGGGCTGATTTTGTGTTAGTGACCCGCACGAGTATCTACAATGGTCGTTTGGCCGGTTTATATATGAGCTTAGGCATGTGTTTATCTGTTTGTATTCATGCCAGTTATTCAATTGCAGGCTTAGTCGTGGTGATTGCAAGTTCAGCCTGGTTATTTTCTGCAATCAAATATTTAGGCGCGGCTTATCTTATCTATATTGCTTGGCAGTTGTTAACAACACCCGAGCCTTTACATAATGACCAAAAACATCAAACAGCAGATATTTCGGCCTTTATCGCGCTGCGTCGTGGCTTTACTTGCAACATATTAAACCCTAAAACCTCTATCTTCTTCTTAAGTATTTTTACCCAAGTAGTGTCGGTAGATACCCCATTAATAATGCAAATAAGCTATGGGTTGATCATTATGTTGGCACATTTTATCTGGTACAGCGGTGTTGCTTTACTATTATCACACACCAGTATATTGCCTCGCTTTAATCGCCAAAAACAAAAAATTGATAAGGTAGCAGGATTTATCCTGATGCTCATTGCTATCAAGCTCAGCCTAATCAGTGCTATTTAAGTAAGAGCTACAATTAGCGATCTCAAAACCTAGCTAATTGTAGGCTTTCAGCCTTAGTTTTATCAGGATATGACCAAAAAACTTCAGTTTTCAGTTTTCTTTTTGCTCAATGCTGATTGTTATACAAAGACTAATAGTACCTCGGCAGATATTAAGTATTAATATTCAATATTCCACATTTAATATGTGTCTTCCAAATGATGACATTATTTAAGTGCAGCTAATTTTTTGATATGTGCCGGTGAAACCCCACAACAGCCACCGATAATAGAGGCACCAGATTTAAGCCAAGATGAGGCAAATTCGCTATACTTTTCTGGTGGAACATCATCTCTGATACCAGAAATACCATTACTTTTATTCGCTTCGTGTAGTTCACCAATTACTGAAAAATTATTAGCGTACACACCTAACTGAACTTGGTGTTCAATGCCTTGATCTAATAGCGCCTGTTTAGCGGTGATAAGTGCGGTCTGCATTACTTCGACACAGCTACAATTAAATAATATTGCCGAAACATTTTGCCCTGCAATTTCGCTAACGGCATCATAAACTGACTCGCCTGAACGTAGAGTCGACTCGGTAGATATTTCATCTTTAACAGTAAAGGCAATCCAGGTAGGTTTGCCAGTAACAAGAGTGCGAGCCTTGATCATTGCCGCTTCTGCGATAGATGATATCGTTTCGGCTAGCCATAAATCTACATCAACCTTCTGATTTTTTATTAATAACTCAAGCAAGGGCTGCGCTTGAGCCACTGAAAAAAGATCTGGTCGGTAAGAGCCTAACAATGGCGGAATACAACCCGCGACTAACAAATTTGAATTATCTTTAACGCACTCTCGTGCTAACCTAGCGGCTAGTTTAATAAGCTCAGCCCCTTGTTCGTTAAAGCGTTTCTCACCAATATGAAAAGGCACTAACGCGTAGGTATTGGTGGTAATGATATCAGCACCGGCCTTAATAAAGCTACGATGCACTTGAGAGATAAAATGAGGCGCTTCAATTAACGCTTGAGCTGACCATTCTGGTTGTTGAAAAGGGGCACCAATACGTTGCAGTTCACGGCCCATACCACCGTCAAGAATTATCGGAAATGTAAAGGGTAATTTCATACTCATTCTTTCATCTGTTATCTATAAAAATAAGAGCAGAATAACCATGCGGTTGGCGTAAAGCAAGCGTAAATAGGACATTGATAAAATTGAACTAGGCTTTGCGTTTTTGGATATTGATCTCTAGTAGCAAGCTACTGACCTAGTCAACTAAAAAACATGCCCTTTGCTACTTAAATCACATAAAAATCATTATATCAGGCATTAGTTACCCTACTATTTACCGAAAACAGATTGACCTTTAATATCAATCGAGCTAAATTGAAAGCGCTTCCAAATACCATGAAAAACTGAAAGATCTAAAAATAATTAACGCTAACTAAAACCACTAACAATAAATCATTAAGAATAAATAACTATGAAATTGACTTTACCTTATAACTCAAAAATGAATTCAACAGATTTTATTTATGGTGTTGCTACTGCCTCATTCCAAATCGAGGGCGGTATCGAGCAACGATTGCCCTGTATCTGGGATACATTTTGCTCTTTAGAAAACACTATTGTCGATGGTTCAAATGGAGACGTTGCCTGTGATCATTACCATAAATGGCCTCAAGACATCGAAATGATTGAATCTCTCGGCGTTGATGCTTATCGTTTATCTATTTCGTGGGGAAGAGTTGTTAATGAAGATGGCAGTATCAATGCAACAGGTATCGCATTTTATATTGCCTTGTTAGATAAATTAATTGAGAAAAACATTAAATCCTTTGTTACGCTTTATCACTGGGATTTACCTCAACACCTTGAAGATAAAGGTGGTTGGTTAAACAGAGAAACGGCTTACGAATTTCAAAAATATACCGAAATAGTGATTAAAGCATTTGGCAATAGAGTGCATTCGTATGCTACGTTAAATGAGCCTTTTTGTAGCGCTTATTTAGGCTATGAAATTGGCATTCATGCACCAGGTATTAAAGGTAAAGAGTTTGGCAAAAAGGCAGCTCATCATTTATTACTTGCTCATGGTTTAGCGATGCAATCACTTAAAAAATTAAGCCCGAACACACTTAATGGCATAGTACTTAATTTTAGCCCTAGCTACCCTGCTTCCCAAAACCCAGCGGATATAGCCGCAACTCAGTTCGCTGATGATTATTTTAATCAATGGTATATAAAGCCTATTTTTGATGCTCAATATCCAGAAATACTTTCACAACTGCCATTATCACAACAGCCTGATATTATTGCAGGTGATATGGACATCATTGCAGAATCTGTTGATTTTTTAGGTATTAATTATTATACACGTGCAATATATCAAGCTGATGAAAATGAAATATTCGCTCAAATTACCCTTAAAGATGTTCCATTAACCGATATGGGTTGGGAAATATATCCATCAGGGTTTTCTGATTTATTGATTTCTTTAAATGCCAAATACACCTTACCTCCTATTTATATCACTGAAAATGGTGCCGCAATGCCTGACAGCATCAAAGATGGCAAAGTAGAAGATGCTCACCGAGTCGCTTATTACCAAAGCCACCTTAACGCGGTAAATACAGCCATTGAATCAGGTGTCGACATAAGAGGTTACTTTGCTTGGAGTTTAATGGATAATTTTGAATGGGCTGAAGGCTATTTAAAAAGGTTTGGTATTGTCTATGTCGATTATCAAAGCCAAGAAAGAACAATAAAAGCCAGTGGTTATGCCTATCGTGATTTAATCCATCAACGAAATAGCAATTATTTATCAAATAGTTAATTGAACAACGTAAAGTGTCATTGTATATAAAATAAGAAGAATATTAATTTAAAAAAAAAGAGATTCACATGCTGAAAATTAAAGAAAAAATAGCTTACGGTTTAGGCGACACAGCCAGTAATATCATCTTCCAAACCGTGATGATGTTTTTACTTATTTATTATACCGATGTGGTTGGTCTTTCTCCTGCACTTGTTGGCACTCTTTTTCTTGTGGTTAGAATATTTGATGCAATCACTGATCCCTTAATGGGGGCGATGGCTGATAGAACGAAAACTAAGTGGGGACAATTCAGACCTTATTTATTATGGCTAGCCCTGCCTTTTTGCCTGATCAGTATTTTAGCTTTTACCACCTTTGATTTATCTGACAATGGTAAAATCGTTTATGCATTTGCTACTTATACTTTGTTAATGATCGCTTATACCGCGATAAACATTCCTTATTCAGCGCTAGGTGGTGTACTGACCGCTGACCCTGAAGAACGGGTATCAGTACAATCATATCGATTTGTTTTTGGTATGTTAGGTGGTCTAATCGTTGCAGCAGGCACTATGCCATTAGTAGAGTGGTTTGGTGCTGGAGATAAAGCACAAGGCTATCAGTACACTATGATAGCCATGAGCTTGCTAGGCTTAATGCTTTTTCTGCTTTGTTTTGCCGGTACTAAAGAAAGAGTCAGCCCGCCAAAAGATCAAAATTCAAGCTTTAAAGAAGATTTGTCTGCCTTATGGAAAAATGATCAATGGCGAATTCTTTGCTTAGCTGGATTATTGTTATTAAGTGGCCAAGTACTGCGCGGCACACTGGCGGTTTATTATGTGAAATATTATTTAGGTCGCGCTGACCTGATCACCTTGTTTATGACTTTAGGGATGATAGGTAGCATTCTAGGTTGTGCACTGGCGTTACCACTATCTAAAAAAGTATGTAAAATTAAAGCCTATATTTGTTTACAATCAATCGCTGCTTTTATTTGTATTATCAGTTATTTTGTTGGCAGTGAACAAACCGTTATGGCCTTCACTTTATTCTTTCTTTGGAGTTTTTTCCTGCAGATGGCCACCCCCTTACTTTGGGCAAAAATGGCTGATACTATCGATTATGGACACTGGAAAACTGGCGTTAGAATAACGGGTATGGTTTATTCAGCTATCGTTTTTTTCATCAAACTTGGCGTTGCCATTGGCGGTGCATTAGCGGGTTGGTTATTGGCCTATTATGGCTACCAAGCTGATGTAGAACAAAGCACTAACACGCAACAAGGCATATTAGCTGCTTTCACTATTTTTCCTGCTGTAGGGTCGATATTAGTTGCCTGGGTAATGCGCTGGTACATACTTGATGCAAAAAAAGTGCAATTTATTCACCAAGCTTTAAAAAACACATCAAGTTAGTTAATTTGAAAAATGTAAATCGCTAGCCTAAAATAATATAGTTAGCGTTTTATTAGCGAGTTAACGTCACCTCTATCAAATAAATAAATGCATGCTAAATCTAACAACTAAACAACATTTAAACTTAAATTTAACGAGTAAAAGCTCTAAAATAGTTAACTTTATTTATTAAAATACGGTTGACCTTATTAGTAAAATATTTTAAATTGTGGAAGCGCTTCCTGATTGCAATTTGTTTTTTTTAATTAAACTGGAAGCGCTTCCAAAAATATAACCATTATAATATGAAATGCCTAGGGGAGATACATGAAGAAATCTACTTTTAAAAAAACTCAACTTGCTACAAGTTTATCTATAATTTTAGGCGTAACGGCAATAACGCCAGTTTTTGCTGCTGAAGAAGTTACAAAAGATAAAACTGAAGTGATCGAAGTTACGGGGATCCGTAGCAGTATGATCAAATCAATGGATATTAAGCGCTCTGCAAGTGGTATTGTCGATGCGATTAATGCGGAAGATATAGGTAAATTCCCAGACTCTAACTTAGCAGAATCATTACAACGTATTACGGGTGTTTCAATTGACCGTTCTAATGGTGAGGGCAGTAAAGTAAGTGTTCGTGGCTTTAGTGCAGACCGCAACTTAATTTTGTTAAATGGCCGTCAAATGCCTAATACAACAGGTGATCGCTCTTTTGACTTCTCAAACGTTGCAGCGGAAGGCATCAGTGGTGTTGAAGTTTACAAAACATCGATGGCAAAAATGTCTACGGGTGGCATTGGTGCAACACTTAACATTAAAACGAATAAACCACTAAACAACCCTGGCATGCACGCAGTTGTTAGTGTACAAGCTTTAAATGATACCTCAGCACAGACAGGTGGTACGACTCCTGAGTTATCAGGTTTATATTCAAATACCTTTGCCGATGATACTTTTGGAATTTCTCTTTCAGCCAGTTATTCGGAACGTGAAAGTGGTAATCAACAAGCAGGTGTAAGTACTGGTTGGAGAAGTTATGACCCTGATGGTCAAGACATCAACGGCAATAATCGTTTTGGTCCTATAGAAAACGGTCAAAGTGATCAATTTAACCGTGCTGAAAATCCAGACGTTTATTCTGTTCCACAAACCACTTTTTATACTTTTGAAGAAGTACAACGTGAGAGAACTAACGCTCAATTAGTATTGCAGTACAGCCCGATGGAAAACATCACGGCAACATTAGATTATACTTACATCCAAAAAGAACAAGATACACAAGTAGCTAATGTTTCAGCTTGGTATGCCTCTCCTGGAAATGCTGTTGATGTATGGACACCAGGTAATGTTGCCTCACCATTATTACATTCTGAAGTTTATGATGATCCAACAGATTTAGCGATGGGCTCTGGGGATTATGGGATACGTGATAAAACCTCTTCAATAGGTTTTAACCTTGATTGGCAAGTTAACAATAGTTTGAGCTTATCATACGATTATCACGATTCTGATGCTGAAAATACACCAAATAATCAGTATGGCTCTAATAACAACTTAGCGGCACGAGCACTTATTCGTACGGCATCAGCTACTGACTTCACGGGTGTTTTACCTACGCTTGCAGTACGTGGTGGTAATGCGGTAATGGCGTCAGATATGCAAGTAACAGGTAGTTCTTTTAGTAATGAGCAAGATCATTCTCACATTGAGCAACATCAGTTTGATGGTGCTTATATTTTTGAAGAGTCGGGCAGTATTGACTTTGGCATAGCCATGACAACAGCTGAAAATCGTGATCAAAGAAGAACAGTACAACGTAATAACTGGGGTGGTGAAGGTGAACCTGGATCATTTGGAGATGAAAACTTTACACGTAGAACTATTCTAGATCAGTTTGACGAAAGTGGTGGAAATTTTAGTGATTTTGTAGACGTTACTGGCACTGATTGGGCGCCGGATATTTTAAATACTTATTTTGAATTTAACTTTCTTGACGTAAGACAAATTGCTGAAGATACGTTATCCATACAACCAGGTATTATTGGTGATTGTGGCTCATCTTTTTGTCCTTCAACAGATTATGCTCTTGGTGTCGATCAATATACCAAAGAAGAAATGACCGCAGTATACTTCCAGTATAATTATGAGGGTGAGATAGGCGACATGCCATTTGATGTGCATTTAGGTGTGCGTTACGAAGAAACAGAAGTTGCAACCACATCAAATGTTCCTGGTTTTAACGCAACAACTTGGGTTGGTGATACTGAATTACCGTTAACTCTATCCGGTGGCACTGAGTTTCAGACCAAAACGGGTAAATATGATCATGTATTACCAAGCATTAACTTTAATATAGAAGTAACCGACGATATTATACTTCGTGCCGCTTTCAGCGAAACGATAGGTCGCCCAAGTTATGGTCAAATGATTGGCGGCACATCATTAGGTGGCTTAGCTCGAGTAAATAGTCCTGGTGCAGGTAACTCAGGTGATGCAGGTTTATTACCGCTTGAAGCTAAAAATTTCGACCTGTCGGCAGAATGGTATTATGGCGAAGGTAGCTATATTTCATTAGGTTATTTCCAAAAAGATATTACTAACGAAAGTATCCGAACAGAATCAGTTTATACCCAAGATAATCTTACTAACCCTGGTGCTTTAACAAGTCCGTTTGTACAACAGGCTCTTGCAGCCGGTATTGACCCTAACGATCGTCCGGCTCAACGCTTGTGGATTTCTGAAAACATTATTGACCCAGCGGTAAATGTTGTGGGTGGTAATGTAGAAATAAATGGTCGTCCGGTTGATCCATTAGTGCAATTTAATATTGCATCATTTGCTAACTCTACCGAAGAGTCAGGTTTTGACGGTGTTGAATTTGCCGTACAACATTTATTTGGTGATACAGGTTTTGGTACGATTGTTAACTATACCTATGTTAACTCTGATAATTCGTATGATAATGCCTCTATTGGTAGCTCAATTAATGGTAATGGCGTTAACTATGACTCTGATCAAGTCGCTGAAACTGGCATTAGTGACACGGCTAACGTGGTAGGTTTCTACGAGAAGCATGGCTTTTCTATACGTATTGCTTACAACTGGCGTGATGAATACCTAGCATCTCATTTCCAAGGAGATGTAGGGGCTTCGCCAGTTTATGTAGAAAAGTACAGCCAAGTTGATTTAGCGGTAAATTATGATGTGCCACAAGTTGAAGGCTTAACTGTTTTCTTCAACGGTATTAACATTACTGATGAAAAGAGACGTACACGCGGTCGTAGTAGCTATGAAGTATTAAATTACACTCAAACGGGTGCTCGTTTTGCTTTAGGCGCTCGTTATACGTTCTAATAATGACCTTGGTTAATTAGAAATAATAAAGCCGCTAAATTAATAATTTATGCGGCTTTATTATTTACAACAAACAGAAATAAATTTTTCACAAATACTTGGGTGTTATATTAACTATTTTTTAAAACCTGTAGCTGTCTCAATATCATGTAAATAGCATTTGTTAGACCGATTAAGGCACGATATAGTTTAGTAAATCTAACCCAACTTTTAATGAGCAATTTAAGAAAAAATTTATGAATCAACCATTAAAAAAAATAGTAATTGTTGGTGGCGGCTCTGCGGGCTGGCTAACAGCAGGTATTATCGCTGCAGAACATGCTACCAACCAAGATTCAGGGGTAGAAATTACACTGGTTGAATCAGCAGATGTTGCACCTATAGGTGTTGGTGAAGGTACTTGGCCATCAATGCGTAGTACATTGCAAAAAATGGGCATTTCTGAAACTGAATTTTTACTAGAATGTGATGCAAGCTTTAAACAAGGTTCGAAATTTACGAACTGGATGAACAATACTAATGAGCACTATTACCACCCTTTCACCTTGCCAAATGGTTTTAATGAGATAAATCTTTCATCATATTGGCAACCCTTCAGTGATAAAATTAGTTTTGCCGATGCCGTTTCTGAGCAAAGTCATTTAGGTGCTCACGGTTTAGCGCCAAAACAAATAACGACCCCTGAATATTCATTTGTAGCCAATTATGGTTACCATTTAGATGCAGGTAAATTTGGTCAGTTTTTACAAAAACATTGCACAGTTAAATTAGGTGTAAAACACGTTATTGACCATGTCACTAAAATAAATTCATCTGCAACAGGTGATATAGCGTCAATTACCACAAAAAAGCAAGGTGATATATTCGGCGATTTGTTTATTGACTGCACTGGGACATCATCATTATTATTAGCTCAACATTATAAAATTCCCTTTATTAGTAAAAAAAATATTTTATTTAATGATTCTGCAATGGCCGTACATGTGCCTTACGAGAATAGTGATAGTCCTATTGCATCATTTACTTCATCTACAGCCCAAACCGCAGGTTGGGTTTGGGATATAGGACTACCAACACGACGAGGTGTTGGCTATACATATTCCAGTGCACATATATCACATGATCTAGCAGAACAAGAATTACGTAATTACTTAGTCCCTTCAATGGGAAAAGATGCTGCTCATTCAGTAATGATACGAAAAATACCTTTGAATCCTGGACACAGAGAAAAATTTTGGCATAAAAACTGTGTTGCAATTGGTTTGGCTGCAGGTTTCATTGAACCCTTAGAAGCCTCTGCTTTAGCATTAGTTGAACTATCAGCAAAAATGATCAGTGAACAGTTGCCTGCGAATCGCCAGACCATGGATATTATCGCCAAACGTTTTAATGACAAATTTTTGCATCGTTGGGAAAACGTAGTTGATTTTTTAAAGTTACATTATGTCTTAAGTCAGCGAACTGATTCAGCTTATTGGCTAGATAATAAAAATGAAAAAAGTATACCTAAAAGTTTACAAGAACTTATAAGCCTATGGCGTTATCAACCACCCTATCATTATGATGCAACGCACACTGAAGAAATGTTTCCGCCTGCTAGTTTTCAATATATTTTATATGGTATGAACTTCGTCACTGAGCCATTAGCACACAAAAAAAGGGTGAGTCATGCTGAAAAAGCAGATAAATTATTTAATGATAATATAAAAAAAACACATAAAATTTTATCTATTTTACCAACAAACCGTGAAATCATTAACAAAATTAAAAAGTATGGTTTACCCAAAATTTAGCGTTACAAAAATACGGTAACTCTCTTTAACTGAAATAAATGTAAACAATGTGTGGAATTAAAAATGACAAATTCTGTTTTACTAAACAACATCGATCACCAAAACTTAAAAATAATCACTGAACGATCAGCCACCTATGGTGACAACCTATGGTATGCACAAACTTTTCCGATGGAATTTAAAAGTGTACAAGCCTATTACCCCATTTTTTTTAATAAGAATCCAGATACAGGTAAATTCTTTCCACTTGCTTTGTTTGGTTTTGAAAATAAAGAGAACTTATTCCTCTCTGACAATAAGTGGACTGCGGATTATATTCCAGCAATGGTTGCTAGACAGCCGTTTTTAATCGGTATACAAGCACTAAATGAAGGAGGCATTGAAAAGCAACAGAGAATGTTGAATATTGATCTTGATAATCCCCGTGTTAATCAAGAACAAGGTGAATCTATCTTTTTAGAACATGGTGGCAATAGTCCTTATTTAGATAAAGTTGCAGATCTACTTGAAGCCATTCACCATGGGCTAAACGATAGTAATGATTTTATCGATGCTTTAAATGAACATCAATTATTAGAATCAGTAACTTTAGATATCACTCTTAATGATCACTCAAAAAACCAAATGCTTGGTTTTTATACTATTAACGAAGAAAAACTAGCTGGATTAAGTAGTGATGTTTTAACGTTACTGCATAAAAAAGGATATTTACAAGCAATCTATATGACCATTGCATCACAAGCGAATGTTAGAAAATTAATCAGTAAGAAAAATGAAAGACTTAGTCTTTAATCTGTTTAGTATCACCCTTTTTCATTATAAATTTAAACTTGGTATCTGCAAATGTTGGCAATAACAAATAAAGTTAAAGAGATAAGCAATTGTCAACCAGGTGATATACCTGAATTTGTTTTATCATCAACACAACCACTTATTTTGAGGGGTTTTGGTGATAAATGGCCCATGGTGATTGAAAGTAAAAAGTCGCCTGAACATTCGGCGAATTATTTGCGTAAATTATATAATAATAAGCCTGTATTTAGTGCTTACGGCGAACCAGAAACTCAAGGACGTGTTTTTTACAATGATGATATGAGTGGTTTTAACTTTAAAAACATTCGTGCTGATCTGAATATAGTCTTAGATAAATTATTAGCACACGCTGCAGATAATAAACCACCTACAATCTATGTTGCCTCAACAGAAATTAATGCTTGGCTTCCTAGTTATAATGATGAAAATAATGCTTCAATTGACCATCTAAAACCATTCACCAGTATTTGGATTGGTAATCAAAGTAAAATAGCCGCACATTATGATTTCCCAAATAACCTCGCATGTTGTGTTGCAGGTAAAAGAAGATTTACTTTATTCCCACCAGAGCAGATAGCTAACCTGTATGTTGGCCCAATAGAAATGTCACCAGGTGGTCGTGAAATTAGTTTAATTGATTTTGAACAACCTGATTTTAAAAAATTCCCTAAATTTAAACAAGCATTAGAAGCCGCTCAAGTTGCAGAGTTGGAAGCTGGCGATGCCTTATTTCTTCCGGCTATGTGGTGGCATCATGTCAAAGCATTAAGTGCCTTTAATGTACTGGTAACTCATTGGTGGCGAGACAGTCCTGCGTTTATGGGACAACCAGAAAATGCATTGAAATTAGCGATATTAAGTTTGAGAAATCTTCCTCCAGCACAAAGACAGGCATGGAAAGCTATTTTTGATTATTATATTTTTGATTATCAAGAAAACGATTTAGATCATATTCCTGATTTTGTTAAGGGAATGTTATCTCAACCGTTAGACGTAAATTCAGCAAAAAAAATCAGGGCTGACTTACTTAATAAACTGAAAATATAAACTGAATATATCTTTTTAAAACTAATAATTATATTTGTAAGGATAATTTAAATATGAACAACAAAGCCATAAAAAAAGTTGTTATTGCCGGCGGTGGTACTGCGGGCTGGATGACAGCAGCGGCATTATCAAAGCTGTTTGGTAAAAATTTAGACCTTGTCCTTGTTGAATCTGATGACATCCCTACTGTTGGAGTTGGTGAGGCGACGATACCTACTTTGCATATTTTTCACCGATTATTAGGCATTAATGAACAAGAGTTTATGGCCGCGACGAATGCTACTTTCAAGTTGGGTATTTCATTTGAAAATTGGCGTGATGTTAATAAAGACTATATTCACTCCTTTGGATTTTTAGGTCAAAATTGCTGGGCAGCTGATTTTCAACATTTTTGGTTAAAGGGAAAACAGCGAGGTATAGTTTCAGACATAGGTGATTACGTGCCTGAACACTTAGGCGCTAGAGCAGGAAAGTTTGCCGTAGACGCAGATCAAGCCTCTAACTATGCCTATCACCTTGATGCTGGTTTATATGCTGTGTTTCTACAAAAAATAGCAGAAAAGCATGGTTTAAAGCGAATTGAAGGCCGTATTAATAATGTTGTTCTAGATAAAGATAATGGCTTTATTAGTTCTCTTGAATTAACCAACGGTAAAGTAGTTGAAGGTGACCTATTTATTGATTGTACTGGTTCTAGAGCTTTGTTAATTGAGCAAGCACTACATACCGGGTATGAGGATTGGTCACACATATTACCTTGTGATAGCGCTATAGCGGTACAAACTAAAACTGTTACTAAACCGGTGCCTTATACACGTTCTATTGCGAGGGATGCTGGTTGGCAGTGGAAAATTCCCTTGCAAAATCGAACAGGCAATGGATTTGTTTTTTGTAGTAAATACATGTCCAACGAAGAAGCTACACAAACTTTATTAAATAATATTGAAGGTGAACTGCTAAATGAACCTCGCGTTATTAAATATAAAACAGGTACTCGTCGTAAACATTGGAATAAAAACTGTGTAGCCATAGGTTTATCTTCCGGTTTTATTGAACCGCTAGAATCTACTGGTATTCATTTATTTCAAAAAGCGATTATACGCTTAATGCAGATGTTTCCATCACAAGGGATTAAACAATCTGATGTTGATGAGTTTAATACACAAACTAAAACCGAAGTTGACAGCATTAAAGACTTTATTATTTTACATTATAATTTAACCGATCGTAAAGACACCCCTTTTTGGCGGTACTGCAGCAATATGGATATCCCTGAAACGTTAAAACACCGTATGTTGTTATTTAAAGAAAGCGCCAATGTATTTAAAAAAGAAGAAGAGCTTTTTGGAGAAACATCTTGGGTACAAGTAATGATGGGACAGGGTCTAATGCCTGAACATTATCACCCTATTGTTGATTTAATGGATGACAATGAATTACAAAGATTTTTAGATAATATTAAGCTAACGGTTAAGCGTAAAGTTGATAATTGGCCTAATCATTTAGATTTTATTGAGCAATATTGTAAAGCAAAATAGCCTGCGGTATCTTAAATTTGCAATTAATAATTATGTAGAAGAAATATAATATTCATACCAGATCGAATTAAATTACTGCTAATGAACGGACAGATTCAATAGCCGGTTGAGTTTATTACTTTATATATTGTTACCCTTAAAAATTTACAGTCACTATATTGTTGTAAATTTAAAAAAGTGTAAAAAAACCTTTGTTATAAGCATTACTGGTGGTATAACTGGAAGCGTTTACAGAATAAGAACGTGTGTTAAAAAATAAATCAGCAGCATCTATAAAAAAAATTGGTAGCGCTTCCAGCAGGACTGATGGCGATACCCATATAAATGAACTCGCTGCATTAGACGTTGTAATTGGACTAACAACATATTGTTTTTTCCTCTTTTAAGCCGTTTGAGTGTGCAGTTCTAATAATATAATATCTAGGGGAACAACTACATGATGAAAATTAAACATTTAAATATTAAGCTATCAACTTTGGCTTTAGCTATTGCACTTACTGGCTGTGGTGCTGATTTGGAGCCAGTAGATGGTGACTCTATTGGACCAAGATTTGCGGCTCCAGAGTTTACTAGTGCCGCTGCTGGAACAGCTGCTGGAGTAGGGGAAGAATATAGTCATACCTTTACAGCAACCGATGCTGATGGTGATGCCTTAACTTTCTCAGCAATTCTCCCAGATGGTTCTTGGTTAAACTTTGATGCCAGTACCGGTGTTTTATCAGGCACTCCGGCTTCAGGTGATAAGGGTCTTAGTTCTGTAACCGTAAACGTAACAGATGGTATGTTTACTACGTCTGAGAATGTCATTATTTCAGCAGGGAGTGGTGGTAAGCCAGATACAGCAGGTAACTTATTAACAAATAGTACCTTTGATGCTGGACTTACCGACTGGTCGGACGCTCCCGGTGTGTATGTATATGAAAATCTTGTTCCAGAGCCTACGACCAATGTATATGATACGGGAATCAGCCATCCATTAACTTTAGTTACAGGTGAAGTTTATACTCTAAGTTATGATGCTAAAGCCTCTGCAGCTCGTCCTATGACTGCTGGTTTTGGTTTATTTCATGACCCATGGACCAATAACACACATACAGTTGAGTTAACAACTGAATGGGAGACATATACATTTATGGAAGCAGCTTCTGCAGGTGATGACAATAGTCGTACTATATTCGATATGGGTGGTGCAATTGCAGGAGACATTTCATTACGTAACATCTCACTTGTCAACTCTGCTGGCACTGATATATTTGCTACAACTGATCCCGTAGGAAGCTATTACGAAGCCTATGTAGCAACTGCTGGTGACGCATATGCTGTCAATTTAAGCCAAATTATGACTATCATTCCTGATGCAATTTATGTGGTAGAATTTAAAGCAAAAGCTTCTGTCGCTCGAGATATTATTGTTGGTGTTGGTTTAAACCATGCCCCGTGGAATAATACTACAGAATCTGTTGCTATAACGACTGAATGGGTGACATATTTTGTTGTTGTTCCTGCTACAGGTTTTGGTGATGACAATAGCCGTGTATTATTTGATATGGGTGCTCAAGTCGGTGATGTTTCTCTAGACGAAATAACTGTAGGCATTGCTCAGTAATTCATTGGAATCATTTAGCTGGAGAGTAGCGGTTAACTCAAGCTTTATATAATGATACATTACTTCAATATTGATGATATCTCTTTAGATATCATCAATATCTTTATTAATATACTTCAATTAAATTAACTAAAAAAGCTAAAAAATATTTACGCATCAAGCCTTGATACCATACCTTCAGTTAAGACAAACACACCTATAATCTTTATAACTACCTAATACATTTTAAGTAAGCACCAGCCAATGGTCATATAAGGAATAATTTCATGACTAAGAATCTGAAAAACATACTTTTGTATAAATAATTAATACCAACTTAAGCAAATCATCTAACCACGATAGACATCGGAGTGAGAGTAGCTATATGCGCAGATTTATGAAAATATTGGTGGATTTCTTGACCCTAGAGAGAATTCATTCGCCGAACTTCAAGGTTGTGTATCCATTTGATATATAGCTTCATATTCAATATTTAAAACAATATTATAAATAGAAGATTAAACAGCTGTAAGTCTTGACTATGATGATGCCTTAAACAGTCAATTTATCCTTCTTTACCCGCCCTTAATAAGCTCAACCTTAAGGCCACTTTCTATTTAATACTTAATTCATCTACCGTGGAAGATCATATAACGGATCGGCGAAAAACTGCTCAACAGAGCCATAAATTAGCCAGTCATTCTATTAATCATACTTGTCGAGGATCATTGCCCAATAGAGCATGGGTGCCAGAATATAATGATTTAGATAAAAAGTACTTTGCTGAAATTATTAAGAAGTGCCCACAGCCAACTCATTTTTAAAAGCAGTGGACGGTGAACCATACGAAGCTTTACTGTACCTTGTGTTGTTCAAATCGGTAGAGCATTAAAACTACGTAGACGCTCTTCTTGTCACTTTGGTTGCTATTAAATCCCATGTAAGAAAACTTCCAAAAAATCACCATTCAATAAATATTATGAATCTGCCAGTTTGGTCGCCGTTAGGAAAATCATGCGCTGAACTAATCGCTTATCTACAAACAGTGGCTCTTCAGGTGCCCTATCGCTAATTTTACTTTTGATGGCGTTGATGGCGTTGATGGCGATCATATTTTGGTATCAAAAGATGCTCGTCAAGGATTATTAGATTACCAAGTTAATAATGAAGCTACTTATTGGCTAGATACTTATCGTAATGTTAATTTATACGTAAAAAAATGCTAACTAATACTTTTTAAAGTCTTAGTTAGCATTTAACTGTTCTATATATCCCTTATCAATCAATAAGCATTTTCAGGGTACTTAAACAATTACAGCGCCGGTGCTTGCTTACCATCAACTAAAGCGGCGTCATCACCGATTGTTGCGCAGCCAGCACCTGTGAGAGGTGACACTGAGCATTCATACACTCGGACATAATCTATTTCTAATGATTGTGGAAATACACTGTCATTAATGCCTTTGTCGTTAACCGAAGCGGACCAATTCCCGCCAACAGCAAAATTTAATAATAAATGAAATTTTTGATCAAAAGGTGCACCACCCGCACCGTTTACCAATAAACCCTCATCATTCATATATTGGCTATACCAGCCGGTATCACGCTGGGTAGCAAAATGAATATCATCAACATACCAACGAATTTCCCCTGCTTGCCATTCAACAGCGTATTCGTGGAAACCATCTGCGGGGTTTACACCATCAGGTAAGTTAAATCCTTTACCCGAATAAACATTCTCAGGCCAGGCACGGCCATAATGAAGCGTGCCATGCACACGTGATTCTTCTTCTCCTGAGCTCGCACCCGCTTCATCTGATTGTGTTTTTAAGTTCACCGCTTCCATAATATCAATTTCACCCGAGCCAGCCCATCCACCATAAGCCCAGTCAGTAGGCAGCATCCAAATGGCTGGCCAAGTGCCTTGTCCTTGCGGTAATTTAGCGCTAATTTCAAAGCGCCCAAAAGTCCAGTCACCTTTGTTTTTGCTGCGTAAACGTGCTGATGTATAAGGTAGAGTGCGGGTATTCATAGCGTTGTAATTAGTATCATCGTCATGTGCCGCAGGACCGGTAAAATTTTCTTTTAATGCCACTATTTTCAAAATACCTTGTTCAATAAAAGCATTATCTTCTCGGTCGGTATAACATTGTTGTTCATCATTACCCCCACCAAAACAATTGACCTCAAAACTCCATTTGTTTAAATCAATATTGTTATCATTAAATTCATCCTGCCAAATTAACTGCCATTGATTATTCACTACAGAAGCAGTTGTTGGGTCTTTACTCTCTTCACTCGCATGATCAGAAGATATATCTGTAGCTGGCGTAGTTGATATATTAGTCGTGTTCGTGTTGTTACCCGATCCACCACCACATCCGAGTAAAGTCATTGAACAGGCTATGAGTAATAATGTTAAATGCTGCATAGAAAAGTCCTTGTTATATATATGTTTTTATTAATAAATTGCAATCAGTAGTTACCGCCGTAATTCTAGTAATACGGCGGTTTAATTTAACGCGTCAATAATAGTTTAATCACAGCTCATTGTTGCTTTATCAATACCTTGTGGCGTTAAGTTTATATCAGCGAAGCTTAATGAAACTTTGCCTTGAGTAGACAAGTTAAAAGGCGACATAATTTTGGAGAAATCTGTACCTGCTTCTTTAAAGCAAGCTAAGTCGATCGTCACGTTATGCCATTCATTTAAACTCTGGTTAATTAACAATGAGGTAATATCAAGAGAGCCTTTGCAATCCCCTTCACAACTCATAGCTAAATTAATCGGTGCTACTGGTGTAGTTTCTAAACGTACGCTAAAACTTAATACCGAGTCAGCCTCGATATATGCCCGCAAATCTTCCGGAAAGTTACTAAAGATATTAACACTTGCTAGTTCACTGCCATCAAAGGTTATTGTTCTAGCATCTTCTTGTACCACTTTGTCCATAGTTCTTAAGGTAATAGCCCCTAATGACTGCGTATTTGAAATAACAGGAGATGACTGTTCACCTGATTGCAACGCAACACTCCATGGCTGCTTAACCGCTAAGTCAAATATTTTAAAAGTGGCTAACTCATCAGAAGATATTTTAGAGACTTCACTTAACTGATCAGACAATAGGGTCATTTTTTTATTATCTTGCTGCTGATAGGTTAAACCAAAACCATAAGGTAATAGGGGGTGATAGTTTTCATCAAATCTATTAACAGAGGTTTGATCCGCACTAGCAGGCCATGAATATGAAAGCTTACCCTTAAAGTCATAACGTAAACTGCTATCCGCTTTACTAAATAAAACGTCAGCGACACCATTGCCTTCTGAACCCGGCAACCAAGCAGCAACAAAAGCATTTGACGCATTAAGTTCCGCATTTACCCACATTGGTCGTCCGCTAATAAAAACAGAAACAACAGGTATCCCTTGTGCTTTTAAACGTTTGAGTAAAGCTAAATCGGTTTTATTACCGCGTTGATACTCAAGGTTATCTAAGTCGCCATTACCCTCGGCATAAGGTTCCTCACCAAAAACAACAATAGCAACATCTGGCTTTTCAGTGAACTCACCTGTAGGGCTTAATTGCACTTTACCGCCAGCCGCATTAACAACTTGCTCTATACCGTCATAAATCGAAGACCCACCCGGAAAATCAGCGTTAGTGTTACCTGTACCTTGCCAAGTAATACTCCATCCTCCTGACTGCTTACCAATATTGTCAGCGCCATCTCCTGCAACTAATACATTTGCACTCGGCGTTAAGGGTAATAAATTAGCTTTATTTTTAAGCAAAACTAAAGATTCACGTACGGCTTGACGAGCAACTAAACGATGCTCTGCTGAGCCAATTAAGTCAGTTTTACCTGATAATGGACGATTTTTTGGACTGGGTTTAGTGAATAAACCTGCACGAATTTTTACTCTTAAAATACGGCTCACCGCATCATCTATTCTTGATAAGCTAATTTCACCCTTGTTAACTTGTTTAATGGTATTTTCATACAAAGGTTTCCAAGCAGCTGTTGGCACCATATAGATGTCTAAGCCCGCATTGACTGCTTGTGGACAGCTTTCATTAGTACAGCCTTTTACTTGGCCATGACCATTCCAGTCACCAACAACAAAGCCGTCAAAGCCCATACGATCTTTTAAAACATCGGTCATTAAATACTTGTTGCCGTGCGTTTTAGCGCCATGCCAGCTATTGAATGATGCCATGACCGATTGCGCGCCAGCCGTTAAGCCACCAACATAACCTTGGGCATGATGTTTAAAAAGATCTCTTTCACTATCTAAGTTATCCCCTTGGTCATCACCACCTTTTGTGCCACCGTCACCAATAAAGTGCTTAACTGTACTGATAACGCGAGTGTCGCCTAAAAAGTCATCGCCGACAGCACCTTGCAGCCCTTTTACAATAGCGGCGGAATATAAGCCAACTATTTCAGGGTCTTCAGAGTAACCTTCATAGGTTCTGCCCCAACGATCATCTCTAACAACAGCAACCGTAGGAGCAAACACCCAATCAATACCGGTTACCATCACTTCTTTAGCCGTGATACTGGCGATACTTTCCATAAGTTCAGCATTATTTGCCGCGCCTAAGCCAATGTTATGAGGGAATAATGTTGCGCCAATCACATTGTTATGACCATGTACTGCATCAGTACCCCACATAGTTGGAATATTTGTCCCATCTACTGAGTCATCGATTGATGCTTGATAGAGAGATTCAGCCAATTTTATCCAATCAGCAGGTGTTGCGTGCTTATTATTATCAGGAAAAGCACCACCACCATTTAAATATGAGCCAAAACCATATTTACGCATATCTTCAACCGTAATGTCTCGGATTTCAGGTTGGATCATCTGGGCAACTTTTTGCTCTAACGTCATAGTCGCTAAAATTTTCGCGACTTTAGTTTCAACGTTACTGTCTTTTTTAACTTCAATATCAAGTACCGGCCAAATGGCTATATTGTTTTCGCCATAAGGGGCAACATCAACCTGAGCTATATCCGAGTTAGCGTTAGAGTTAGCGTTATCAGTACAAGCAAAAAGTGACATGGCAACAGCAATCCCCATAAAGGGTTTAGCAACGCTTTTAAGTGAATTTATTTGAATAGACATAACAATATTTATACCTTTACTGATACAGGTTTACTACCTGACAAGCCATAATAAGCAATGAATGCATAGCAAATAATGGGTAAGAAAAATGAGTTTTGTAGGCCAATACTGTCGGCTAAAACACCTTGAATCAGTGGTAAAATAGCACCACCAACAATCGCCAAACATAAAATACCTGAGCCTTGGCTGGTATGCTGGCCTAGGCCATTAATGGCCAAACTAAAGATGGTAGGGAACATAATTGAATTACATAAACCTACTAACAGAATGGCCAACATCGCTATTTGACCAGATGCAAAGATAGTAATAATAATAAATACTACTGCCATAAAAGCGTTGAAGGCTAATACTTTTCCTGCGGCTAATTTTTGCATAACCGCGGCACCAATAAATCGTCCCACCATCGCACCACCCCAATAATAGGCAATATATTTTGCTGCTTGGGATTCTTCTAAACCAGCAATGTTCGGATCATTAAAAAAGCTGACTAAAAAGCTGCCAATAGAAACCTCAGCCCCCACATAAACAAAAATACCAATGGCACCTAAAACTAAATGACGATATTCCCAAGCGCTACCTGCTATCGGTTTTTCAGCCACTGACTCTTCAATATGCTCAATGACAGGTAATTTTATATAAGAAAAAATAGCCGCCAGTATTAATAATAAACCGGCGAGTAAAACATAAGGTAATTGCACTGATTCTGCTTGTTGAGCGACCGACATTGATTCTGCTACTTGATCTAAGATCAAATAAGCACCAAAAAATGGCGCGACCGTGGTGCCAAGTGAATTAAATGCCTGTGTCATCGTCAGACGTGAAGAGGCTGTTTCAGGATTGCCTAAAATACTGACATAAGGATTAGCTGACACTTGTAATATCGTAATACCACTGGCTAATATAAATAGTGCCATTAAAAATACCGGGTAGCTGTGCATGGCTGCTGCTGGGTAAAAAGCAAAACAACCAATGGCAGCAACAATCAATCCAAGCACAATGCCTTTTTGAAAACCTACTTTTTTAACTATTTTTCCTGCAGGAATAGAAACGAGAAAGTACGCACTAAAAAAACAAAACTGTACTAGCATTGCTTGGCTATAAGATAAATCGAAAATAGCTTTCAAATGAGGAATTAAAATATCATTTAAGCAGGTAATGAATCCCCACATAAAAAAGAGTGATGTTAATGATGTAAGTGCAAAAGTATAATTTTGGTTTTCAGTGTTTGATGAAAACCTATTCACATTTGATTGAACCGGTGTACTAGCCATATAATTCCCCTAATAATTATGAACAACAGGTCATTGCTGCTGTTGTTATTTTTATAATTTTCCACTTTAATACACTCAGGCAGTCCTTAAGTAAGTATTTTTAAAATAAACTGGAAGCGCTTCCATATTGAATGTCATTAAGATAAAAAGCAACTATTATTTACAGTCATAGGAAGCGCTTCTAAAATAGAAATTATTTGTGTATCTTATAACAGTTATAACTATAGGTTCAGTATTGGGTTTAGCTAAGACCTTTTATGTTTAAGTCCTCAAAAGCAGCATTAATAAAAAAGATGAAGGAATAAAATGGCGACTATATACGAAGTTTCCGCATTAGCGGGAGTCTCATTATCATCTGTATCTCGCGTACTGAATGATCATGAACATGTCAGTAAAAAAACTAAAGAAAAAGTCGTGGCAGCCATGAACGAGTTAAACTATCGCCCAAATACCATTGCCCGATCATTAGCTTCTAATCGTTCAAACAGTGTTGGTGTACTAGTTTCTGAGTTACATGGTCCCTTTTTTGGTGCCATGTTGAGCAGCATTGAATTAGAGCTCAGAAATGCAGGTAAACATGCGGTTATTACTGCAGGTCATAGTGATGAAAAAAGTGAAATAAATGGCTTAGACTTTTTAATTGATCGAAAATGTGACGCACTTATTTTACTGGTTGACGCCATTTCAGATGACTATTTAATTAAATTAAGCAAAGGTAATACCCCTTTTGTTATTTTAAACCGCAATATCTCAGAAATTAGTGACCATTGCTTTTATTTAGATAACGAACTAGGGGGTTATTTAGCTGCAAAATATCTAATTGAACAAGGACATAAGGAAATTGCTTATATTTCTGGGCCTTTAACAAAACAAGATTCTACTGAACGCTTAGCTGGCCATAAAAAAGCGTTAGCTGAAGCCAATATCCCCTTTAAAGAAAGTTTACTCTATGAAGGTGATTATTTAACAAAAAGCGGTCGAGATGGTATCAATTTCTTCATCAAGCATAAAACCACATTTACGGCTGTTGCTTGTTCAAATGATGAAATGGCATCTGGAGCCATGCGAGGAGCCAGGGATCATAAATTGTTAATCCCTGAACAATGTTCATTTATTGGTTTTGATAATGCTTTTTTCACTGAATATCTCTACCCTCAATTAACCACTATTAATTTTCCAATTAACGATATGGCGAAAATGTCTACTCAATGGATCCTGAAAAATGTCTATAAGCAAAAAGAGTTAGACATCACCAACATGTTTATTCCTGAACTTATTGAACGACAATCAGTACAGCAAAATTAACATTAGATGTCATCATCCATGAGCCTAACTGATGCGATTTAAATTGATGCGATTATTGAGCTAATTAAGCTTTCAGCATCAAGAATTCTCTTCAGTAAAAGATACCAAGAGGTAAAACACGACGGTAAATAAACGCTAGTATAAGTATGGTGCTTAAACTTTAACTCAATAATTTTTACCTGTTAGCAAAGCAAAAAACCAATACTTTCATTAGGGGAAGTGGAAACTGAGCGATATGTTTTTACCATAAATAACTTAAAAACCTCCCCCAAATAATATTATCAAAGACTAATAATGATAAGGTTATCAATTTTATCATTAAATATTTTTATCATTAAATAGAAAATGGATGAGTAAACTATGAAATTTTTACATACTATGATTCGTATTACGGACTTAGATAAGTCACTAGATTTTTTTATTAAGCATTTAGGCTTAATAGAAACCCGCCGTTTTGACGTTCCTGCAGGTAAATTCAGCTTAATATTTTTAGCAACAGAGCCCGGTGCCGCTGAAATAGAACTTACCCACAACTGGCATTCAGCAGAAGAATATACTGTGGGTAGAAACTTTGGCCATTTAGCCTTTGAGGTTGACGATATCTATGCCTTATGTGAAAAGCTAATGGCCGCAGGCATTACTATTAACCGACCACCACGCTGTGGCCACATGGCATTTGTTAAATCACCTGATAATATTTCAATCGAATTATTGCAAAAAGGTGAGCGATTAGCGCCACAAGAACCTTGGTTAAGTATGGAAAATTCAGGTAGCTGGTAAAATAGCACATACCAGCTGAATATTAATTAATTCACTTGTTATAAGTTGCTATCACAAGGACTTAATACGCGTTAATATACTGAATTAATTAATCAAAAATAATACTCAGAATCTTCATGGCCTTAAAAGCAACCATCAAAAAAGCGACGATCCATCTCTCTGATATGGATCGTCACTATTATGACACCATACAATTAACCATAGCACAGCACCCTTCTGAGAATGACCGTCGTATGATGATCAGACTCATTGCCTATGTCCTCAATGCCAGTGAAAACCTACAATTTGGTAAAGGTGTTAGTGATGAGGACGAAGCAGCCATTTGGCGAGTTAATTACAGTGATGTCATTGAACTATGGATTGAACTAGGCCAACTCGATGAAAAAAGACTGAAAAAAGCCTGTAATCGCGCTCAACAAGTGAAGCTTTATTGTTATGGCAGCAGCGTAGACACCTGGTGGCAACAATCTAAAAGTAAACTAAATCAACTCAATAAACTATCGGTAGAAAGCTTTAGTGAAGAAACATCACAAGCTTTGGAGCTACTCGCCAATCGCTCGATGGAGTTTCAAGTGAGTATACAAGATGGCCAGTGCTGGCTTACCTGTGGTGAACAGTCACTATTAATTGAACTCAATAAACTTAAATGACCTTAAATGACCTTAAATAACCTTAGCCTAATATGCGCTAATTGAATAACAACACTTAGCGTTAGCACTTGATTATTTTGCAATAATAAAATATTTAAATACTATGGCAACACCAATAACTATGATGCGCATATTTAACTCTTCACTAGAGAAAAACACTGATTATAAACTCAAAATATTATCGGTTGTGTTAGCGATTACCTGCTCATTTTCTAGCGTTGCAGCAACAATACCCTTAAAACAAGTGGTCAAAGATATTACCTATTTAGCCGCTGACAATTTAAAAGGTCGGGCAAGTTTTAGCCCTGAAATTGACCAAGCGGCAAATTATATTGCTCAGCGCTTTGCTAATATTGGCCTAAAGCCCCTGCAAACCAATCTCCCGTTAAGTAAAGCAGCCATTAATGCGACTCTTGACGCCAAAGATAAACCTGCGCTGTTCTTACAAACTTTTACTGTCAATCAAATTCAAGCTCAAACGCTTAACGTGGTGTTAAATAGTAAAAAAATTAGTCCTGAATACTTGGCTATAGCGACAACGATGGAACAAGTAAATTGGCAGTTCGGTAATGCACAAAGCCATAGGGTTGATAGAACCGATGATTTACGTAAAATCTTAACTGAGTTAAACCAAGTAGGTGGTCAACACTTAGTTATTATCAATAGCGCACATGCCAAAAGCTTTAAGGCTTATCAAAATTATTTTAATCGTGGCTTAACTAAGCTTTCACTTGAACATCCTGGTGCTATTGTCATGGTATTAAGTGACGAAAATAAAATTGAAAACTATAGCGTTAACGCCAGTGCAATAATCACTAAACAATCGCTAACCAATGTAGTGGGTGTCTTACCCGGTATTGAAAGCCCTAAAGAAATCGTTTTATACTCATCACATTACGACCACTTGGGTATCACAGAAGATGGTAAACAAATCTATAATGGCGCTGATGACGATGCGTCGGGTACGACAGCGGTATTAAATTTAGCGCAATATTACGCTCAAAAAGGTGATAACAAACGTACGTTAATGTTTAGTGCTTTTACGGCTGAAGAGATTGGCGGCTTTGGCTCTAGCTATTTTTCACAGCAGCTTAACCCTGATAACGTGGTTGCCATGATCAATATTGAAATGATTGGCAAACCATCAAAATTTGGCGCAGGAACCGTTTGGATGACGGGTATGGAACGCTCTAATTTAGGCGCATTACTCAATGAAAAACTCATCGCGCTTAACACACAAATATACCAAGACCCCTACCCAAAACAAGGGCTATTTTATCGCTCAGACAATGCAACTTTGGCGCGTTTAGGTGTACCTGCACACAGTTTTAGCAGTACACAACTCGATAAGGACCAACATTATCATCA
The DNA here is from genome assembly GCF_014077065.1 of Colwellia sp. MB3u-4. Lineage (NCBI taxonomy): Bacteria > Pseudomonadati > Pseudomonadota > Gammaproteobacteria > Alteromonadales > Colwelliaceae > Colwellia > Colwellia sp. MB3u-4. Next base: position 92,229 of record NZ_JACGVE010000088.1, on the reverse strand, counting down.
AGTTAGCGACGACATTAGTAGCTTAGACTTATCATCGATGCATAAAGTCATTGAATCGTTAGCCACAGCAACACAGTCGCTTGTTGACGGCGCAGTAACACCAACGCGTATTGATAAAGCGCAAGTAGCCACTGAAGGTAAAATTTACTAAACTGATTATGCTTTTTAGTTTTAAAGTCAGTGTTAGCCTTCAAAAATAATATTGACCTTTACGCCTAACCTTAGGTCTAACTTAAGACTAATTTTAATGGGCGAGCCTTTAATAAGAGCGCCCTTAATTAGAGAAAAGTTAATCCGGCGTATGATAACCAAAAGCACTAAATTTTTAAGCGGCTATTTTTAAGCGGTTACAGCTCAGCTATTTGCTGATTATTGCTGATTATTGCTGACATTGCCAGCGCATTTGATACTCGAGTTTATTGCTATCCATCACCACAAAATCATGGCGTAAATATAACTGCTTAGCCGGATTTTTTAACAATACATTTAAGGTAATAGCGAGCTGTTTTTCTTGAGCTTTACGCTTAACTAACTCAAGCACCCTGCTGCCGATTCCTAGACCTTGATATTGCGGTAATAACTGAAATTGACGCAGGTGAATTTTATCAGCAAACAAGCCTAATTTTAATAATCCAATCGCTTTATTTTGGTATGAAATAATATACGAATCAGAAAAATACTCATCAATGCGCAGCATATGCGCCGTATCGTCAAGATACAGTCCAGCATATTGTAAATGCTTGTTCATCGTTACTTTTCGTAAGCTTAACAGAAAAGCTCTATCGTTTATTATTGCCTGTCGAAAGCTAACCATAGCTGCACGCTTTTGGCTAAGGTTATTACTGGCCAATACTTTATTTATTTGTCACCTCGATGGCGAATAATTTATCCATCTATGACACTACTATAGCAAGTTGATTCATGAGGTAAACCATAAATTTCTGCTTTGAACTATGAGTGAAGAACTGAAAGTCATCGCAAAAAAACCACCATTGAGCGCGGCATGCTTGATCGCTAACGAAAGATAACGGCAATATAGCGCATAAACTAAAATAGGACTCCAACATGACCTTCAATAAATCACTTATTGTTATATCTATTACCGCGGTACTATCCGTTGCTTGCAGTAATGAAACTATAACACCCGTTGTTAAAGGCAATAATGCGCTTGCAATGCCATCTACATCAGCACAACTTAATAGCACAGCTGAGGCTTCTCAAGCAGCAAATGAGTTATTTGACACTATTTTTATGGAAGGCGTTAATCGTAATCCTGTTAGACAAACCTATCTTGGCATTAAAACTGACTACGATAAGTGGCAAGATCTATCAGAGGAAAATAGTGCTCAAGAGCTAGAATTTGCTAAACAAGCGCTGCAACGAATTCAAGTCATTGACATCAATAATGTCGATAAACAAACCCAGTTGAGCTACCAGCTACTTTCACAAAAATTAACACAAAAAATTGCTGACTATCCTTGGCGTCACCATAACTACCCTGTTAACCAAATGTTTGGGGTGCACTCACAAATACCCGCATTACTGATTAACCAACATAGTATTCAAGACACTAAGCAAGCCCATGACTATATTGCCCGTGTAAAAAACTCGAAACTGTTACTGGAGCAATTGGTTGATCAACTTAAAATCAGAGCTGATAAAGGTATTATTGCCCCCAAATTTGTTTTTGCTCATGTCATACGCGATGCAAGCAATTTACTGGTAGGTGCCCCATTTGATAATCAAGCTGACAGTACTTTATTTACAGACTTTAATAAAAAAATAGCACAATTAGAACTCTCTGATGAAGAGAAACAGTCCTTAACTGATGAGCTAGCAAGCGCCTTAACAACAGAGTTTAAGACCGGCTATCAAGCATTAGTCAGCTACTTAACTGAACTTGAACAACAAGCTGATGATAACTACGGTGCCTGGAAATTTCCACAAGGCGATAAATTTTATAATAATGCCCTAAACCGAACAACCACCACTGAATTAACCGCAGATGAAATTCATAAAATTGGTGTAGATGAAGTTGCACGCATACATGATGAAATGCGCGTGATCATGAAAAAGGTTAACTTTGAAGGCTCATTAAACGAGTTCTTCAAATTTATGCGCCACGACCCACAATTTTATTATGCTGGCGATGAAGCTGGCCGTCAGCGTTATTTAACTGAAGCAACGGACATCATTAATACTATGAAAGATGAGCTAGATCAGTTATTTATTACTAAACCAAAAGCAGACTTAAAAGTTAAACAAGTTGAAGCGTTTAGAGAGAAATCTGCGGGTAAAGCCTTTTACCAACAACCCGCTCCTGATGGCTCACGCCCTGGTATTTACTACGCTAACCTTTACGATATGACAGCCATGCCAACGTATCAAATGGAAGCACTCGCTTACCATGAAGGCATTCCTGGCCATCATATGCAAATAGCGCTAAAACAAGAACTTGAAGGTATTCCAAAGTTTAGAAAGTTTGGTGGTTACACAGCTTATAGTGAAGGTTGGGGTTTATATTCAGAGATGATCCCAAAAGAAATTGGCTTTTATCAAGACCCTTACGCTGACTTTGGCCGTTTGGCAATGGAGCTATGGCGCGCCTGCCGTTTAGTGGTCGATACTGGCATGCACAATAAAAAATGGGATCGTACAAAAAGCCTAGCGTATTACATGAATAATACGCCAAATGCAGAGTCTGATGCGATAAAAATGGTTGAACGTCATGCCGTTATGCCTTCACAAGCCACAGCATATAAAATTGGTATGTTGAAAATTGTGCAGTTGCGAGCCAAAGCAAAACAACAGTTAGGCGATAAGTTTGATATCCGCCAATTTCATGATGTTGTATTAACCAATGGCGCAGTACCGCTTAACGTATTAGAAGATATGGTTAATGACTACATCGCATTAAATCGTTAACGCTATGGTGAGTTAGGCTTATAATAGCTTAAGTATCGCCACTCTTTCACATTCATGTGATCCTGTCATTGCTGGGATGGATGTCGGTACTTAGCTTTTGTTGAAAACATAAAAGCTGACCATTCATCCTGAATATAAAAAACGCCAAGTGCATAAGCATTTGGCGTTTTTATTTTAACGGTAATTATGCTTAAGCTGACCATTAAGCGGGTTTTATTTTTCGCCGCTTATTTTTCGCCATTCAGTTTTCCCGCCCCACGACACCATGCTAAACCACACATAACCAGTAATGCCCCAAAAACTAAAGATAAACTTACGGGGTCATTATTTAACCTTGCCCCTAAATACAAAGCAAAAACAGGTGTCATCATAGTAATCAGCGCAACAGTACTCGCCCTCCTAATCATTGTAAGATGAAAAAACAGGCTAAAAATCCAACCAGTGAGCCAAATATGTCCAGATATGTTCAGATATGTCCAGATATAAGATCGCCCAAATTGAGCGTACTTGTCACTGCTGATAAGGCAAACTACCATCAAATAAAAAAAGCACTAAGCAGAGGTTAGGCTGATAGTGCTTTCGTCGTTATTTATTGGCTTATAATAGCGCTGTTTTAACGTTAGGCTTTCTTTAAATAGCTAGCCACTAGCACAATACGCGTTCCGTTAACTTTACCTTCGATATGCTCTGGATTATCCGTTAAGCTAATGCCACGCACCATAGTGCCTTGTTTAGCGGTAAAGTTTGCGCCTTTAACTTTTAGATCTTTAATCAAGGTGACATTATCGCCATCTTGCAATTCAGCGCCATTGCTATCGCGTGTTGGCCCTTCGCGCTCAGCGGCAGCTATACCCTGCTCTGCCCATGTTTTTACCGCATCTTCTAGATAAATCATATCTAGCGCATCTTGCGCCCAGCTTTCTGCTGACAATTTATGTAGCAGACGATAAGCCATGACTTGCACTGCAGGTTCTTGATTCCACATCGCGTCAGTTAAACAACGTAAATGATTAATATCAAGCTCAGCATTGCCTTCGACTTGTGCTAAACAAACGTTACACAAATAAATGCTTTGCTGGGCACTTAAATCACTGGTTGGCGGCACAGGAAATACCGTTAAGTTGTCAGTTGAAGTACAAAGTTCACAACTTGAGTTACTACGTTGCTTTAATGCCTGTTCGGTTACCATGATAATATATCCACAAAAATTTTGGCGTTATTATGCTCTTAATTAAGCGATTTAAGAAGTGCTGATTATTGCCACGGTAGAAATTAAGCCGCACAATTTATTTAATGACAGTGTTTTACTCTATTTTTCCTAAAGCAGTTTTAAAGCTTTACTGCTTTAGGCAGTAAAATTGCAATAAAGCCATCGAGCTGAATGTATTTCAGGACGATGGCTTTTTTCAGTATATTCCGTAGGACAGTAACAAAGCACACTAAAATTTAAGTTAAATGTCTTATAAATTTTTAGTAATATGATGTGAGGCCGCTGCCGTAAAAACAACATCTGTAGAGCTATTCAGTGCTGTTTCTGCTGAGTCTTGAATAACACCAATAATAAAACCTATCGCCACCACTTGCATAGCAATGTCATTATCAATACCAAACAAACCACAAGCCAGTGGAATAAGTAATAATGAACCACCCGCAACGCCTGAAGCACCACAAGCTGAAACCGCCGCAATAACACTCAATAAAATAGCGGTAGCAAAATCAACTTCAATATTTAAAGTGTTCGCTGCCGCCAGGGTTAATACGGTAATCGTGATGGCCGCTCCAGCCATGTTAATAGTGGCACCTAAAGGGATAGAGACCGAATAAGTATCCTCATGTAAATCAAGTTTTTCACATAATTCCATATTTACAGGAATATTTGCTGCCGAACTACGCGTGAAAAATGCAGTAATACCTGACTCTTTTAAACACCTTAGCACTAACGGATAAGGGTTTTTACGCATAACAAAGTAAACAATGACGGGATTAACGATCAATGCCATGATCAGCATTGAGCCTAAAAGTACCAGCACTAAGTGGCTAAATTCACCTAAGGTATCAAAGCCTGTTGTCGCTACTGTATTGGCGACTAAACCCATGATGCCTAAGGGTGCGAAACGAATAACTAACTTAACAATACTTGAAATAGCTTCAGCAAAATCATGCACCATCACCTTGGTTGAATCACTGCCTTTTTTCAACGCGAAGCCTAAACCTAAGCCCCAAGCTAAAATACCAATAAAATTACCAGTAACAACGGCATTGAAAGGGTTATCAACAATTTTAAAAGCTAATGTTGATAATACTTCACCTAAACCTTGTGGGGGATTAGCGCTGGCGCCAACTAAATCTAAGGTTAATTGCACAGGAAAAATAAAACTTAATACCACCGCCACTAATGCCGCACTTATAGTGCCAATTAAATAAAGCCCGACAATAGGCTTCAAATTCGCATCACTATTCGGTTTTTGATTCGCAATAGATGACGCGACTAAAGCTAAGACCAAAATAGGCGCAACCGCTTTCAATGCACTGACAAATAAACTGCCCAGCATGGAAAATGACTGAGCAATAGCAGGTGCAACAAGTGCTAAAGCAATGCCCAAAATAATAGCAATAATGATTTGGTTAACAATATTAATCGCTTTTAGTTTGCTAAAAAGTGACTGACTTTCTAAAGGAGTATTTTCTGTTGTCATAGTTGCTCTTATTTAAGTTATTATTATTTGAATTATTGTTATTTAAGTTATTAAGATAACGTATTGATGAAATATTTTTTACCACTTATGCACCAGAACTGTCTAGTTTATTCGTTACACGGTAACTTTAAAAAGACAGTTCACCCTGCCATAAAATAGCCAACGCTGAATTTTTGTTATCAGCGACATAGTCCTGACAAACAAACTGCCCTGCTACAGCGACTAGTTCATGATCATAATATATAAAAGGTAATCTTTTTCTCTGCCATGGCGGGATAGCAAGCTCTTGTAATACTTTTTTTACCGGGCGTGAATGCTGTCGGTATTGCGGTAAACAGATAGGATTTTCGTGAGAAAAACGTATCGTGACTATTTGATTATTATTTGGTTTTTTGATCAAGGCTTGCCAATGACTTATATCTTGCTCTTGTGTGAGTAAACTCGAAAAGCTCAACACGCCTAATTTATCTGGAAGACAAACCTGGAAGGATTTTTCATCGGCTAAAACCGCTACATCTAAACTCTGTTGCCATTTTGAAAGATCCTGATAAATAGGTGTTAAGTACAGCGCTGTTTTATATCGCCTTATGCAACACGCGGCTAACTGAACAACCGGCGACTTATCAGCTTGTGCATTTAATTGTTGGCATATTTGCATTAGTTGTTGACGACTTGGCATCAAAAAATCATGGCTAGATAAAAAATAGCGTAACAGGTTTTTAAGCCTTGGCTCACTCAGTGCATTCAATTTAGCAACAGATAACTGACAAGACGAATATTGGCAATCCGCTAAGTCTTTCTGCGCTAATTCATCTAGCAGTTGCTGCGCTTCCAAGCAATGCTCAGCACTGCGCGCTATCGTCTTATTGATACTTGGCCAACGCGCATCCAATGTTGGTAAAATTTGATGACGCAAAAAATTTCGCTCAAAGCGCTCATCGCTATTAGACTCATCTTCAATCCAACTCAGTTGCTGCTGATTGGCATAGGCAACAATATCGGTACGAGATATCGATAACAGCGGCCGAGCAAGCGTATGCTGCGCTAACGGTAAGCTTGCCTGCATAGCCGATAAACCTTTTAATCCCGAGCCACGTTTTAAGGCCAATAAAAATGTTTCTGCTTGATCATTGAGATGATGACCGGTAACAATAAAAGCAGGTTCAGTGCTTGCTTGCACTAAAACTTTATAGCGTGCATCACGCGCAATCGCTTCTAAGCTTTGCTGTGCTAGCTTTTTTAAATTTAATTTATGACTGATAAAAGTTAAAGATAGTCTATCGCATTCTTGTTGTGCAAACGTTTGCCACGCATCGGCATCAGGACTTAAACCGTGGTTAACATGACAAACAACAATAGCATTGGGCAGTTGTTGCTGTTGTTTTAATTTTGCCAAGGCAACAAGTAGTACTTGGGAGTCTACACCACCGCTATAGGCAATAATAATAGGTTTTTCTGGTGTAGGTTTAAAGAAACTCACCAGTGCTAATTCAATTATATTCACAGTTCTAAAACAACATCGCGTATAAAATATGATGACTAAGGGAAGTGTTACCAAGCATATAAAAAGCGACCCTTTGTCGGTCGCTTTTTATGGTTTTAACAGTAGCCGAATGACATTAATTTATCATAACGACTTTCAATTAATTCATCGCTGGAAAGTTTATCAAGTTCAGCAAGATCAGACTTTAACGCTTGCTTAAGAAATGCCGCCATTTGATCCATATCACGATGAGCACCACCTAAGGGTTCTTCAACAATACTATCGATAAGCCCTAACTCTTTAATACGTTTAGCCGTAATACCCATAGCTTCTGCTGCTGTCGGTGCTTTATCAGCCGTTTTCCACAAAATAGAGGCACAGCCTTCTGGAGAAATCACTGAGTAAGTTGAATATTGCAGCATATTCACTTTATCACCAACACCAATAGCGAGTGCACCACCTGAGCCACCTTCACCGATAACAGTACAAATAATCGGTACATTTAAACGTGACATCGCTTTTAAATTCGTCGCAATCGCTTCACTTTGGCCACGTTCTTCAGCGCCAATACCAGGATATGCACCCGGGGTGTCAATAAAAGTGATAATTGGCATTTTAAAGCGCTCTGCCATTTTCATTAAACGCAAGGCTTTACGGTAACCTTCTGGACGAGGCATACCAAAATTACGTTTAACTTTTTCATTAGTTGAACGACCTTTTTGATGACCAATAATCATCACAGGTCGACCGTCTAAACGCGCCGTGCCACCAACAATAGCTCTATCATCAGCATAGGCTCTATCGCCAGCCAATTCGTCGAATTCAGTAAAAATACGTGGCAGATAATCTAAGGTATATGGGCGCTGAGGATGACGTGCAACTCGCGCCGTTTGCCAAGGATCTAAACCAGAGAAAATCTTTTGAGTGAGTTCGTTATTTTTCTCTCGCAACTGAGAAATTTGATCTTCTAAATCAAGATCTAATCCTTGGCCATTATTGACCAATTGCAATTCTTCAATTTTTGCTTCAAGTTCCGCAATGGGGAGCTCAAAATCTAAAAAATTTAGTGACATATGATTATTCTTACCTATGTTGGCTTTGAGTACCGTTGTTAATAAACGCTACCTATTTAAATTTTAACTCGACTTGCTCTTCACCCAATAGGGTTTTCAAATCGTATAATAGCGTGTCGCTTGGCGATACGCGCCACTGTACTCCCAACTCTAGCATACCTTGCGCTTCATCTCTTTGATAAAAAACACGAACTGGGCAAATACCATCTTTATAAGGCGTTAACACCTCCGTAAACTGATCGATAAATCGTCCTGACAGATGATTTTTATCGATTTGCAAATCTAATGACGTGACATAGTTTTCCCGTGCATCAGCAATGGTCATAATATCTCGAGCGGTCATTGTAATACCCCCAGAGTAATCATCAAAGCTGACCTGTCCACTACAGACCAAAATTGCATCAGATATGAGTAATTCAGCGAACCTATCGTAGTCATCTGGAAATAATCGGATATCCATACGCGCACTTTTATCGTCTAGCGTAACTAAGGCCCAGCGCCGTCCACGTTTGTTGACTAATACCCGCACCGCTAAAACCAAGCCTACGGCTATACTAGTTTTATCTTTATTGGTTGGCTGTAAGCTGACTAAACGCCCGGTTGCATAACGTTTAATTTCATTTAGATAACGATTTATTGGGTGACCGGTTAAATATAAACCTAATGTTTCTTTTTCGCCATCTAGCCAGCGTTGTTCAGGCCACTTTGCAACCGTTTTAAATGCTTGTCGATTGTCTTCTGGCTCTTCATTAATCAAACCAAATAAGTCGTTTTGCCCAATAGCTTGTGCCTTGGCATGTTGCTCAGCCGCTTTTAGCGCTTCGGGTAAAGTCTCAAACAAGGCAGCGCGATGTGGCCCGTCTTTGGCATTAGGGCCAAGCGCATCCATGGCACCAGACTTAATTAGTTTTTCTAATATGCGTTTATTAATTTTTTTCAAATCAACTCGAGCACAAAAATCAAACAAATCAATAAACTCACCATCACTTTCACGTGCGGCGATTATGGCTGCTATCGGGCCCTCACCAACACCTTTGACCGCGCCAATACCATAGATAATTTGGTCGGCGTCATTAACAGTGAACTTATAGTGGCCACGGTTAACATCTGGTGGTAATAAATCAAGTCCCATGTTGCCGCATTCATCAACTAAGGTAACAATTTTATCTGTGTTATCCATATCGGCTGACATTACTGCCGCCATAAAAGGTGCTGGAAAATGGGTTTTCATCCACAGCGTTTGATAAGATACTAAAGCATAGGCGGCAGAATGTGATTTGTTAAAACCATAGCCGGCAAATTTTTCAACTAAATCAAAAATCTTTATCGCCAACTCACCATCAACGCCACGGCCAACAGCACCGGCTTCAAAACCCTCACGCTGTTTGGCCATTTCTTCTGGCTTTTTCTTACCCATTGCACGACGTAACATATCTGCGCCACCCAGCGAGTAACCCGCTAGCACCTGGGCAATTTGCATAACCTGTTCTTGGTAAAGAATAATGCCGTAAGTGGGCTCAAGGATAGGTTTTAAGTCAAGATGTTGCCAAGTTGCATCAGGATAACTTATCGCTTCACGGCCATGTTTACGTTCAATAAAGTTATCAACCATGCCTGATTGCAAAGGCCCAGGTCTAAACAGTGCTACCAAGGCAATGATATCTTCAAAGCAATCTGGCTTAAGTTTGGCGATAAGTGACTTCATACCGCTGGATTCAAGTTGGAAAACAGCCGTTGTTTCCGACCTTAATAACACTTTAAAACTGGCTTTATCTTCGAGATTGATAGTCGCTAAATCAATCCGCTCTTTACCCTGTTTCAACAGTTTTTCATCAGCCATTTCTATGGCCCACTGCAAAATGGTTAAGGTACGTAAACCAAGAAAATCAAATTTAACTAAACCGGCGTCCTCAACATCATTTTTGTCAAATTGGGTGACCGGATTTTTACCGTCTTCATCACAATAAAGGGGGGCAAAGTCAGTAATCGTAGTAGGCGAAATAACCACACCACCGGCATGTTTACCGGCATTTCGTGTTGTACCCTCTAAGATTCGGCACATATCAATAAGATCTTTTACGTCACTGTCTTGAGCATACATCTCTGGCAGTTTTGGCTCTTCTTCAAACGCTTTTGCTAAGGTCATGCCCGGAGTGGGTGGGATCAACTTTGAAATACGGTCAACAAAACCATAAGGATGACCAAGCACTCGACCAACATCACGAATAACCGCTTTTGCGGCCATAGTACCAAAGGTAATAATTTGCGATACCGCATCACGGCCATATAACTCGGCAACGTGGTCAATCACCTCATCGCGTCTGTCCATGCAAAAATCAATATCGAAATCAGGCATAGAGACACGTTCAGGGTTGAGAAAACGCTCAAAAAGTAAATCATATTCAAGGGGATCAAGGTCGGTGATTTTTTGAGCATAAGCCACTAACGAACCTGCCCCTGAACCACGTCCAGGTCCGACCGGAATATTATTATCTTTGCTCCACTGAATGAACTCCATCACGATCAGGAAATAACCCGGAAACCCCATGTTATTAACCACTTTTAGCTCAATAGCTAAGCGTTCGTCATAAGGTTTACGTTTCTCGGCATAATCAGGGGCGTTTTTGTCAAATAAAAATTCTAATCTTTCTTCTAAACCTTCTTCTGATACTTTAACCAAAAAGTCTTCAATCGATAAGCCCTCAGTAGGAAAATCAGGTAAGAAATATTCCCCTAAGCGCACGGTAACATTACAGCGTTTGGCAATTTCGACTGAGTTGGCTAGTGCTTCGGGGATATCAGCAAAAAGGGCTAACATTTCCTCTTCAGTGCGAAGGTATTGCTCTTTAGAATATTTTTTTGGCCGACGTTTATCGTCTAAAGTGTAACCGTCATGTATAGCAACGCGAATTTCGTGAGCATCAAAGTTATCCGGACTCAAAAACATCACTTCATTGGTGGCAACAACAGGAAGCTCATAACGAGAGGCAAGATCTACAGCAAGATGAAGGTAATTCTCTTCATCGTTACGACCGGTTCTAATCAGCTCAATATAATAACAATTAGGAAAATATTCTTGATAAAAACCGAGCATTTCATCAACAAGTTCATTATTACCTTTTAGTAATGCTTTACCAATATCGCCTTCTCGGCCACCCGAAAGTAAAATCAAGCCTTCTGCGCGCTCAATTAGCCAATCGCGGTCTAGTACCGCTTTACCTTGAATATGGCCACGTAAATAGGCTTGAGAGATTAATTCTGTTAAGTTTTTATAGCCTACATTGTTACTGGCTAAAATCACTAAACGTGATAGTTCATCTTCAAGCGCAGCGCTTTTAACCCAAAAGTCACAGCCTATAATAGGTTTCATGCCAGCGTTGTGTGCGGCATGGTAGTACTTAACTAAACCACATAAATTAGTTTGGTCGGTTAATGCCATCGCTGGCATATTTAACTCGGCTGCTCTGGCAATAATGGGTTTAACTTTTTTTAAACCATCAGATAGAGAATAGTCACTATGCACTCTTAGATGAATAAACTTGGGATCATTAGCGCTGACTAATTGACCCGATAGTGCGGCAGATATTGGGAACTCAGATTCAGACATCTAGTGCTCTAATTATTGGTAATATGGGCTGGTGTATTAGCAAGTACATTGGCGACAGGTTTAAAACTTCTGCGATAACAATCTAATACCCCATGCTCAATGATTTTTTCTAAATGTGCTTTTGTTGGATAACCCTTGTGTTGTGCAAAACCATAGTAAGGGTATAGCTTGTCTAAGGCGACCATCTCGCCATCTCTGGCTACTTTCGCTAAAATTGAGGCGGCACTAATTTCTGCTACACGCGCATCGCCTTTAACTACACTTTGCCCGGTAATATGACCACTTTCATGAGCAAACGTTGGACAACGGTTACCGTCGACTAAGACGTAATCAGGTGTCACGTTTAAGCCTTGCACAGCACGTTGCATCGCCAACATGGTAGCGTGGAGAATATTAAGGCTGTCAATTTCTTCTGGCGACGCACGGCCTATTGACCAAGCAATAGCACGTTGCTTAATTTCTCCTGACAAATGCTGTCTTTTTTTTTCTGAGAGCTTTTTTGAGTCCATTAATCCTTCAATAGGATTATCGGGGTCTAATATCACCGCAGCCGTCACGACATCGCCGACCAATGGCCCACGACCCACTTCATCAACACCGGCAATGCAGTAGGCTAAGGGATATTCAAAAGGTGGAAAAACTTTTTTAACTGCAGGCATAATTACTCTAGTTCACTATTATAATAAGTCGATAACCGCTTTAGCCGCTTGCTTGCTAGCATTTTGCTTAAGCGTTAAGTGGATATCAGTATAAGCTTGATTCAACGCAGACTGATCTTCAAACAAACGCTCTGTAACTAAAGGGAGAATATTTTCTACACTAACCTCTGCTTGCAACAGCTCAGGCACTAAGCTTTTGTTAGCAAGTAGATTGGGTAATGAAAACCACTTCAATTTCACAAAACCTTTAAACATATGATAAGTCAACGGGTTAAACTTGTAACAAATCACCATTGGGCGTTTTACTAAGGCCGCTTCTAACGTGACCGTACCTGATGCGGTTAATAAGCAGTCACTGGCAGCCATGACTTGTTGAGTTTTTCCAACAATAACCTGTACCGAAAGCTCTGGCGCAATTTTATGATGTAGTTGATGAAATTGTTGCGCCCTTTGCTCACTGATCATAGGCACAACAAAGATAACTTCAGCGCTACTTGCCTGCTCAGTACTCAAGAGTTTTTTTGCTGTCAATAAAAATGGCTCAACTAGTCGTGCCAGCTCTCCTGAACGACTACCTGGCATCAGTGCCAGTATTTTTGCTGACTCAGATAAACCCAGCGCTTCTCGCGCCATACCTTTGTCACTCACCAGCGGAATATCATCAGCAAGTGAATGGCCAACAAAAGTACAAGGTATTTGATGTTTGTCGTAAAAAGCTTTTTCAAAAGGTAATAAAGACAGCACCATATTGGTTGCTTTGGCAATTTTGAAAACGCGTTTTTCACGCCAAGCCCAAACTGAAGGGCTGACATAATGTACGGTTTTTATCGCTTGTGTTTTTAGCCGTGCTTCCAAGCTAATATTAAAGTCAGGCGCATCAATACCGATAAAAACGTTAGGTTTATTGGCAATAAAATAATCGCTTAAAGTTTTTCGAATATGCAATAACCGCCGTAAGCGACCAAGCACTTCAAAAACCCCCATTACCGATAATTCTTCCATATCAAATAGGCTTTCAAAGCCCAACGCCAACATCTTAGGGCCGCCAATACCGATAAACTTGGCCTTAGGGTAACTCAGTTGCAGTTGTTGCATTAAGCTCGCCCCTAAGGTATCGCCAGAATGCTCACCAACCACCATAGCAAAAGTTACTACAGCATCATTCATCGTTGCACTACTCGGTAAGTTATTGTCAGTTAACGATTTTGAATTCACTTTAATCACAGGAAAATCAACGGATAATACCGCGACTTGAATTTTTAATAAAGTCAGTGAAGAAGGTTAATTCAGCTAGACTTGCATCCCCTTCAGCAATTTTTTTCATGGCTTCATCAACCGTTAAGCCTTGGCGATAAACCGCTTTATAAGCACGTTTAATATGCAAGATAACCTCTTTATCAAAACCACGGCGTTTTAAGCCTTCACTATTTAAACCAAAAGGTTTTGCCGGTTGGCCTGAGGCCATAACATAAGGAGGAATATCTTTAAGAATTAAAGAATTGGCGCCAACAAAACAATGCGCGCCAATATGACAGAACTGATGCACACCGGTCATACCGCCAATAATGGCATGGTCGCCAACGTGAACATGGCCTGCAATTGACGCACCGTTTGCCAAAATACAGTGGCTGCCAACCATACAGTCATGCGCAACATGGGTGTAAGCCATAAATAAATTGTTGCTACCAATTTGCGTGAGATTATTGTCTTGAATAGTACCGCGATGCACGGTGCAGTATTCACGAAAAACATTGTTGTCCCCGATCACCAATTCTGTTGGCTCACCGGCATATTTCAAATCTTGGCAATCTTCACCAATCGAAGCAAATTGGAAAATACGATTGCCATTACCAATAGTCGTTGGGCCATTAATAACTACGTGTGAACTTATCTGACAATTATCCCCAATAACAACATTCGCTGCGATATGAGTCCATGGTCCAATGTTAACATTTTTGCCAATAACGGCCCCAGCTTCAATAATAGCCTGCGGATGGATCAATGACGTTGAATTTATCATATTATATTGCTCTTCTTGCGCACATTAAATCCGCAGAACATACCACTTTGCCATCAACTTTAGCTTCGCCGTAAAACTTCCACATGCCACGGCGCTCTTTAATAAGTTCTAAATGCAAATGCATGGTATCTCCAGGATGAACGGGCTTTTTAAATTTTGCTTTATCAATTGAGGCAAATAAAAACAATTCACCATCGACTTTATCTGCAACTGATTTAAAGCCTAGAATACCGCTAGCCTGCGCCAGCGCCTCAAGAATAAGTACGCCTGGAAAGATAGAATAGCTTGGAAAATGTCCCATAAATGCAGGCTCATTGACTGTGACGTTTTTTATCGCATGGATTGACTTTCCAGGCGTATAATCAAGTACACGATCAACTAATAAAAACGGGTAACGATGTGGAATGATCTGTTTAATTCCTTCAACATCGATAATATTATTTTGCGATTCCAAAATTTATTCCTTTATGTATTTAATTATGACGTTTAAGTGCAAGTTTTTTACTCATCGTCATTAACTTAATGAATTCTTTCGTTAGCGAGAATTATTTCAATTGAGATAATTCTTTTTCTACTGTACTTAAGCGTTTAGTTAACGATTCAAGTTTTTTAATTCTTGCGTTATTTTTATGCCATTCTTTATTGGGTTGACATGGCATGCCAGATGAATAAACCCCTGGCTCAGATATCGCTTTTGTTACCATGGTCATACCGGTAAATACACAGTTATCAGCGATGCTAATATGACCATTTATACCAACAAGGCCAGCAATAACGCAATTTTTTCCAACCTCAGTACTGCCAGCAATAACACTACAAGCCGCCATGGCGGTATTCTCACCGATTACCACATTATGAGCAATCTGTATTTGATTATCTAAAATAACGCCATTATTAATAATAGTGTCACCTAAAGCGCCACGATCTATTGTTGTGCTCGCCCCTATTTCGACATTATCGCCAATAATAACTGTGCCTAATTGCGGTATCTTCACCCAACTGCCATTATTATTTGCATAACCAAAACCGTCGGAACCAATAACGGTATTAGCATGCACTGAGCAATTTTTACCGATAACCACGCCATGATAAATACTAACGTTAGACCAAATACTAGAGTTAGCACCTATTTGAGCGCCAATACCAATAAAAGTCCCTGCACCTATACTGACGCCGTTTGCAATATTCACACCGGCTTCAATCACCGCATTAGCACCAATAGTCACGCCTTCACCAATAATAGCGCCATCATCGATAGCAGCACTGGCGTGAATGCTGTGGGCAGGTTTTGGTGTTGTATCAAGTAACTGCGCAACTAAAGCATAGCCCATGTAAGGGTTACCCATGACCAAGGCATTAGTTTGACATTTTTCCGCGTCAGCTTCGGTGACAATAACGGCACTGGCATGAGTTGTTACTAATTGATCACTGTATTTACTGTTCGCTAAAAAAGCGATTTGTCCGGATGATGCCCCAGCTAAGGTGGCAATACTCAATATTTCACATTGTCCATCGCCTTGAACAACAGCCCCTATTTTTTCTGCAATGTCTGCAAGAATGTAACTCATAAGCATCAACTTTTTATATGTTGTCTAAGGTAAAGTTTAAAGTAGCCGTTATAACAGGCAGGTAAATTAATTGTTCAGCTTCAAATCGTCTAAGTAGCACACTGTTTCGTTGTGCACTATCACATCCGTTAACTATTTCAACAATGTGCTGCGACTTTTTTCTATTGGCTTACATCGACGTACAAGTATTGACTTATACTCTAGAGCCATCTTCTTACATGGGTGTAAGTCATCAGCGTATGTAGCAGCAATTATCCGTATTGAACATGACTCTTTGTCTCATTGAATGTAGTCAATTATTTAATCCATTTCGACTTAAAGAAAAGTGCTAGCCATCTTAGGGCTAAACGCAATATTCCGAATCAACTTGATTCGGAATATTAAATAGGCGAGAAAGCAAAGAATAAAGAACTGTATTAGTTTTTATTCAAACTGCCTGACAATAAATTATTACTTCAGTACACTAACTTGCTTAACCACTTCTGCTGTGATGGCAGAGTCTGGTTTTGAATAAACTACGGCACTTTGCTCAAGTACTAAATCATAATCACCTTTTGCAGCAATATTGTCTATTGCTTGGCGAACCAATGCGATGATTTTATTAGTTTCTTCGTTTTTACGCGCACCAGTTTTTTCCTGAAACTCTTTGCCTTTCGCTTGATAATCTTGATAAAGCGTACCAATTTGAGCTTCTAAATCTGCAATATCTTTAGCACTCATCAAAGAACTATCGCGTTTGCGCTTTTCTTGAAGGTACTTAATATCTGTCTCAAGTTTTGATAACACAGCTTGTTCGTCTTTAAACTCTTCGCCTAGACTTTTCATTATTGCTGCAGTTTGTGGAATTTTACCCATAACTTCTTGAAAGTTAACTACACCAATTTTTTGCTCTGCTGCCATAGCTGAACTTGCTAATAAAAACCCTGATGCTGCAGTAGCCATAGCGATAGATTTAATCAAATTTTTCAATTTTCACTCCTAAAATATTGTTCAATATTTTTATTTAATTTTGTTATGCGGTAGTTATACCGCCTCAGTTAATTTGGTTCAAGCCTATTTATTTAAAGGAAGCTAAATTATGTCAATTAACAGCCTTTATTTAAGCAAAACTTAAAACGTTTGGCCGATATTAAAGCTAAAGAATTCGGTATCATCGCTTTCAATTTCTTTCAATGTTTTAGCAAAACTAAAAATCATTGGCCCCATGGGTGATAACCACTGTACAGATAATCCTGCCGACGCACGATAGCGACCTGCATCTGAGTAGTCATCAATTTTTTCACGCTCAATGCTATTCAAGTCTTTGTAGCTGTTTAAATCAAATTCGGTATCCCAAACATTACCGGCATCAATAAATATACTTGTGCGAACACTGTTGCTAAAGCCTTCATCTAAAAATGGCGTTGGTACAATAAGTTCAAGACCTGCAATAGCAATAGCATTACCACCAACAGAACGTCTAGAGGTTTGAATGAAATCGTGATCAGGACCTAAACAACAGCCACCATTAGAGCCAACTGAATCCGGTGTTCCTGGAATTGAAGTTGGTCGGCGATATATGGCACGTGGTCCAACAATATTTGACTCAAAGCCTCTTAAAGTGCCAGAGCCACCCGCTCTAAAGTTTTCCCAAAATGGTAAAACTTGATCGTTGCCTTCGACAGAACCATAACCATTACCATAACCTAGCTGAAACTTAGCTAAAACAGTCCAGCGTTGGTCCTGGGTTAACGGAAAATACCATTTAGTATCTAAGTTAATTTTAAAATAATTCACGTCTGAGTTAGGCGTGGTCATCTTATAAGATAAACTTTGTTGCGAGCCGGCAGTAGGAAATGTTCCGCGATTCAGCGTTGAACGTGATATGGCGGCATTAACATCAAAGTTCTCAAAATTTAACCCACCATCAGGATCATTAGGATCTGAATATAATTCATAAAACTTCTGAATTTGTTCGTAAGATTCTAAGCGAGTAATACCATTATTCTTATAACCTGCACCAAAACTTAAGCGCACATACTCGTTAATAGGAAAACCTAAGGTAATACCTGCACCGTAAGTTTTATTATTATACTCAACTAAGTTGGCATTACCGGCGTCAAACTCTTGATAGAAAAGATTACCGCCTAACGAAACACCGTCAACCGTAAAATAAGGGTCGGTGTAAGAAACATTGGCACTTTTTGAATAGCTTGAGGTATTAATACTAAAACCTAAGCGATTACCCGTACCTAAAAAGTTATTTTGCTGGATACCCGCGTTTAAACTTAACTGTGTCGTTGAGCCATAACCAATACCGGCGGTAAATGAACCTGATGGTTGTTCTTTCACTTCAAAGTCAATATCAACGAGGTCGTCTTCACCAGGTAATTGGTTAGTTTGAAATTCAACCGTTTCCATATAAGGCAAACGTTGTAACCAAGCTTTTGAGCCTTCAACGAGATTGTTAGATAACCAAGCACCTTCCATTTGACGCATTTCACGGCGTAAAACGCTCTCAGAGGTGACATTATTGCCTTTAAAGTTAATGCGATTAACATAAACTCGTTTACCCGGATCGACAGACAACACCAGTTTCACGGTTTTGTTTTCTTCATCAATTTCAGGAATAGTCACCACTTTTGGATAGGCATAACCATAGCGACCTAAAAACTTGCTGACTAACTCTTCTGAGTAAGTCACCAGCGCACCATTATAAAGTTCTTCCGTTTTAATCGGGGTAATGGCACGAATAGTTTTTTCAAAGCCGGCCATATCACCAATAAAGTCAACTTCACTAACGGTATAAATCTCGCCCTCAGTAACATTAAGCGTGATGTATACCGCTTCTTTATTCGGTGTCATTGATACTTGCGTTGAATCAACTTTATATTGCAAATAACCTCGGTCGAGGTAGTAGCTTTTAATGGTTTCCATATCACCTTGCAAGGTTTGCTTTTGATAGCGATCTTGCGCCATAAAGTCCCACCAAGGTGAATCATAAGTTAATTCAATGCGCTCGAGCAACTCGGTATCTGAAAACTTTTCATTACCAACAATATTGATTTGCTCTATTGCAGCAGCATCACCTTCTTTAAAAACAAAGTCGATGTTAACGCGGTTACGCGGCAAGTGAGTGACATTGGCTTTAACATCAGCGTTGTATTTACCCACACTGTGATAAAAATCTTCTAAACCGACCTCAAGACCTGAAATAACGGTCATATCTAGCGTTTCACCAACACGAATATCACTGCCGTCAAGGCTTTCGGTTAATTGCTCTTCTTTGAGATCTTTATTACCATCAAAAGTAATAGCACTAATCGTTGCTCTTTCTCGGACCCGATAAATAACAGCATTAGCATCTCTTGAGACCACAACGTCACTGAAGTGGCCAGACTTATAAAGTGCCTTAATTGATTGTGATACACGAAACTCGTTTAAGTTATCACCAACATTGAATGGGATATGAGTTAAGGCCGCTCCTAGCGCAACACGCTGTAGGCCTTTAACTTGAATATCTTCTACTTGAAAATCGTCAGTCGCTTGCACTGATGTTCCCAAACTACCTAATAATACCGCCAGGGCAAGTTTTTTAATAATCATAAAATATTAACTTTATATACTTCTTTTAGTTATAATCGCGATAAATCGTTAAATATGGCGATACTCATTAAGCTTAGTAACGCTATAGTACCAAATTTAAAACCTATTTCTTGTATTTTTTCTGGCACGGGTTTCCCCGTTAAAAGCTCGATAAAATAGTAAAACAAATGTCCTCCATCTAAAACAGGTAAAGGTAAAAGATTAATTATGCCAAGGTTGATACTAATAAGCGCTAAAAAGCCCAGAAAGTAGACAAAGCCATAACTAGCGCTATTACCTGCACCTTGTGCAATTGATATTGGGCCACTTAAATTTTTAACTGATACGTCACCGGTAATTAGCTTACCAATCATATCAAAACTTAATGTTACTAAATTCCATGTTTTTACCACACTTTGTTCAAGTGCAGATATTGGACCATAAGCTTGTTCAAATAAATATTCTTTTGGATAGGGATCCGATATCGGCTGTACACCTAAATAACCAATCACCTTACCTTGCTGCATTTTTGCCTCAGGTTGAACGTTAAGCGTTAATTCTTTACCATCTCGTAATACCCTAACCGGAATGTTTTTGTCTGGATAGAGTTTAATTTGATCAGAAAACTTCTGCCACTGACCATTAATGTTTTCATCCGCAATCGAAAGTAATTCATCACCTACGGCTAATCCTGCTTTTGCTGCTGGGCTACCTGCTGCAACAACGGCTAACTTTGCTTGCACATTAGCCCGATATGGCATAAAACCTAAACTGGCTATCGAGGATTCTTTTTCCGGAGCAAATGTCCAGTTTTTGGTATTTAAGTTAAAGTCTTGACTTGATGTTCTATCCGCGGTCTTTACCGTAAAGATAATATTGTTGTCGCCTATTGCACTGACTAACGCCAAATTAACCGCTTGCCAGTCTAAGGTTTCCTGCCCTGAAATAGCAATTATTTCACTATTTCTCGGTAAGTTAGCCTCACTAGCAATTGAACCCGCAGTTACCTCACCAATAATAGGCTTTACGCTTGGCACACCAATTAAAAACATTAAATAGAAAGCAACAATAGCAAAGCCAAAATTAGCAAAAGGCCCCGCGGCTATAATGGCAATGCGTTGATACACTGACTTAGCATTAAAGGTGCGACTTATTTGTGCTTCGCTTACGTCATCGACTCGACTATCGAGCATTTTTACGTATCCGCCCAGTGGTATCATGGCGATAACAAACTCAGTGCCGTGACGGTCGACTTTACGCCAAATGGCTTTACCAAAACCGATAGAAAAGCGGTCTACTTGCACACCGTTTTTACGTGCGACCCAAAAATGACCGTATTCGTGAACGGTAATTAAAATACCTAGTGCAACAACAAAAGACACAAGATTCCATATAAACTCTAACATGCTACTACTCTTTAATTACGCTAATGCTTGGCTTGAGTTATCAGTGATTGTGCGAAGACTCTAACATTTTTATCCAAAGCAACAACCTCTTCAATTGAAGTCACCTTTTCTGAGACAAATTTATTGACAGAAGTTTCATTTATTTTCGCAATATCAGTAAATTTAATTTTTTCGTTTAAAAAAGCATCAACGGCAATTTCATTGGCGGCATTCAGTGCCGTACATGCACCTTGGCCACTTTTACAGGCATCAATGGCTAACTTTAAATTTGGATACTTGATGAGGTCGACTGCTTGAAATTCTAATGATTTAGCTGCGAAAAAATCAAAGGGTGCGACGCCAGATTCAATGCGTTGTGGAAAACTTAATGCATGCGCAATCGGTGTACGCATATCAGGATTACCCATTTGAGCAATAACAGAGCCATCTTTATATTGCACCATAGAGTGAATAGTACTTTGCGGGTGCAGCACAACTTGAATATCATTAGGGTCAAGATTAAACAGCCATTTGGCCTCAATAAACTCTAGGCCTTTATTCATCATAGTAGCTGAATCAACCGATATTTTACGGCCCATATCCCAATTAGGATGTGCACAAGCCTGTGCAGGAGTCACATGCTCTAACTCATGACTCTCCCAGGTTCTAAACGGCCCACCTGAGCCTGTTAATAAGACTTTACTCACCCCGTTATCAGCTAGGTCACAATAACCTGGTTGTTGTTGTGCCCTTAAGGGTAAACACTGAAATATTGCATTGTGTTCGCTATCAATCGGCAAAAGCTGGGCGCCAAATTCTTTTACGGCTTCAATAAATATGGCGCCAGAAGTCACTAAAGCTTCCTTATTAGCGAGCAACACTTTTTTACCGGCTTTTACTGCCGCTAATGTCGGCAACAGGCCTGAAGCACCGACAATAGCGGCCATCACCGTATCAGTAATCGGGTCTTGTGCGATGGTTTCAAGCGCAGAAGTACCTGAGGTCACCTCAATGTGACCAAGTTTTGCGACAATCAGTTTTTTAACCAGCAGTTCGGCATGTATTTCAGAGACCATAACGACTTTATTAGGTTGAAACTCTAGGCATTGATTGAACATATCATCAACGCTTGAATAGGCCGACAAACTCACAATATCAAATTTTTCAGGATGCAATCGCACAACATCTAAGGTGCTTTTGCCAATGGATCCGGTAGAGCCTAGAATACACAATTTTTGCATTTATGCTACCAACCCAAATATACGTAACATAACGCATAGATAGGTGCTGTTGCGGTTAAACTGTCAATACGGTCAAGTACCCCACCGTGCCCTGGCAATATGGTACCACTATCTTTTACACCCGCTTGACGTTTAAACATACTTTCATTTAAATCACCCAAGACAGAAATAGTGGTAATTAAAATCGTTACGGGTATTACAACGCGATACTGCGCTATAGACCAATCAATAATATAACCGGCAACTGCCACCATAACACAGGCAAAAATAACCCCGCCTAAAAAACCCTCTAAGGTTTTACCTGGGCTGACATTAGGTAAAAGTTTGCGCTTGCCAATAGACTTGCCGACAAAGTAAGCACCAACGTCAGCACTCCATACCATGAGAAGCAGGAACATCAACAATTGCGCGCCATGGTAACTGTCTACTTGATAATCGCTACTTCTAAGCACCATAAAAGCCAACCACGTAGGAATTAACGTTAAACAGCCAAAAATTCCGCGCACCGAGCGATGACTTGACCAAAATGCGCTATAGCGTGGGTATAAAAAGGTTAAGCCTGCAGACAACAACCACCAAGCAACAGCTAACCATAACACTATATTGGCTTGCTCAAGTAAAAGCTTTGGCGCATGCCACAATTGCTCAAGCGGTAAAAAATGCCATAATGTTGCTATTAATATACTGGTGATCGCCACAAAAGCTAATCGGCGACGCTTGTTGGCAAAACCCATTAAGGGTCCCCATTCCCAAGCACCAATAGCCATAACAACTAGCATTACTGCTGCAAAGTTAATTAGAGATAAATAAAAAATCGCCCAAATCGCAGCGGGTGCGAGTATTAATGCAGTTATAATGCGTTGTTTTAACAAACGATATTCCTTAAATTGTGTTATAGCAACTTGATTAATGACCGGTTAATTTTTACTGGTTAAAATGAAAAAATACGGCGTTATAAAACTTATCAGTAGAATAACTACTCACTAAATTTTATGCCTGGTATTCATCCATTTTTCCTCATTAAAAAGTAGATCATTTGGTTAATCAAATTGTTATTAAGTATTTTTAGTTTTTATTAGTTACTTGTTCACCCGTTTGACCAAAACGTCGTTCTCGTTGGTCAAACACAGTAATCGCTTTTATAAACTCTTTTTCATTGAAGTCTGGCCATAAGACATCGGTAAAATATAACTCTGCATAGGCGGCTTGCCAAAGCAAAAAATTACTTATGCGATAATCGCCACCTGTTCTGATCAATAAATCTAATTCAGGTAACTGCGCCAAACTTGTTTGTTCGTGTAGTGCGGCTTCGGTAATCTCATCAGCGATGATTTCTTGACGTGCTACTTTTTCTGCCAATTTTTTTGCTGCGTGAGTGATATCCCAACGACCGCCATAGTTAGCGGCGATTGATAATACCATACCAGTATTTTCAGCCGTTAAAGCTTCTGAGTCTTGGATCATTTTCTGCAATTTGCTGGAAAACTTACTCAAGTCACCAATCACATTAAATTTAATACCATTTTTATGCAATCGTTTAACTTCTCGAGTTAACACAAACATAAACAGATCCATCAAAACGCCAACTTCACTTTCGGGCCGTTGCCAGTTTTCGCTACTAAAGGCGAATAAGGTCAACGCTTTAACACCACTTTTTGCTGCCGTAGCGACTGAAGATCTCACTGACTCAACACCAGACTTATGCCCTGCTGCGCGTTTTTTCCCTCTTAACTGCGCCCAACGGCCATTACCATCCATAATAATAGCAATATGCTGAGGTATTTTTGCCTCTACTGCTAGCAAGGGGTTAATTTGGTTATCTGTTTTACTCACATACTCTCCATAGTAAGCTTAACGCTGAGTATTAAATTGGTCTATGCAAAAACGCCGTAGTCATTATCTACGGCGTTATGGATTAAGCAATGAAAATTTTAAATTTCCATTAATTCCTTCTCTTTAACGGTCAAAATATCATCAACTTGTTTAATAAACGTGTCAGTAATCTTTTGTATGTCATCTTCCGCTTGATGCATTTCGTCTTCACTGACTTCTTTTTCTTTATTCAATGATTTAATGTCAGTATTTGCATCACGACGGATATTACGTACCGCAACTTTACCGCCTTCTGCCTCAGCACGAACGACTTTAACTAAGTCTTTACGTCGCTCCTCGGTTAGCGCCGGTAAAGGAATACGAATTAACGTACCTTGTGATGACGGGTTAAGCCCTAAGTCAGACTTTAAAATGGCTTTTTCAACTGCACCAATCATACCTTTGTCAAATACGGTAATAGCTAGAGTACGTGCGTCTGGCACAGCGATATTACCCACTTGGTTAAGCGGTGTGTCCATACCGTAATATGAGACAACAATATTATCGAGTAATGAACGATGTGCTCGCCCAGTACGTACTTTGTTCAAACTAATTTTTAATGACTCGATACTTTTCGCCATTCTTTCTTGAGCGTCTTGTTTTATTTCGTTTATCACTATTTTATTCCTGCACTAATTAATTTAAATTTTTGGCGTGATCTATCGTTGTACCTTCATCACCACCCATAATGACGGACTTTAATGCGCCAGGTTTATTCATATTAAACACACGTAGCGTCATACTGTGATCACGCGCTAGCGTAAAAGCAGCTAAATCCATCACTTGTAATTCTTTTTCTAAAACGTCTTGATAGGTTAAATGGCTATATAAGGTTGCATCTGGATTGGCAACAGGATCTTCTGAGTAAATGCCATCAACCTTGGTCGCTTTTAACACCACGTCAGCTTCAATTTCAATACCACGTAAACACGCTGCTGAATCAGTGGTAAAAAATGGGTTGCCTGTGCCAGCACTAAAAATAACTACACGGCCAGATTTTAATAAGCTAATAGCTTCAGCCCAATTATAGCGGTCACAAACACCAGCTAAATCGATTGCTGACATTAAACGCGTATTAACAAAAGCACGATGTAAAGCGTCACGCATGGCTAAGCCATTCATCACGGTTGCCAACATGCCCATTTGGTCACCCACAACACGATTCATGCCGGCTTCAGCCAGGCCTTTACCACGGAACAGATTACCACCGCCAATAACTAAGCCAACCTGAATGCCCATTTCGATTAATTCTTTTATTTCTTGTGCCATGCGATCCAATACTTTCGGATCTATGCCAAAACCTTCTTCGCCCATTAGGGCTTCACCACTAAGTTTTAAAAGAATTCGACGATACATTGGTTTGGGGTTGATGCTCATGTAATAAACATTCCTTAAGAATTTTTAAATTAAAATAGACTAGGTCTGATCGACCGCGACTATTTTAATACGTTTAGCCACGGTTCGAAAGTCAAATATGAAAAAAGTCTACCCTAGAAGCTATTTATCGTTTTTCACTGATAAAATAGTATGATATTTGAACAATAACTACACATTATCCAAAGTAGCTGACTTATTGTCGCCTAGATTACCTGCAAAATTTTGTCATAAAAAAAGCGCCAATTGGCGCTTTTTCAAGAAATTTGCTTTAACTCATATCAATTCACCAAGGTGAATTAAGCTTTAGCCGCAGCGATTTGTGCTTCAACTTCAGCAGCGAAATCTTCTTGTTTCTTCTCAATACCTTCACCAACTTCTAAACGAACAAAGTTAGCAACTGAAATGCCTTTCTCTTTTAAGATAACGCCGACAGTTTTCTTAGGTTCCATGATGAAAGGTTGACCGGTTAAAGACACTTCACCAGTGAATTTTTTCATACGACCAATAATTATTTTTTCAAGCAATTCTACAGGCTTTTTCTTGTTTTCTTCAAGCTTGTCATTTTCAATTTTTAAGATATCTAATTGAATCGCTTTTTCTTTTTCAACAACATCAGCAGGAACATCTTCAGGATTGATGTAATCAGGCTTGCTTGCAGCAACGTGCATAGCGATGTGCTTAAGTGCTTCTGCATCACCTTCACCAGCAACAACAACACCGATAGTAGCGCCGTGACTGTATGTCGCTAATGTAGTACCTTCAATGTATTCTACGCGACGAACATTGATGTTTTCACCAATTTTTGTCACTAGCGTAATGCGCTTTTCTTCGAATTGAGCTTGTAACTCTTCGATAGTTGCTTTAGCAGCAAGAGCGGCATCAGCAACTTCATTAGCAAAAGCTAGGAAGTTATTATCTTTTGCTACGAAATCAGTTTGGCAGTTAACTTCAACTAAAGCAGCAAGGCCACCTTCAGTTTTAATTAAGATTGTACCTTCAGCAGCGATATTACCCGCTTTTTTAGCCGCTTTCGCTTGGCCAGACTTACGCATATTTTCAATCGCAAGTTCCATATCGCCGTTAGCTTCTTGTAAAGCTTTTTTACAATCCATCATGCCCGCAGCTGTGCGTTGACGTAATTCTTTAACTTGTGCAGCAGTAATTGTCATGAAATTTTCCTCAATATAAAAAGTTATCAGTAATTACCACAACAACCAAAATTGTTGTGGTAATAACAGCATAAAACGTTACTTAAAACTGAATTTATTCAGTTTCAACAAAACCGTCTTTTTCAGCTTGTACTGCGATGTTTTGCTCGCGACCTGAAAGTACAGCGTTAGCTGCAGAATCTAAGTATAAGGTCACAGCGCGAATCGCATCATCGTTACCTGGAACGATGTAGTCAACGCCATCTGGATTTGAGTTTGTATCAACAACAGAAATTACTGGAATGCCTAAGTTGTTAGCTTCTTTAATAGAAATGTGCTCATGATCCGCATCAATAATAAATAAAACATCAGGTAAACCACCCATGTTTTTGATACCACCAAGGCTTTTCTCAAGTTTTTCCATTTCACGAGTACGCATTAAAGCTTCTTTTTTAGTAAGTGCTTCAAATGTACCGTCAGAACTTTGAGCTTCAAGATCTTTTAAACGTTTGATTGATTGACGTACTGTTTTCCAGTTAGTCAACATACCACCTAACCAACGGTGATTTACGTAAAATTGATCACATTTTATCGCTGCATCTTTTATAGCATCGCTTGCTGCGCGTTTAGTACCAACAAATAAAACTTTACCTTTCTTCGAAGAAACATTGCTTAATACAGCAAGAGCGTCGTTGAACATTGGTACAGTTTGTTCAAGGTTGATGATATGAACTTTATCACGAGCACCAAAAATGTATGATTTCATTTTTGGGTTCCAATAACGGGTTTTGTGACCGAAATGAACACCTGCTTTAAGCATATCGCGCATAGAAACGTTTGGCATGTTTTTTCCTTTGTGGGGTTAAGCGTTCATACATCCAATATACACGACCCTTATTGCGCTTTACTTATTGTAAATTCGCTGAGCACCCCGGTATATCTTTGCTAGATGTATGTGAGTTTAGTTTTAATGTACTGAATTTTTTCAATACCCTTTTTAGTGCTAAATATATTTGAAAAAATCAGCGAAGATTTAGACAAGCATCATCGACGACTCAGACAAACAATTTAACGGCGCACTTTATAACATATTCAAGAGCAATTAACTAGTTTTTAACTTGAAATTAAGCTTAATAATATTTTATTTTACTAAGGGCTAGGATCTTTAATAGCAGCAAGTTAAAATTAGGCCACTTTTTTATCAGGCTCGTTAACTTATGTCATTGAACACACCAAATGCAGAACTTTTTTATATTTATGATAGTCATTGTCCTTGGAGCTATGCCTCTGCAGTATTAGTTGAAAAAGTGTTAAGTGCTTTTCCAAACATTACGCTTAGAGCTATGCACATAGGTTATTACGATGGCGACAACAAAGTATCAGCCACTACCCTTGCTGATGTAGGCGAATTTAGTCAAGTAGTGTTTGGTGCTAACTACCTTGATACACTCAATTACACAAAAGACTCAACTTTAGCGGCTAACTTAATGGCTTGGGTGCAAAACAAATCAGCAAAGTCTGCCTTTGAATTGTTGACGAAATTGCAGCATGCACATTTTGTTTTAGGTAATGAATTGACTGACCAAGAAAGCGTTAGTGAAATTATTGACGAACTCAAGCTGTCACCACCGGCAAAGTGCCTG
The DNA here is from genome assembly GCF_014077065.1 of Colwellia sp. MB3u-4. Classification (NCBI taxonomy): domain Bacteria; kingdom Pseudomonadati; phylum Pseudomonadota; class Gammaproteobacteria; order Alteromonadales; family Colwelliaceae; genus Colwellia; species Colwellia sp. MB3u-4. The sequence goes on along the minus strand of NZ_JACGVE010000088.1, from coordinate 63,968 downwards.
CAATCTAACAAGCTAACCAAAGATGCTGAATTTGCTATTCATGATATTATTGAAGTGCAGGAAATTATTGGCACACAAGCCATTCCAGCGATGTTACTAGCATGCAATGAGAGTTTGGTATTGTTAAATCACAACCTTTATTTAGAGAATCCTGAAGCCATAATAGAAGCCGTTAACATTGAATTAGAGAATTTATCTTAATGCTAAGTGATGACAACTTCGCGTTGTCATCAATGTTTTTTAAAGGGTATTACCCTATAAAAATAGCTCAATATGTAGAAAAAAGAGCGCTAAAATTATTTTTACTGCTGCACAGTACTTTTTTCCATCGTTAATATTTACACCCTATACCTAGCAAACATCCGCTATTTGTCATTTAATTATTCACTCTAGCGTTTTACGATTGGGAATAAGTAACAAAAGCAGGTAAAATCACCCATAATTATTATTTACCTACGACCTAATTTTATTGCAATACAGTTTTTTGCAAGACTGTTTATTTCAATAAACAGTCTAAGTAGCTAATTAATTTATCCTATTCACATTATTTACAGAGTCACGTTTGAGGTTTTATGACAATAACGATTAAAGATCAGCAAGAAATTCAAAAAATGAAAATTGCGGGAAAACTTGCTGCAGATGTATTGGAAATGATCGAACCTCACGTTCAGGCTGGCGTAACAACCGACCAGCTTAATACCTTATGTGCTGAATTTACTGAGAAAGTACAAAATGCCATTTCGGCACCTTTAAATTACCATCATTTTCCAAAGTCCATTTGTACTTCAGTTAACCACGTGGTTTGCCACGGCATTCCCAATGACACGCCTTTAGTTGATGGCGATATACTCAACATTGATATTACCGTAATAAAAGATGGCTACCACGGTGACACCAGTAAAATGTTTTTAATTGGTGAAACGTCTGCTGAAGATAATCGTCTTTGTCGTATTACCCAAGAAGCACTTTATATCGGCATTAAAAAAGTTAAGCCCGGCAATACCTTTGGTGAAATAGGCACGGCTATTCAAAAATTCATCAAAAAATCGGGGCGTTATTCGATAGTCAAAGAATATTGTGGCCATGGTATAGGCACAGAATTCCATGAAGAACCGCAAATTGTTCATTATAAAAATAATGACAACGAAAAGATGCAAGAAGGCATGTGTTTTACCATCGAACCTATGATCAATTTAGGTCGTGCTAATACCCTGCTCGACAAAGAAGATAAATGGACGGTATATACCTTAGATGGTAAAAAATCAGCACAATGGGAACACACCCTTGTAGTGACCAAAACGGGTTGCGAAATATTAACCTTACGCAAAGATGACACCATTGCCCGAATATTACATAATTAAATGGTTAAATGGTTAAATGGTTAATAACTCAGTAACCATTAGTAATATTATAAATTAAAAGCTAATGGCAATATTAATAAAAAATATGAGAGCTAAATATGAGAGCTAATTGTTGAATACATCATCATTAATTCCAGATAAGTACATTGAGGCTCTCTCCGTTAGTGCCCCTTCATTAAATAGTTCACAAATATGTTTACTGAGTAATGAATTTCTTCAGTGGCAAAAAGAGCAATTTCCCATTAGTGAAGTTACCTCACTTGTTGCTGCTAGAGCTTTTTATGTTGATCTGATTTTAACCAAACTTTGGTGTCAGCACCATTTGGATGAATTTCAAATCAGTTTGGTTGCTGTTGGCGGTTATGGTCGCAAAGAGCTTCATCCCTATTCAGATGTTGACATTTTATTAATTACCCAAAATGTCGTAGCCGATGACTTAGCCGAAAAAATATCCGCTTTTATTACCCAACTTTGGGATGTAAAACTGGATATAGGTCATAGCGTTCGCAACATAAAAGAATGTCTAAATCAAGCAATTGACGATGTTACCATCGCGACAAACTTGATGGAATTGCGACAAATTTGCGGTAATAATGCCTTAGTGTCTCAATTACAACCCTTGTTGATTGAAGACATTTTTTGGACCTCTGAAAAGTTTTTTCTTGCCAAGCGTAATGAACAGTATCAACGTCATCAACAATACCATGGCGCATCTTATACCCTCGAACCTAACTTGAAAGCTAACCCTGGTGGTTTACGCGACATTCAAACTATTGGCTGGGTCGCCAAACGTCATTTTATGGCAGATACGCTTGAGCAATTGATTGACCATAACTACCTCACCACTAATGAATTTTTTGAACTGCTTGAGTGTCAAGATTATTTATGGCGCATGCGCTGTGCATTGCACTTTATCGCTGGACGTAATGAAAACCGCTTACTGTTTGACTACCAGGCTGATGTTGCTGAGTTAATGGGTTTTGGCGATGGTGGCAAGCTTGCTATCGAACGGATGATGAAACGATTTTTCCGTATTATATCGCGTGTTTCAGAGTTAAATAGAATGCTATTGCAGCATTTTGAATACGCGATATTAAACGAAAAAAAACACAGTAAGAAAATAGTGCTTAATGATGACTTTGTCATTATTGATGGTCAAATCAAGGTCTGTGATAAACGAGTTTTTACCCGTTCAACCATGATCATGGAAATGTTTTTACTGATTGCCCAACATAAAGAGATTACTGACTTACATCCAGAGACTTTACGCTTAATGCGTAATGCGCGCCGGCGATTAGTATCAGGTATGATTGACTATGCTCGCTGCCGGGAAATCTTTATCGCGTTAATTAAACACCCTCGCGGTTTAGGCCTAGCGTTTACACTTATGCACCGCCATTCTATTATTGGTGCTTACTTACCGCTATGGCGAAATATAGTTGGCCAAATGCAGTTTGATTTATTTCATGCCTATTCTGTCGACGAGCACAGTTATCGTTTATTAAAAAACTTGTACCGTTTTAGCCAAGTAAAACATAATAATGAATACCCTTTGTGCAGCAAAATTGTTCAACGTGTTCGTAAACCTGAGCTATTATATCTTGCCGGTATATTTCATGATATTGCTAAAGGTCGTGGTGGTGATCATGCAAAACTTGGCGCGATTGACGCGTTAAATTTTGCTAAAATCCATAAATTAGGTGATCACGACGGTCGAATGATCGCTTGGCTAGTAGAAAAACATTTATTAATGTCAGTTACCGCTCAGCGCAGAGATATTTCTGACCCTGAAGTCATTAAAACTTTTGGCACGATTGTACGAGACGAAGCTCACTTAGACTACTTATACTGTTTAACTGTCGCTGACATGCGTGCCACCAACGAAAGTTTATGGAATAGTTGGAAAGCTAATCTACTGGAAGATTTATATTATAGTACTAAACGAGCCTTTAGACGTGGTCTTGAAAAGCCAGTTGATTTAAGAGCAAAAATTAGAGAAAATCAACAACAAGCTATTGAAATTTTAAAAGTAGAATCACTTGATCAAGAGCGCTTAAAACAATTATGGAAAGAGTTTAAAGCCGACTACTTTTTACGTTATTCTCCTGAACAAATTGCTTGGCACTCTAAGCATATTTTGTCGCACAACAAAGTTAAGCCCTTGGTCATTATTAGTCCAAAACCTTATCGTGGTGGCACAGAAGTATTTGTTTATACAAAGGATAAACCTAATATATTTTTCAATATTGTTTCATTACTTGGCGCAAAAAAACTGTCCATACATGATGCAAAAATAACTACTAATAAGTCTGGCTTCACTGCTAACACCTTTGTGGTCTTAGATAACCGTAATAAAGCCATTAATGATAGTGCTAGAGCCCTGACCATAGCGCGTTCGTTAAGCGTTAAATTAGCGTCAAAAGAAATCCGTATCAAGCCTAAGCCTTTAGCGAAACGCTTTCGCCAATTTAAAGTACCAACACATGTCAGTTTTATCGACGGTACAGCAAAAAACCGGACGATATTAGATATAGTGGCTTTAGATCATCCCGGTTTATTGGCTAATATTGCTACTATTTTTCAAAAATGTAACATACAAATACATTCAGCTAAAATCACCACATTCGGCGAAAAAGCTGAGGATGTTTTTACCATTTCAAATAATGACAATAAAATACTAACCACAGAGCAAAAAAACGTATTAGAAGCGATGCTTTGCGCTGATAGTCACCGATAAACTTTAGCAAATTAATCTTAGGAATTTTTGATGTTAGCATTACAAACAATTATTGAACAAGCGTTTGAAGAGCGTATGAACATTACGCCTGCCACTGTCTCTACTGAAGTAAAACAAGCGGTATTAGATGCATTAGCGGCATTAAACAATGGCTCAGCGCGCGTTGCAGAAAAAATTGCGGGTGAATGGGTTGTACACCAGTGGCTTAAAAAAGCTGTGTTACTCTCATTTAGAATTTGGGATAACGAAGTTATCGACGGCGCAGAAAGCACATTTTTCGATAAAGTGCCGATGAAATATACTGATTATAGCCATGCCGATTTTGTTGCTGATGGTGTCAGAGTTGTACCGGGTGCGTCAGTGCGTACCGGTAGTTTTATTGGTAAAAATGTTGTGGTAATGCCAAGTTTCGTTAACATTGGTGCCTATGTAGATGAAGGCTGTATGGTAGACGCTTGGGCAACGGTTGGCTCTTGTGCACAAATTGGTAAAAACGTGCATCTATCAGGTGGCGTTGGCATTGGCGGCGTACTTGAACCGCTACAAGCCGGACCAACCATCATTGAAGACAATTGCTTTATTGGCGCTCGTTCAGAAATTGTTGAAGGCGTTGTGGTTGAAGAAGGTGCCGTAATTTCAATGGGCGTTTATATCGGTCAAAGTACGCGTATTTATGACCGAGAAACTGGTGAAGTGCATTACGGTCGAGTACCAGCAGGTTCAGTTGTTGTGCCAGGTAACCTTCCCTCTAAATGTGGTACCTATAGCTTATATGCAGCGATAATCGTTAAAAAAGTTGATGCAAAAACACGTGCTAAAGTAGGTATTAATGCCCTACTTCGCTCGGTATCTGAAGAGTAATTTTCTGCTTTAACTGTTAACCTTAACTTGTGTAGTGTTGTTAAGTACACTGCACAAGTTTAATTAAAACATTATACCTCTTAAATAAAACCCTGTTTGTTAACACCTTGCTTCTCATCTAGATTGACTAAATAAATTTTCTAAATATCTGCTCATCACCATGCTCAGCACCATAAACCCAATGCTTAAAAAGCGCTTTAAATCAAAAGTTCATCAACAAGTCAAAGCACTATAATATTAAGCGAGAAGGTCAAATAATCTAACTTAGTCAAATTTATAATTGCTCTAAGCTTTGCCGCTATAACGCTTACCACTATCACCTTTGCAATCATCAAGCTAAGTACACTTTATTATCAAAAAAAACATTATAATTTACTGCTACAAATAGAGATAAAAACGCCATTAAGTAACCTATCTATTAAACTGCTCTCTGTTAATGCCTAGCGGCTTGTAGGCAGTTAATCAGCCTAATTAGCGGTAGACAAAAAATAATAGATTTTTGCTGGTGCTAATTAGATAAAGATTGTTTTTTTAATGGTGAGAATACAAGCATATGTTAAACTAGAAAAAATTTATAGCGAACACTTGTTATACCCCCGTTATAACAGAGTTTTATTGTCAAATCGCCGTAACAGCAAAGTCTACAGAAAACTTACCCATAGGAACTCTTTGATGAGATTTTTCACCACCCTTTCTATCCGATCTAAACTAGTGATTGCCATGTTAATGGCTGTCGTAATATCTACTAGCATCGTCGGATTTGTCGGTCACTCAAAAGCTAAAGAGCTACTTATTTCTCGACTGCAGCATTCCGACTTACCTAACCTTTTGCTGCGCGTTCGCAATGCTGTGGATGGAGAGATTTCAGAAATGAAAGTGCTGACAAAATCCATTGCAACAAACCCCTTTTTGCTTGATTGGATAAAGTCTGGTGCAAGTGCAGACAATGACGCTAACGTTATAAAAATGTTAGATAAAATAGCTAAAGATAACAACTTGAGTAATGCATCCTTTGCCGATCGTAAAACAGCTAAATATTGGAACCAAGATGGTTTTCTTCGTGTACTTAAAGATGACAATATTGACGGTTGGTTTTTTGCGTTCACCAATGGAAACAAAGAAGAGTCCGCAAGTACCTACGAATACCCTAATGGTAATGTCGATGTGTTTATCAACTACCAGCAGCTGAACGGAAGAGGTATATCCGGATTGTCAAAGTCATTTAATGACATGGTGAGTTATTTAAATAGCTTTAAAATTGAAGAGTCTGGCTTTGTTTATCTTGTGAATGATTCAGGGTTAGTGAAAATTCATAAAGATAAGGAAAAAAGTGACAAAACAAAACTCACTGATCTTTACAGTAATATAAACGCTCAAATTCTTTTATCCCAAAAAGAATTTGCCTTCCAAGAAACCGAAAATTTAATTATTGCGACTAGCTATATCTCAAGCCTTGGCTGGTATGTGGTTGCAGAAGTTCCAAAAGCTGAGCTTTACTTAGCATTGAACGAATCTCGAAATTATATGCTTATATGGTTTGGTATTATTGTTGTTGTGTTTATCTTTATCAGTATCATCTTAGCAAAAAGTTTAACCAAACCTATTAACGATCTTGCACGAGTATTCAGTGAATTAGGTGATGGAGAAGGCGATCTTAGTTACCGACTAAGTGAAAGCGGTAGTGATGAGGTATCGCGTTTAGCTCATGGTTTTAATACCTTTATCAATAAAATACATGCTGTGGTTAATGATGTGTCCACCACATCGAAAAGTGTTCGCCAAGCCGCTATTAAAGTTTCTCAAGATGCAGAACAATCAAGATTAGATGCCGAAAGTCAGCGTGATATTGCAACGCAAGTGGCAACAGCCATTAGTCAAATGGGTTCAACCATCAGCGAAATTGCCGAAAATGCCGCCCATGCAGCAGACTCGACAAATGAAGCAACAACTCAAGCTAAGCATGCGCAAATTGTTGTTAAAGATTCCACTGAAAATATTGACCAGATGGCTCAGAAGATGGAGTCAGTATCGATTACCATTGCGTCGTTAGCCGATAAGAGCAATGCAATTGGTAGTGTTCTCGATGTTATTCGTGGCATTTCAGAGCAAACAAACTTGCTGGCCTTAAATGCCGCTATTGAGGCAGCTCGAGCTGGCGAACAGGGTCGTGGTTTTGCTGTTGTCGCTGATGAAGTACGCAACTTGGCGAAGCGCACCAGCGAGGCAACAGATGAAATTAATAAGATGATCAACCTGTTACAGACGGAATCTAAGCGAGCGGTAGAGGGTATAAGAGAAAGTAAAGAGACTGCCGAAATTGGGGTGACTGATGCTCAGCAAACCACAGAAGCACTCAATGAAATTGTTGCAAATATTCAACAAATTTCAGATTTAAACACTCAGGTCGCCACGGCAACAGAAGAGCAAGCCGCGGTCGTTGGTGAAATTAATACTCATGTGCATGCGATTAGTGATAGTACAGAAAATAGTGCACAAATATCAACCCGCATAGCCTCTTCAAGTGAATCGTTAACCGCAATGGCAATGAACTTAGATAGCTTAGTAGAACGATTTAAAATATAAGAAAAGTTTAATAACTACTAATAGCAAGATCTAAGCAGGACATGAAAATTCAGAGCACCTTAGCCTTCTATATTGTTATGCAAGCGTTAACGCCATAGAATATATAGGCTGATACCCACTATCATTTAAGGTAGTGGGTATCAAGCTAACGTAGTTAGGTTAAATCCTGCAACAAAAAATGAGAATGTAAATTAACAGCCCCGTGATTCGTTAGATTGAGACAAATAATACACCACGACTGTAAAAGCCGAGTATTACCATTTAAAGACATTAAATATCTGCTGCCATTGTTCATCAAACTCAGCTTCAATTAACATGTCCAGCCCTGTTACGGGGTGAATAAACTCCACCTGTTTAGCCATTAACATCAAGCGTTTAAAACCAAAGTGTTCACCAAAAAATGGATTTTGCTTATTATCACCATAATTTATATCACCAATGATAGGGTGGCGTAAGTGAGCAAGATGTCGACGAATTTGGTGACGGCGTCCGGTATGAGGTTGGCATTTAATTAACGAATATCGCACGCTTGTATAATTACCTAAGGGCACCGGCAATGACGCAATAGCGACTGACTTATAAAATGTTTCTGCACTTTGCGCTTCTTTATCACGGCTAACATTTTTATCCCCTAAATCATCAAGCTTTTCTTTTAATGGGTGATCAATAACCCCTTCATTTAGCAAATGTCCGCGCGTTAAGGCAAAATAAGTTTTTTTTATCTTCCTCTCGCTAAACGCTTGCCCCATTAAGCGAGCTACATCCTGGGTTAAGGCAAATAACAACACACCTGATGTAGGTCTATCAAGGCGATGTAATGGATAAACATATTGGCCAACTTGATCGCGAATAAGTTGTAAGGCAAAGTAAATTTCATCTTTGTCCATAAAGCTTCGGTGGACAAAAAGCCCTGGGGGTTTATCAACAGCCACAAGATATTCATCTTGATATAAAATTTTCAATAGTGGTTTTTCAACAATTACCGTACCCGCATTTTTAATTGTCATGTTAATTTATTTTTCTCTCTGATATTAACTTTTATTGCTCAAAATAATCTGGTTAATACCTCACAGGCCAAATGGTCAATATTCGTTATTGTTGTATTGTTGTTATTAATCGTTCGATAAAATAGTACTTAGCCAATTTAGCGGTCAAAAATAGATTTTTACCTTCTCAAATTTAGTGCTGGATCTATTAACGTCACAGCAGTGCTACTTTAAGTGCTAAATAGAAATTGTGCAGTATAAATTTTATAGATAGAAGCTAATAATCATTGCCGTTACCTAAAATCACCGGATAAAGATTAACGGTGGAGTTAAAGCAGCGTTATCTCTATAATGTTGAGTCATAACAACACCTAGCCACTTATTAAACTTTTAATAGCGACAGTAGATTCTATGAGTATAACTTCGGACACTATTTCTTCAATTTCAGCATTACTGAACTTATCAGATTCTCAATATTGTATTTACGACATCGGTCGTCGAGTAGATAAAATATCAATAGAGCAATTTGAACAAATTGAAGCAGCTCAACTGCCTTACCCCTTTCCAATTCAAGGTCATGCAATGCTTGCCATTGCATTTTGGCAAAAGCAATCTACTAGCCCTTACTTATGGTTTGTCAAACTACCGTTAGATGAACGAGGCCTATTAAATCAAGGAGCTAGGAATCATTTTATTGCCATTATTGTTGAAGCCTTAGGTGAAAACCTTACGGTAAATCCAACCGAGCAACAAGAAGCGTTACTGAAGAAAAATCCTTATCACTTTACACCGGCCCAGTATAAATTAGCCGCGATAAATAGTGTTTTGTCAACGTCGCTTAAACAAGCGGCCAGCAAGTTTTATGCACCTGCACAACGTTACTTATCGGGTGTCAACGGATGGGAAGCTTGGCAAGACCTTGGGGTACAAGGTTTATCTGACTTTGCCTTTCGACTCAACGAAGCTAACAACAGTGAGGTTTTAACCAACGCTTTAAGTTACTTGCCTGAACAAGTACTTGTTCCCTTATCTTCTGCACTTGAAAACGTTAGCTTACCTGTTGACGTTATTGAGCAAATAACACTACGTTTTCAACAAGCACAAACCAGTAACAATACAGTCATTACCATTGCATTGTTACGTGCACTTGCATCGAGTACAGAGCACACTTATAGTCAAAACCTGCTGAGTAACTTAATCACTAATCAAAGGTTAGACGAAGATATACTGATTATTATTGCGGGTCGTTTATGGCCAATATTAAGTATGGAAAACATGCTTTTCGCCTACTTAGAGCATTTAATAAAAGATAAAAACAAGGCCTTATTTTCAGCAATATTTAAAGATTTAGTTGCAATACCGACGATACGCCCCGTACTATTGCAAGCCATTCGTTCACCAAAACGCAGCCCTGATTTGGCCCAAGCCATTGGCACGCTTTTTAAACCATAGGCATTCTCATGGAAAACATTTACTATCTACTTTTTATTGGCTTACTCTTTTGGTATTTTGTGTATTTACGAAAAGTATCTGAGTATGCTCGCTCCCATGTTGATAAATATTGTAAAGATGAAAATTTGCAATTTATAGCGATAGCGCGTTTATCGAGTCGATTTAGGTTCTCTAAACGCTTAGGACCACATTGGTTAAGTCATTTTGATTTTGAATTTAGTGGTGATGGTGAATCTACATACCATGGCACAATGATATTACGCGGTTACAAACTTGACAATCTCGACACGCCCCCTTACCGAGTTAACTAACACAACGCTGCATAAGTAAGCAGGTAAAGGAAAAGCGACCTTAAGTCGCTTTTTTTTGATTTCGCTAATTATGCCCTTAACATATCATTCCAAAAGGGTCTGTTCACTCCATGAATAACCTAAACGTCCTGCAAAGTATCCATATTAACCTAAATATATAACCTAATACTCTCTGAGCAATAAATTAATTAACGCTATAAATACAACGCTATTTTTTCTCTGTACTTAATCGTCTCCCTAGCTCTGTGCCTACTTAACAGTATGGAGTCTACTTTAATTGATGCGCTAAAATAGCTAGATAAACTTTTATTTTTATTAGTTTGATAAATGACTACAAATGCACAAACAAATATCTCAGATAAACTGACTTCGCAGGCTAAATTAGTTACCCTTGATAACTCTCATTGAGTTTTATTTTAGTAATTTTCAAGTTAGCGTATACCGCCATATCGCTAACTTATTTTTGGAGGTCTTTTGCAACTTATTAAGTCGCTATTTTGCTGGCACGGTTTTGATAACCGACAACGTTTTATCTTTATTAGTCTTACATGTTTTCTTGCTTTTATCATACTAAATGAAAGCTTGAGTGATCATAAATTCAGCGCCATTTTTATACTGTTACTATCTTCATCAACATACTTAGCGGCTACTCGGCGCCGACTCAATGATGCGCACCTACATAACACTTGGATTCTAGCGCCTGCGGGCAGTTTTTTGGTAACAGGTTTTTTTATTGTTTTTACTGGCTACAACAGCAGCTATTGGTTGCTATTAATACCTTTACTTATGATGGTAGTACTTTTAACTTACCCAAGTAAAAGTCAAAGACGCTATATACTTGGTTATAATGGTCCAGTTAATTTATCTGATTTTCAACAACTAAAAAAAACTAACTCTCGTAACAGCCAACGTATTGAACCTACTATGAATAGTGTCAATATCAATCAATCTTCGGATAATAAAAATGATTATTCGCCACTTGCATATAACAATCAAAATACCTCTTCAACCACCCATGCCAATCACTTCAGTGATAGTTCGCAAGATAAAGTCGAACTTGCTGAGTCAATTCGCTTAGCGCTTTTTAGCAAAAAAAATAGCCAACTCACTATAGCCTTGATTAGCTTTTTATTAGTACTAGCATTCATTATATCAATGCTATTTGCTAAACCAACACCGACTGATAATCCTGTGGAACACACAAGTGAAATTCAAAAAACAGCAAAAGAATTTCAACATCAAATAACATTGCCAGACAACTTCTCTATCATGATCGCTGCTGATAACGCTATTGTCATCCAGTGGCAAGCTAGTGTTAAAGATAACCTTAACGTTTGGTCCCTAGGCACTGCTGCAGGTGATAAAAGTTGTAAAAGCATCGAGTTTACGAAAGAAGAAGTGATCAGAACCTATAGCGTCAGCACAATAGATAACAAGTATTATGCCTATTTTTCGCCATTAGACACCAAAGCGTTAATTAAAAATATCGCTTTTAAAAACAAATTTTTACTCTGCGGTTACAGTTTCTCATTAAAAGGTAGTCAAGCTAGGTTAGGGAAATCACCTTTTTATGCCAATTTAATTGAATATTAATTTGACCTGAAAAATAAAAAAACCAGCATTGAATTAATTGATGATTGGATTTAAAGAGGGGTTAATGGCCTTGTTTAAAATAAGCTTTAACAAAATTGCTTGTTAGATTGGCTTTAAATTAGACTGGCATTAGTACATTGAGTGAATTTTAGACGAAAAAAAAGCGGTTCAATGAACCGCATTTCTATAACTAGCTTATATGCATCCTGCATAAATATATAATGTTCCCTCTTCATCCATAAAGAGCTATCCCTAGCATTTCCTAGCAAACCTTTTGCTGTCCATATTGTCCTTAATAATAACTATCCTAGTTACATCATATTGTCCTTAATAGTAACTATCCTAGTTACATCCTATTATCCTTAATAATAACTATCCTAGTTACATCAATTGTCTATATTCATCTTCCTGATGATTATTCCGTGACAACTATTCAATCTATCCTTGTGAGACATCCTATCTCTTTGCTAATCTAAGCATCCTAGTGGTAAACCATTACCGTTATTCGTAATCCCTTTGTCTTCCTGACAGGTATAATAGTAGACTAAATGCTAGCTTTTCAAAGTAGGTGATTTAAAAAAAACATCAAAAAAGCAATCGCAGCATTGAAAAATAAAAAATAAACCTATAAAAACAATAGTTTAAAATAAATAAAAATATTTACATCCCTATCAAAAGTATTATATCTTACAGTAATGTGAGACATGTCTTACATTGAGTTAGCGCATTCAGGTGTACGAAAAACAAACTACTAGTATTGTGCCCCTTGCATTTTAAGATGCAGACTTGTGCAAGCTGAAAAAGGGTTCGCTACCAGACATAATTTAAGGCAGCACAATATAGGGTGAAAGTAACAGAAAGTTGGTTACCAGAGCCAAAAGCGTTTATTCTCGGCAACTGCGTGTGTGTCACCTTAGTAACTCAGATTTAGGTGGGAGCGTTTATATAAAAGCCTCTAGGTAGAGTCTCTATATAAAAGTATTGCCAAAATCGATAACACCAAAGGTGACGCTTTCTTGGCTTGCTCGTTGGGAGTTAAGTTAGAAATGATAAGGGTCTATAACAAAAAGCCTACTAGAAATGTTATCAGAAAATCTTTTAGTTAGTTAAGTGCTAATGTCGCTATAACATCACAGCCAATAACTAAATGCCAGTCGCCCATAATCAATGAAAACCATAACCCTAGTGACGAGTTGATGATTTAGCTAGCGAGCTAAAGTAAAGCTTTTGGTTGTATCACTTTACTTATATAAAATTGACAGCTAAATGCTTAAGCATTAACTTTCCGCTGCTTCTCGATAATAAACCATCAAAGAACCAGAGACATTACCGACAGCAACTTCTTTAATGAACTGATAGTTTACGTCTTTAAAAAATGCTTTATATTTTTTACTGGTAGCGTAAACCGCAACACCTTCACTGTCTTTGTGCTCTGCTAAAATGGTATTTACCGCTGCCATTAAATAATGACCAAAGCCATGGTGTTGATGTAATGGATGTATAGCAATAAAAGACAACATGTGAAATTTTTTCAACGGAACTGTCGCTAAAACAATATTTTCTTTTTCAATCATTTGTTTGGTACTAAAATAACCGGCACCCAGCATCATTTTCAAGCGCCAATGCCAAAATCGCTCAGATGACACACCTTCTTCAGGGTTATTTAAGCAGGCAACACCCACCATGGTTTCACCTAAATACAAACCGATCATTGGCTGCTTTGCTTGCCAAAAAACATTCAGTTCTTCGCGTATCGCTGCCCGTAAGCGTTGTTCATAATCGCTTTTATCCGCAGAGAATATTTCAAGAAACACCGGGTCATCATGATACGCTTGGTATAATAATGATGCGGCTAATTTTAAATCTTCAGCCGAAAGGTATGCAGCTTTTATATCGACATTGGTTTTTTCAATGACTTCTGGTGACATCTAGAGTCCCTCATAAATAGTACGATTTTTATTGTTTTTTTATCTCTCAACCATATCAGGATATTAGAAATCAGGTCAAACTTTATTACTATACATAAGCGACAAGCCACGCTATTTTCGCTAATAGTCGCTTTATTACTGCGAAATAACATAACCTTGTCAGTTTAATTTATTTTTTAATATCATCCGAATTTAACTAAACAATAACGGTAAACTAAGGCCAATAATGCGCCGAACAACAACCAACTGCTGCCTCCTGAGTGTTCATCGTAGTATTCAACCGCTATATACTCAGGATCATAGTCGCTACTTTCTAATGGCAGTGCATAAAGCGCATTAGTATTGTTGGCACTGTAAGTCGCCACCACAGCACTAAAGCCCACTTCATATAAATCAATTAGCACATCATAATGATCTGCTACATAACCCGAGTCTAACTGAGTAACTACTTCAAACTCATCTTCACTATCTTCGCCAGTAATAACAAAGTCATCACTAGAAAAGTACAAAACCCAAGGCCCACCGTTTTGACTCAGGTATAAATCAGCATAAACAACGGCTTGTTCATTCGCCATTGACGATAATATATCGGCATCGAATGTGACGCTAAAACTCTGATAATAGCCGTCTTCATCAATATCCAGAATAAGCTCACTGTAACCGCTGTAAATTGAAAAACTATGATACGAGCCGGCATCATATTCAACATTTTGACTTAGCGCTGATGTGAGTAAATTTGATGTTGCTTTTTGCTGGCGGGCATAGCTTACCTCAGGTCGACTCATGCCTTTAAATGCTAAGGTTCTCTGGGAAATCTTGACTTGCTCTTTAGGGTTAAGGTTAGTTTTTTCACGCTCGACGACATTATTTTTTAATCCGCTAACAGAGCGACTTGCCTGTTCAACGTCTAGCTGCGTTTGTGCAACAGACACTTGGCTGACCAACAACAATGTTGCTGTTAACTTGATAGTAAATTTCTGATTAAATAGCTTATTAAGTCGTTTGTTAAACAGTTTATAAAAAATTTTATTAAACATAATGATAGCCTTGATAAAGTATGGCTGTCATTTAACCTGAGGTATTCTGAACCCTAGCTGAACACTGTTTTTAACTTTTAAATACTACCGTCATTAAACACCATGAGATGCAGACGAATAAAACAGTAAGCTTATATTCAGAAAGCATTCAGTTTAGTTATTTTAAAATAACCCCTACTTGGATTCTATCCATCATTATTTTACACTGTTTGACAATCTCGTTTTGATCAAGTCGTTTTAATAAGGTTTCACAATGAAAAAACAATTATTTATCTTAAGCGTAGTAACGTCATTACTAGCAGCCCCAGTGTTTGCTAGTATTGAGGCTACGCCTAATAGCTTGATGATTGTAAAAGCTAACTATGGTCAATCTAACAGTGCTAAATCACTTAGCCCTCAACAAGCGGCCCGAATTGTTCAAAAAAAATTTGGCGGTAAAATATTAAAAGTTAATAACAATGGTTCTAAAAAAAATCCAAGCTACCGGGTAAAGTTACTTAAAGACAACGGTCATGTAATTTCAGTTAACGTTGACGCCCAATCAGGCCGTGTATCAGGAAACTAATTAATGCGAATTTTGCTCATCGAAGACGATAAAAATCTGCAACAACACGTGAAAGATCATTTAATCACGGCAAAATACTGTGTCGATGTGGCAAGTGATGGTGAGCATGGTTTATTTCAAGGCCAAGAGTTTCCATATGATGCGGCTATTATTGATTTAGGCTTACCAAAAATTGACGGCGTGAGCGTTGTTAAATCTTTGCGCGAACAAGGTTTTAGCTTTCCTATATTAATACTCACGGCGCGTGGTAGTTGGCAAGATAAAGTCGCTGGATTAGACGCTGGCGCTGATGATTATTTAACTAAACCTTTTCATATTGAAGAACTGTTAGCACGGTTAAATGCCTTAATTCGACGCAGTGCGGGTCAAGCAAGTCCGTTAATCGCAAATGGGCCCTTTGCGATTAACACCGCAAGTAGGCAGGTTAGCGTTAATCAACAGGCTATTTCGCTCAGTAGTTATGAATACAAATTATTTGAATATTTGATGCACCATTTAGGTGAAGTCAAATCAAAAACACAGCTCACCGAACATATTTATGATCAAGACTTTGACTTGGACTCCAACGTGATAGAAGTTTTTATCCGCCGCCTACGAAAGAAACTTGACCCTGAAAACCAATACCAATTTATTGAAACGTTACGTGGTCAAGGCTACTTATTAAAAGACTTAACACATCTAACCTCTGGTTAATCAAACGAACATGGCATTGGGCTTTTATTTTACAAAAGGTAAATTTAGTTGTTAAATTCGCTAAAAAAGTCACTTAAATCATTAAAAACCAGAGTGCTGCTTAGTGCCTTATTAATGATTTTCATCTTATTGCCCATTGTTGGGTTAATTATCAGTAATGCCTATGAAAAACATATGCTGGCTAGTTTAAAGAATGAACTCTCTGCTTATTCTTACTCTATTTTAGCCATTATTGAAGTTGAAAATAACAGCTTGCTGATGCCTGAGCAGTTATTGGAAACGCAATTTAATGTTAGCCAGTCAGGCTTATATGCGGTGCTCACTAGTAGCTCAGCAACCATGCAAGAAAATACGGCGCATCAACTACCCAGCTCACCTGAAAAGCTTTGGAGTTCTCAGTCATTACTGTCGCCATGGCCGGCAGAAAACTTTCAACAACCTCACTTAGGAGAAAGTGCATTTTATCAAGCTCAGATAGCAGCGCAGCCACACTTTGTTTATAGCTTAAGTGTCAGTTATGGCAGTGAACAACAACCTTTGCCCATGACCCTACATATTATTAAACAACAAAACGACTTAACTCAGATGATGGCCGAATTTCATCGCCAATTAATGCTAGGGTTAGCCGGTTTAATGCTAGTACTTTTATTGATTCAATACCTTTGGTCGTTATGGACGTTAAAGCCGTTAAAAACCTTACAAACAGAGCTCAGTGATGTCGAACAAGGCAAAAGTGAGCGTCTTATCGGCACTTACCCAACCGAGCTACATCAAGTGACTGAGCAATTGAATTTATTATTAAATGCCGAACAAAAACAGCGCCAACGCTATCGTAATGCCTTATCAGATCTCGCTCATAGTTTAAAAACACCCCTGGCCGTTATGCAAACTCAGGCCGCGCTATCGCCACTAACTCAAGAGCAGCTCAATATTATTAATGCCATCATTGAATATCAGTTACGCAAAGCACAAAGCGCTGGCCAATCCTCCTGGTACTTGGGTACAGCGGTAGCACCAATAGCCAATAAATTAATCAAAAGTTTAGAAAAAATATACCGCGATAAATCCTTATTATTTGTGGTCAATATTACCGATGAATGTAACTTTAAAGGTGATGAAGCCGACCTATTAGAAATACTAGGTAACCTATTAGATAACGCCTGCAAAGCCGCTAAGCAAGAAATACAACTTGAGATCAGTCACAGTAGCAAAAACATGATGATCATTATTGAAGATGACGGGGCTGGCATAGCGCCCGACTTAAGAGAAGAGATATTACAACGTGGTACTCGAGCCGACACTTATCAGCATGGTCATGGCATTGGTTTGGCGATAGTGCGAGATTTAGTCAATAGTTACCAAGGTAGCATATGCATTGAGTCGTCAGCGCGACTAAAAGGTGCCAAGTTTACACTTAATTTTCCACTATAAAATTTAACTCGCCTGATAAGTACTCGATTCAGCTAACGTTCAGTTTACAGCAGTTAATATTGCTAGCATAACTTAAAAAGTCACCCTGTTGCTTCACACTAGCTATTTACCGTTAGGCTATGTAAATAGCTAGTGTGAATAGGCGGCTTTTTAATCATACGTATTAAGGAGTAGCAAGATGCAAAAAATTAACTTTAAAAACTCACTGATTTATTTAATGCTATTTTTATCAAGCGCCTTGGTGTTTTCAAGCCTTGGTTTTACCGCTGATAGCACCAGTGTAACTTTCGATGAGTCAAACATTGAACCTAACTTAACAGACCAAGCCAGTCACCTTACTGATGCTGAGTTAGCACAAATGCTAGCGCCCATCGCATTATATCCAGACGCTTTGCTTAGCCACATTCTTATTGCCACAACCTATCCTATTGAAGTTGTTGACGCCGAGCGATGGTTAAATAAAAATAGCCTGCTAAGTACTCAAGCACTTGCTGATGCCGCAGAAGACAAAGATTGGGATCCTAGCGTTAAAGCCCTATTACCTTTTCCAAACATACTTAAAAAATTAAGTGAAGATTTACATTGGATGACTAATTTAGGTGATGCTTTTTTACAAGATGAAGCACAGGTGCTTGCCAGTGTACAAAGATTGCGCCAACAAGCAGATCAAGCAGGTAACCTTGAAAATATCAATAACGTCAAAGTTGTTCGAGAAAGCCAAACAATCATCATAGAGTCAAGACAGCCTGATATTATTTATGTGCCTTATTACGATACTCGAGTCGTTTATGGCGATTGGCGCTGGTCGCACTATCCGCCCATTTTTTGGCACCACCCTGTGCACTATGCTTCGCATCATGGCCCCTATTATTGGCATAACCCTGTCCACCTAACTGTTGGACTATTTTTTGGTGCCGTGCACTGGAGTAATCGTCATGTGGTTGTTAATCATCACAAGTCTCGATATTACAAACACCATAGTAATAAAAAATCGTCTACCAGTTATCAGTCAAAACCTTGGCAGCATAACCCTCGCCATAGAAAAGGCCTAGCGTATCGCACATCCAACATACAGAAGAAATATCGCAGTCACACACCTAGTGTGCAAAAGCATAAGGCTTTGCGTACAAAACAAAAGTCTTTTGTGAATAAAAATAAACGCCTTACTGAACATACCGGAAATAAATATACTCACAGTAAAAACCAGAGCCAAAACCAAAGCCTGAAGCATAAGCTGCAGGTTAATCGAGCGCTGAAAATTGACAAGCATCCGCTTAAGAAAAATTCATTAACTCAACAAAAAGCCTATAAAAATAAGCCTTGGCAACAAACTAAGGGCAGTAAAAAACCCTATAACGATAAAATCGAAACAGCTAAGCCGCAGGTAAATATGAATAGGCATAATGAGGTTAAAAAACATATAAAAAAAGACAGTTATAGGCAAAGTGATCAAGGCATCACTAATAGAGCCCGTACTGAGAAAAGTTATCTTAAAGCTGTAACAACACCTAAAAAAACTTACCAAAACCGCCCAGCTTCAGCAAGTGAAAAAAGCGTGCATAAGCGCTCAAACGCCAAAGTAACTCACAGCCAAAAAAACAGGGGTAGTAGAACACATCAAAACAGAGCAAAGCGGCATAACTAATTTACCCCAGTTGTTTATCCCAGCAGCTAGTTAATAACATAGTTAGTCGATGCTGAAAATGTTACGTTTGTAAAACTAAAAAGGGCGATATCAATTGATATCACCCTTTTCTCATGCCTTTGAGATACTCATACCAATTTCATTAATTAGGTGGTCTACTTTATACGCAGGGAAAATGGCCAAATATAAGGCATTTATTTTAATCACTA
Source organism: Colwellia sp. MB3u-4 (assembly GCF_014077065.1). Lineage (NCBI taxonomy): Bacteria > Pseudomonadati > Pseudomonadota > Gammaproteobacteria > Alteromonadales > Colwelliaceae > Colwellia > Colwellia sp. MB3u-4. Next base: position 44,576 of record NZ_JACGVE010000088.1, on the reverse strand, counting down.
GTGGTGCTAATTATTAAATAAATAACGCAGTAGTGGGTTATTTTAACCAGTAAAAATGATCAGATAATGAGTGAGATTGGTATAAGCCCGATCAACACACCACTGATTATCACCCTTACTCTATGGCAGTTAATTCATCGTTAACAAAAACTAACTTTGTACACTCATCTTTCGTTGTTAAGCCATCTTTGTGTAAACGATGTGTACGAAAATAAACTACATTAACCGTTTTGCCGTCATCGAAATAAGTTTCATTAAAATCAGCTACGCCCATTACACGAGAAACATCAGCAAACGTGGTGTTTAATTGTATACCGGCGATTTTTTTTCTATTTTGATATTCTCTATCGTCAAAATCGCCAGAAATAGAGTGACCATCTTCGCCGCCAACGGCAATAACGCAACCGGTTAAAGTCAAGGTTAATGGCGCAATAACAATGAGTGCTAATAACGTTTGTTTCATTTTATTTTTCTCTTATCAAAAGTAATGGTTTAGATAAGGCTAATTGCAAATACCAAACCACTTTCATAACCAACTGATTGTATTGAATATAAATAAAAAAACTAAAAACAAAGCGAGACAGCGTTAGTGTTTTTCGCTAAAATATTGCTTCTTTAACACCTGAGTTATGCGTTATGACTATATCTGATGAGATTTCCATCATCGCCAACAAGCTAGCCAATGAAGGTAAAGTGCCCAGTGTGGCACTGATTAAAAGTCAGCTTAATCAAGCCGTACCTTTGCCAAAAATAATTTCGGCTTTAAAAAACTGGCACCACGAGCCAAAATTTATACAGGCTCAAGATCAAGAAATCACCACCAAAACCTCAACTGAAGCAAAACCTAACAACACAGAAATAAGTTTACTGATAGCAAATGCTTTAGCGCCACTGCAGCGAGATATAACTGAATTAAAGCAACAGCTAAAACAATTGTTAGACCAGCAAAAAAATAGCTGACTTTATGCTCAGCACGGCCAAAAAGTCATTATAATGTTTGAGTAATTTATCGCTTACTGAGCATTTTCAATACTGGTTGGCGGTATCCGAGGCGTAAGTTGCGACATAAATTCAGCCAGTGTCTCTGCTATTTTTTTATGTGGCTCACGGCCCACTTTTTCCACCCACACTGAGCCTGTGTCATTGTCTAATGAAATGATATGGTCGTCATCATCAGTCAGCGCAAAAAATATCGTTAGCTTTTGTTTTAATTTTGTTTTCATTAAAATATGGCCAATAATATTTTCTTGTAGACGCGCAAAGTCTTTTTCGCTCCATACAAATAACAATGACAAGTCTCCTTCTACGCAACTGGCATCTAAGCTGTCACTATAAACAGTGGTAAAATAGTCTTTAATGTCAGCATGAAGTTTGACTTCCAAAGCCGCTTCAACATTATCAAACGTTAGCACTTGTGCCATTTTTATTGGCTGCCATAAAGAAAAACTTTCTTCATGCACACCTTGCTCACAAGGCGATGACCAGTCTTCATCTTTCTGGGTAATAGGTAAATGTTGAAACCTATCTTGGTATGCCTGTAAGTAATCTTGAGAAAATTGCCATACGAGTTCATTAAGAGAGTGATTTGATATTTTCATCTAGCAGTTAATTCCTATAAAATAGAGAAAGATTTCAACCTTGTTACAATCAGAGAAGAAGTTACGCAAAAATGAGCACTTATACAAACGCAAAAGCGTTAAGCAAGTTAACGCTTGGAAAAGTAACAAGCTATTGCAGCCAATATACCCCAGAATTACTACAAGCGGTACCTAGGAGCTTAAATAGAGACAGTTTAGGTTTAACAACAAACAAGCTGCTGTTTAAAGGTGAAGATGTTTGGTATGGCTATGAGCTGTCATGGTTAAATGGCAAGGGTAAGCCCGTTGTTGCGGTGGCTGAATTTAGTTTTCCATGTACCAGCCCAAACATTGTAGAGTCAAAGTCTTTTAAGCTGTATTTAAACAGTTTTAATCAGACTAGATTCTCCTCGTGGCAAAGTGTAGAGTCTGCATTAATAAAAGACTTATCCGCTACCGCTGGCGCCAGTGCAGAAGTAAAACTTTTTCCTGTCAATAACTGCCCTGCACTCGCTATAGCCCTTGATAGCGCATTATGTATAGATGAGTTAGACATTGAAGTGAGTCATTACCAACTTGCTCCACAAATACTAAAAAGTATCAACCATGACCAAGCAGATGTTGTGACTGAATATTTAGTTTGCCATTTATTAAAGTCAAATTGCTTAATCACTAATCAACCTGACTGGGCGAGTGTTTATATTGAATATAGCGGTCAACAAATTTGTCATAAAACCTTATTAAAATATTTAATTTCGTTTCGCCAACATAATGAATTTCATGAACAATGTGTTGAGCGAATTTTTTGTGATCTCAAGCGTTTTTGTCAAATTGAACACCTAACAGTTTTTGCTCGATATACCCGCAGAGGCGGCTTAGACATTAATCCATTTCGCTCAACAAGCAAAACAAAAGCGCCTAAATTAAGAACACTACGACAATAAGCCAACACAACGTGTAGTTTTTAAGCAGTCAGTTATTAGATATACACTTATACTGGCTTTTTATATGGTTGTGTTTATTATTATCATATAACAAGAAACTATTGCTTTAGCCTTGATGTAAAAGCAATAGTTTCAAAACATACCTAGTGCTATTGTTTCCATTCAATGAGTATATTTTGGAGCGCTTTTTTATGGCTGAAAGTTTATGAGTGAAAGCTTATGAGTGAAAGTTTATGAGTGAAAGTTTATGAGTGAAAGTTTATGAGTGAAAGTTTTATCGCGAACATCACTATTAACCGATTATAATCTTTATTTGATACCGCGATTCACGCTCAGCGTACTAGCAGCATTATTGAACAACTTGATGATAAATTGTCACTCGCTTGCAAAGACAGTGACATATTGTTGAATAACAAATTAATCAACTTAAAATATATGCTAAAAAACTCAGTAGTTTAGCAAAAAATCAACACCCTTTACCTTAACAAGTGTTATGGCCAAAGAGGCTTTTATTAGCCGTTATGGTGACGAAGAATTTGTTGAGTAATATCGATAAATCCACTGTAGTAAACAAGCTCAATATATTACGTAAAAAGGTGGTAAGTCTACCGTTTATTTTTACAAATTACCGCATTTGAACATGCTAACGCTGCATGGTATCAAGCTAGAAAGACGGAAATATAGCGTTATTTACGGATAATAATCAGCACGAGGAAGTACCGTTATGCATACTCAAATTAATCCTGTTGGCAAAATGAATTTACTGTCTCAAGCAGAAGTTGACCGTTTACAACAATCCGCCACCAGTGAACTCTATAATCTCTATCGTAATTGTTCGTTAGCCGTACTCAATGCCGGCAGTCATACCGATAATGCTGAAGATATATATCAACAATTTTTAGACTTTCAAATTAAAGTATTAAGGCGTGAGCGTGGTGTTAAGTTAGCCTTAGATAACCCGCCCAAACATGCTTTTGTCGACGGTATTATTATCAAGGGTATTCAAGAGCACCTTTCGGCGGTGTTACGCGACATATTATTTATTGGTGATTGTTACAGCACTAAAGATGTCGACAGTGTCACTAATGTTATTTTTGATATGTTACGCAATGCCAACGCGATAATTCCTGACAGTTCACCTAATTTGATCACCTGCTGGGGTGGACATTCGATTAATAGTACCGAGTATAAATATACCAAACAAGTAGGTTATCACCTGGGTTTGCGGAGTTTTAATATTTGTACAGGTTGTGGGCCTGGCGCGATGAAAGGCCCAATGAAAGGAGCAACCTTTGGTCATGCCAAGCAACGCAACACAACTGGCCGCTATATAGGATTAACTGAGCCTAGTATTATTGCAGCCGAGCCACCAAACCCTATCGTTAATGAATTAGTCATTATGCCCGATATTGAAAAGCGCTTAGAAGCATTTGTGCGTATGTCGCATGGTATTATTATATTTCCCGGCGGTGCAGGTACAGCAGAAGAGTTACTTTATATTTTAGGTATTATGCTACATCCAAAAAACCAGTTACAAAAATTGCCTATTATTTTAACTGGGCCCATTGAAAGTGCAGAGTATTTTCAGCAAATTGACACTTTTATTGCCAACACGCTTGGTGAATCAGCACAGCAACTCTATAAAATTATTATTGATGACCCTGAACAAGTCGCAAAAACCTTTAAATTAAGCACAGAAGAAGTGGTCGCACATCGAAAATTGACCGGTGACTCTTATCATTTTAATTGGTCATTAGTGATTGAAACTGAATTTCAACAGCCGTTCGAGCCTGATCATAAAAACATGGCCTCATTAAATTTGCATTATGACCAAAGCATAGCGTCATTAGCCGCCAATTTACGCCGGGCTTTTTCTGGTATTGTTGCCGGTAATGTCAAAGCCAGTGGCATAAAAGCCATCCGAGAAAACGGGCCGTTTAAAATAAGTGGTGATAGTAAGATGATGGCATTAATGGATACGCTATTGAATTCTTTCGTCAAACAACAAAGAATGAAACTACCTGGTAGTGAATACATTCCTTGTTATACAGTCATTGAAGGTTAATTTTTATGACGGTCCATTTGGTATTAATTGATGCATTAAATTTAATCAGAAGAATTTATGCTGTGCAAGAACGGCCATTTTTGTTGAACAATGAATTGGCTGAAAATACCAAGCAACAAGTGCTATTTAATACCGCCAAAGCATGTGAACAAGCCTTACAAAAAATTATTGAACAGTTAAAGCCTAGCCATGCGCTTGCGGTGTTTGACTCTCAAGCGCCATGTTGGCGCTATGACATTTATCCAGACTATAAAAAAGGCCGTAAAAAAATGCCCGAGCATTTGGCTGACAAGTTAACTGATATTCAAGACCGCTTTATGCAACACCACGTTGACTCTTTAGTTTCAGAAGCAGACGAGGCTGATGATTTAATTGCAACCTTGGCAATAAAGGTTGCATTGCGTGGTAGAAATGTAACTGTGGTATCTACAGACAAGTGTTTTTTATCACTACTCAATCCCAATATCCAAGTCTATGACTATTTTAATCGTCGTTATTTAGACGAAGAATATGTACTTAACAAGTTCACGGTAAAACCAGATAAGTTAATGGACTTATGGACTTTAACGGGTGATAACACTAATAAAATTCCTGGCGTAGCCGGCATAGGTCAAGTAACCGCAGCAAAATTATTAAATCAGTATGGCTCGATTAAAAGTATACTGAATGCTAAAGACTTAAAAAATAGCATCAGTGAAAAACTATTGCAACATGATGAACAAATTACGTTAAGTCGCAAGCTACTGACATTAAAAATTGATATCCCTTTAGGGTTTAATTTAAAAGACATAAGACTACCCTTTTAAAATGCACTTGCCAGCAGTTAACAATCTGGTAACATTGAAAGTTGTTACTGGTATTTTCACTCTAGCCATTAAAACGCACTAAAACGTCATTACTCATTATTTAGAGCTTAATAATGAGTAATGACGTTAACAATAAATAATGACTCAAAAATAATGACCAAGAAAGCTTCAAGGATTAAAAGTGAATAAAAAAATAATTGCTATCATATTAGTCGCCTTAGCAGCATACGGTATATTTGTCACCTTAGTGGTCAACTTTTACGATGACAGCCCTGCAAACATGCAATGGGAAGACCGAGAAGCTTACAATCAACAATTTATTGCTAAACTTGAATTGAAAAAATTTAATTTTAATAGTGCCATCGAACAGCTAGGTAGTCCTGATATTACCGAAGCAAAAATAGTTAACGAAAGCAGGTATCAAGTCAGCTTTTACCGCACCCAACATGTAAAGTCTGACGGCATCACTACACAAGATGAATGCACCGCATTATTGTTTACGAATGGTATTTTAACCGCTATTGGTAAAACAGCCTATCAGCAGTTTAAAGCGTTTTAAATTGCACATCTCAGTAATATTTAAACAGCTATACTTAACATCAAGTGATGACATATTAGCTGCCTGATAAGTCATTTTTTTATATTTAATCGACGCCTATCACTCATATCGCGTGTATTGCTGAAAAAAATATTTATTCTTAAAACTCCACACTAAATATAACACTAGCTACCCATGCCACTTAGTTATTACCCATATGTGCTAATTAAAATAGCCCAAGTTTAGTTGAGAAGAATAAACATCAGCCTTGATTTTTTCTCCTACCAACAACTAGAAACCTAATAGCACAGGAATTAGACTAAAGTTTTACAGTAAAACTTACTAACTGCTACGGTTAGTTGCTATAATTGCAGGCATTAACTCGGTTGAATCAATAAGCGTAGTGTCAGGTCAAATATATTGGCTGGTAAGTGTTTTATATTTAAACAAAAACTCACGATTCTCGCAATTCAAAAAAGCAATACTCAAAAGGCAATTAAACAATGGCAAAACAAACCATAACAGTGATCCCAGGTGACGGCATAGGTCCAGACATTATCGACGCAACTATCAAAATATTAGATAAAGCCGGCTGTAATTTTGAATATGAGTATGCTGACGCTGGTCTAACCGCATTGGAGAATCATGGCGACTTAGTGCCAGAATCAACCTTGGCACTAATTGAAAAAAATAAAATCAGCCTAAAAGGTCCGTTAACGACACCTGTAGGTGAAGGTTTTACTTCAATTAACGTCACCTTACGTAAGCATTTTCAACTATATGCTAATGTTCGTCCTGTGTTGTCATTTAAAGGCACGAAGGCACGTTATGAAAATATTGATATCATTACCATTCGTGAAAATACTGAAGGTATGTACTCAGGCCTAGGACAAACAGTTTCAGAAGACGGAAATCAAGCGGAAGCGAAAAGTCTTGTCACTCGTGAAGGTGCTGAACGCATTGTAACTTTCGCTTATGAAACGGCGATAAAAGAAGGTCGTAAAAAGGTAACTGCTGTTCATAAAGCTAACATCCTAAAGTCAACATCTGGCCTATTTCTTAAAGTAGCCCGTGAAGTAGCCGCACGTTACCCACAAATTGAATCAACAGAAATGATTGTAGATAACTGTTGTATGCAGTTAGTTATGAATCCTGAGCAGTTTGATGTAATTGTGACTACAAATTTATTTGGCGATATACTGTCAGATTTATGTGCAGGTTTAGTGGGTGGCTTAGGCATGGCACCTGGCGCTAATATTGGTAATGGCTGTGCAATATTTGAAGCGGTTCATGGCAGTGCGCCTGATATTGCAGGCAAAAACTTGGCAAACCCTACCTCAGTTATTTTAGCCGCTATTCAAATGCTAGAATACTTAGGTATGGCTGATAAGGCAGATAACATTCGTCGCGCTATAACGGAAGTTATCGAATCTGGCGATCGCACCACACGAGATCTTGGCGGCACACACGGCACCTCAGACTTCACACAAGCTGTATTAGAACGTTTATAACACTGCTTATTACCTTATTATACAAAACCAAGCCACAGTGCTTGGTTTTTTTATCTTCAGCATTTCTCTTATCTTGTAAATGTTATTAATTTATTGATCCTGTCAATAACAAAACCACAAGTTTAATGGCACGGATATAACAAGCTTAGTATAAATATACCAGAGCAGGAATAACTGGTTATAACTCAAAAAAGTTAATTTGTCTGAATAGTGATGAGTAATGAAATTACCTCAACAAAAGTGCTAAACGCAGTTACTGTTTCAGAAGTGATAGTTTTTTAGCTAAATCAACTTCTGCATCATCAAGTGAGACTCACTCAGAAATTGTTCATACTGAAATAAATTCACAATTACTTGGTGCGCTAAACACAAACTAAAATAGAGGTTCACAAACCTTCATCATCTTGCTAAAAGCTGACCCTTTTATCCATGTTGGAATACAGTAATAAAGCGGCTTTAGCTTCTAAAAAGCAGCCCTAAAGGACTGCTCAATGCTAATAGTGTCAATTAGTTATTTCTGAATTAGGGGGCACTTATCGACCTACTTTACCTGTAACGAGCGGCTCAAAAGAAAGCACGCTAAATTGGCCTTGGCTACCGTCTTTACCATCATTAAGTGGCGGTGAACGGTGAAGTTCATTCACAGTGAAGTAAATTTTATCATCAGCGCCATAACTGAAGCCATCAGGCCACACGAGTCGCTCATCTTTAAATAACACTTCATAATCGCCACTGGGCTTAACCACACCGATAGCGCCGTTAGTAATATCCGTTACATAAACGTTGCCACCTCCATCTACAATAATGCCATCAGAAATTGGCTTAGTACCATAGCGCTCTACTTTTTGTTCAAGCGCTTTACTTGATAGACTTTCATCTATCATTGCGCTGGTAGCAATACGATATATCGATGTACCTGACATAGAGCCAAAGTATAACCAATTTTCATTTGGCTCAAGGGTAATTGGGTTTACACCTAAACGTGCCGCTTGTCCCCCAATTTTCATAGTGCGACCTTCAATAACTATGTTGATGTTTTCGGCAGTAGTATAATGGCTGTTTTGCAGCACTCTTCGCGCTGCACCTGTTTTAATATTTACAGTAATAATCGCGGCTTGGCTGCCTTGTGCTGTATCTGCTATATAGATGTATCCATTTTTGTTATCAACCGCTAGGTCGTTTAAAAACGAGGTCTCTGTAATTGTTGGCTTTGCTAAATAAATGATTTTATGAAGCTGCTCGTTAATAGTATCCCAACCGACTAATCGTCCAGCGTGATCAGGGCCTGATGTATCTAGCATCCATAAAATACCATTGGCTGATACATTAATACCTAGTACATCATAAAAACCTTTACCGTTATTGTAAGCATACGCCCACGCTTCATTAGGATAAGGTTTTGTTGTACCGTCTTTGAACAACTCCATAATTTTTTGCTTTTGCCCGTAAAATCCGTGTATTGACAAAAACTTTCTGCCCGACGGCGTAATAGCAATATTGCCTGGAGGGTGTTGTGCATCAAATATAGCTACCGTATTCAGCTTGTTATTATTAGCAGATGTCGTCGCTGCACTTAGTAATGCTATGCTATAAATTGCGGCTAAAAGTAGTTTTTTCATTATTGTTTTCCTTTATATGAAGATGTAAATATTAGGATTATTCATAATATTTCTTTTACTTAAGGGAACGTCGTTACTTTTTATTTAAAATAGAGTTTTTAACATCTTTTGACCAAATAATTAGTCCCACACTTATATATTTTTAACCTTAGTAAGCAAATCTAAGTGATCAACAAGTAAGGTTATTTCTGATAACAATCACTGAGTGCTTTCTGGCCTTAGTGTAAATTGACCTAATAGTATTTAATGTTCAATAATTTCAATTACTAGGTCGATTCACATTGTTGGCTTGGGTAAATTCGCATTTATTAACACTAGCGCTATACTGTTTAAGGTTTTATAGGCTATTTATTAACATTCGTCCTATAAACTACTGTAATACTAACCTGCTCCAAGGATGAAGCTAATTGTATTTAAAGCGGTTAATTACCTGCTTTTTCAAATAAAGCGAATACTTCTTAGAGGAACTTATAGCAAAATATTAAAGACAAAAAGGACTTTGTTATGCAGCCATTTCACCTAAAAACTATAGCTATAATATGCAGCTACCTTCTTACCGGTAATAGCCATGCATCATTGATTAATCATGAGCTATTAACACCCCATTCATCGACACATATTAACTATACTAATCCATTTAAAAATACTTTTTCAAGTATTAACGATGGCTTTCAAATCTATCAACGAGATGTCGGTTTAAATATACCCAACGCATTATTAGATAACAGTGAAATAGCAACATCTGATCGTTTAGGCATTGTTTCGAGTACCAATACACAAGCTTTTTTTGGCATTGTTGATACCGTCAACTTGAATAATCCAATCGATGATGCCCTCGCTAAGTGGAAAATCAACATCAAAAATTTATCTGCATTAACATTTTTTATCGACATGGCGGCAATGGGCGACTTTGAAAGTAGTGACCAATTTTTATGGCGCTACAGTATTGACAACAATCCATACAGTACAATCTTTCAAAGTATAAGCAATGAAAATACCCTACAAAATTACCGCTTAGAAGATAATAGCTTAATAGCGCTTAACGATCCCATGACGGTAAATTCTCGATTACTCAGTAATGAATTTAAAGCATTTTCGTCATCCATTTTAGACACTGGAAGCTTGTTAACACTTGAATTGAAAGCTAAGGTCAATGGTGGCAGCGAGGTTATCGCTTTTCAAAATATAGTCATTCAAGGCGTGTCAAATGCGGTAACAGTCGGTGAACCAAAATCATACGCTATCCTCTCATTAGCATTACTATTTTTTATAAAAAGGAAGATTATCTCTTGATGTATAACAGCGGTGTATTTGATAGTAAAACAACAGTATTAGCAGATATATAAACTTAAAATATAAAAAAGCCCTAAAATCCATCAGAAATATAGGGCTTTTTTTTCAAAATATTGTTAGTAGAAAGTCACTAAATATCCATCGGCGGCGGAGATAATAACCTAGCGTGAACGGTTATTTCTTCGCGGTCATAGTACAAATGCTTGGCATACAATTCATATTTTACATTGTGCAGAGAAAAAGCATCTTTCATCGTTTGTAAGTCATCATTAACTTGCTGATAACGCCCCTTCATGGGTAATTTCAAGTTGAAAATAGCTTCTTGGCATAGGCCTTTTAATAACCATTCACTCATCAGCTTTGCCACGCGTTGTGGCTTTTCAATCATGTCACATACTAACCAATAAACATTTTTCTTTTGCGGCAAGTACTTAAAGCCATCCATTGTACGATGCTTTACTTGACCCGTTTGCATTAATGACTCCGCCATTGGGCCATTATCGATTGACGTTACCATCATGCCACGACGAACCAATTGATAAGTCCAACCACCTGGAGCTGCACCTAAATCGACTGCATTCATCCCTGAGGTTAAACGTATATCCCATTCTTCTCTAGGAATAAAATATAAAAAAGCTTCATCAAGTTTCAATGTTGAACGACTTGGCGCGGCATTAGGGAATTTTAAACGTGGAATACCCATCACATGTGGCGAAGTATTTCGCGCTAATGAAAAGCCGAATATAACTTCTTTGCCTGATAAAAATAACGCATGTAACACCGCGCCATCTTTATTACCTTTTTCGGTCAGTACTTTATCTTTTCTCAGTGCTTGTCGAAGTGGTACTGCTAATTTACGACAAAACTTCGACAGTTCTTTACCGTCATTTGTGTCAGGAGTTTCCATACGCAAATCAGCGTATTGCCACTCAGTGCCTAACACTTCTACAATGGCTTCAACACGATTGTAGTCAGGTAAGTCTATTTTTTCAGTTACCGTGACAAACCATTGGCGAGCGAAAATAAGTCGCTTTAATGGAATTTTTTCCATTAAAATCTCACCCTCTTCCGGCTTATTTAAATGAAAATAAACTACGCCCTGGTTTTTAGTTAGCTCTAAATAGCCATATACTTCATTCCATGAAGCTTTTTCTTGAATTTCTGCGCCACATTCTTTTTCAAATCCGGGGCGACAATATAAAACTATTGCAGTCATTTTAATTAATTACCTAACTTTTGGTCAAACATTTTAGTACCTGCAAATCCAACCACTAGCCAGGCAAGTGCAAATGACAGGCCGCCTGATGGCGCCAACTTTCCAATACTCAACACATCGAATAACGTTCTGATATACAAACTACCACTAAAAAATACGATACCAATCACAAATAATATTCCTGCGATCAATAACATAGCTTTTTCGTGCAGCTTATATAAGATGATGGTTAGCATTAGCGCTAACGTATGAAAAAACTGATACGTTAATGCGGTCATTAGTCGTTCTTGTGACGCCAAAGGTAGCGATTGCCCACCATGGGCTAACCAAGCGCCGAATAATACAGAAAAACACCCACTGATACCAACAAATATCATCAGTAGTTTAGCAACTGTTATTAATTTCATCGATAAAACTCCTCATTTTATGAACCGCTGTAGTTTGATGCTGTTTTAGGGTGTAACCCGATTTTACCCGTGGCTTTAAATCGTGGTCACCGTCATTAAAGTAATGTAACTGACAACGTGAGGAAATTTCGTATTGCTTAATTTCACTTTCACTACCTAGCGCATCTCTTTCGCCTTGTAAGATCAACACAGGCAATTGTGTATCTTGCAATGGCGCTAAGCGTAACTTTTCTGGTTTTTTTACCGGATGAAATGGATAACCTAGGCAGATAACGCCCCGTATTAAATTACTTTTCATTAAAACGCTATCACCCGCTAAAGTCGCGGCTACTCGACCACCCATTGATTTTCCGGCAATGTATATCGGTAAAGTGCTATTGGCTTTTTCTAATATGGCTTGATAGCACTCAACTAGCGCGGGCATTCTGTCCGGTGGTCGCCTTTTGCCATCAAGTTTACGCTTGTCCATAAAAGGAAAGTTAAAGCGTAAAACACTCAATTGCTGAGCATTCATCAAACCAACAAGTTCTTCAATGTACGGGTGATGCATATCCGCACCCGCACCATGGGCAAATATGACCAATGCTTTTGCGTCTTTGGCGCTATTTAGTTCGTTACTTACTGATAATTCGTTGTTGATCACACTAGCTACCCTTCATCAATCATAGTTTGCTCGTCGGCAACCGTTTGCAATACCCACTCGCGAAACGCCGCTATTTTACCTAATTCCAATTGTTTTTCTCGACAGACAATGTAATAAGAGTTTTTACTGATTAATACTTCTTTAAATGGGCAAACCAATCGACCACTATCAATATCCGGTTTCGCAAGCACACTATGCGCCAGAGCAACCCCTTGGCCATGAATAGCCGCTTGTAACACCATCGCCGAATGACTAAATATTGGGCCATGGTTAACATTACCGCCTTTGAAGTCAACATGCTTAAACCATCTTTTCCAATCTCTTCTCGAGGCATCATGTAATAAAGTATGATTTGCTAAATCATCAATTATACCTAAGGGTTTACTACCCGATAATAATAAAGGTGAACACACGGGGATCAAATACTCGGTATGTAATTGCTCCGCATGAATACCACTCCACCGCCCTCTACCATAATATATTGCTAAATCAACATCTTCAGTAAGCGAATTTTCAGGTTGGTCAACTGCTTTAATACGCACGTCAATATCAGGATGTAATAAGTTAAAGGTGTTTAACCTAGGCACCAACCACTGTATGGCAAAGCTTGGCTGCAAGCTGACCGTAATAGCACCCTTTGCCCCGCGGGCTAATAATCTTTCTGTGGCGTCATGTAAGGCATTAAACACATCTTTAATATCAAGATAATATGACTGGCCTTCTTCTGTCAGTAACAAACTTCTATTTTTACGCATAAATAATTTTATGCCTAAATTATCTTCCAAGGCTTTTATTTGATGACTTATTGCTGCTTGAGTAACGAATAATTCTTCCGCTGCCCGGGTAAAACTTAACTGCCTAGCAGATGCCTCAAAAGCCCTCAAAGCGTTAAGTGGTGGGAGTCTATTCGCCAAGATACACCTATAAATTTACGTTAAAAATGAATCTATGCTTGCATAATTCATCAAGTTTTCGACATAAGCATGTCGGATTAGTTTTTCTAATGAATGGCATTATAAATAGTCATTATAAACTTTACCAGTTTTACCGTAATATGCACGCCATAGATGAAGGACTTCATCTTTACCCCGAAATAATCGGGTAATAATCAAACAGGCTCCCAACCCTTGTTTGTCATTGAAAAGAACGAGTCCCAAAACATCTATAAAACCAATTAACGTTTTATTACAGGTGACTTATGAAAAACATTTTTAAATTAGCAACTATCGCCATGTTAGCTTTAGTGGCAAGTAACAGCCAAGCAACACAATTAGTTAAAGTACAGGCTATCAACGCCGTTGAACTAGTAGAAATCACTAAACTACACTTGGCACAATCAATTAAGTTAAATACGATAGTCATAAATCCTATCGAAAAAATAGCTCACGCTCAAGTTACAATGAAGGATTTTCATGTCAACAAAGGCGCTGAAATTATCATCAAAGCGGTGATGCTTGCTGAATAGTATGGCTATTAAATTAACCATTAACTTTTTGACTATTAATCTTCAAAAAAAAGGTGCCCAACAGCACCTTTTTTGTTATTTAAAGCCCAATAAACTATACGAAAATATAAGGCAATCAATAGCTAAAGCAACTCAATTAACCTTATGTAAGCTATCTAAAGCGCTTAGGAATACCTTCTAAGGTATTGCAGCTAATCAAAGTAACATTAATGGTTACATAAGTGTATTGGAACATAGGTGTGTTGGAGGCAGTGAAGGCTTAAGATTGATCATTATAGGTCAGCATTTATACTGCTAGATATTACTCAAGTTTATGACGTCAAATAAAAACCGTTAGGTTAAATACATCACTAATAAACTCAATTAAGCTTTTAAGCAAAACTCCCCTTCCATTAATAAAAATTTAACTGAGCGCTATTTAAATTAACCGCTATTTCCTTAAAAATAAGTACCTAACACTATGTTTAGCCAGATATTTACTTCATCCACTATTATTTTTTAGTGATGATATATAGCTTTTCTCTCAGGTAATCAACTTCAAAGCTTCGCTGGGCAAATTGCTTATCTTTAAGCTCATGGGTCGCAATACATTCAATATTGAAGCCTGAAAACAAGCGTTGTACATCAGTGGCTGTTATCGAAAATGGCGGACCACTTAATTGCGTTCTTGGAAACTCAACTGTTACTAAAAATAAGCGTGTATGTGAGCAAAAAAACGTTTTCAAATGCTTAACGTATGCTTGCTGCATTGTTGTTGGTAGCGCAATTAAGGCCGCACGGTCATATATCCAATCTACGCGGTGAATGGCGTCTGCAGAAAGCTTAAAGAAATCACCTTGTAATAGTGAAAGCTGAGGACAAAAAAACTCCTCAAAATCACCTGAGGTCTTTTTTTGATACTCAATATTGTTTTCGAGAAAGAAGTCGCTACAGGCAATTTCACTTAATTCATTACCTGTAACCTGCCAATACTGCGCTAAATAGGCCATATCAAGTGTTTTGCCACATAGCGGCACAAACACATGCTGATCGGAGGGTAAAGACAGTTTTTTGAAATATTGAGACAATAAAGGGTGTATGTCACTTTGGTGAAAACCCAGCTTGTTGCGCTCCCAACATTTATGCCAAAAAAAACTGTCCATTGATATGACCTTATTAGCTTAAATCAGCCAAAGCTATTAACTTGGAAAAATACGATTATTTTGCCAAACCTTGCTTATAATACTATCAAATGACAAAGATGCTGCTTTTGAAAACTTTTCAGCTAAACCTTTCTTTGTTGCATACTTAATTTGCACTAACTTGTGAGATTTACAACGTGCCTGTAAGTAATCGTCACTGGTTAGTATTTCATCAACAAGCCCTAATTCTTTTGCTTGTGTGCCAAACCAGTGCTCACCTGTTGCCACTTTAGCGATATCTAGACTTGGACGATGCTCACTAACAAAGTTTTTAAATAACACGTGCGTATCTTCAAGCTCTTCAACAAACTTTTCACGGCCTTTATCAGTATTTTCACCAAACATGGTGACCGTACGTTTAAATTCACCGGCGGTAAACTGCTCAAAGTCGACATCATTTTTCTTTAATAACTTATGAAAATTTGGTACTTGTGCAATAACACCAATAGAACCAAGAATAGCAAATGGCGCTGAGACGATTTTATTAGCCACACAGGCCATCATATAGCCGCCACTGGCTGCCACTTTATCAACTGATGCCGTTAATGGAATATTGCGTTGACGTACGCGGTCGAGTTGTGAAGCCGCTAAGCCGTAACCGTGCACCATACCGCCGCCACTTTCTAAACGAACAAAAACTTCATCGCTGGGTTGAGCCACAGTTAAAATTGCACTAATTTCTTCACGTAAAGAGCCAACTTCTTTAGCATCAATACTACCGTTAAAGTCGACAACAAATAAACGTGGGATGGCTTTCTTTTCGTCACTGCCGTCTTTGAGAGCTTTTTTATCGATTTTGGCTTGCTCTTTTGCCGCCTTCTTATCTTTTTTCTCTTTTTCGCTTAATTCTTCTTTAGATAAAAGGTGGTGGGTAATATCTTCTTCAACTTCAATATATTGCTCTGATAAGTCAATAATTTCTAGCTCGCCTTTCTTACCACCTTGCTTCATTGCGGAAGAGGCAATAGCAATAATAATAGCAACCACCGCAATAACGAAAGTGATGGTTTTAGCTAAAAACAAACCGTATTCATACAGAAATTCCAATATTTTTCTCCTAAACAACAGGTTAACAACTGTTAACCCTATTGTTGTATATTAATTGTAATGATTATTCTAGTTATCAATATGGGGGATATAGTTTGTAAAAAAAGGGGAATAGCTAATTATTCACTAAAGTTACCCCTTAAATGAAAATAAATAAGCCACTGTCAGCCAATCTTTGCTTTATAAAATAATGGCTAAACTGCAGAGTAGTATTTGAAAATGCGTCTTTATCCGCTACCACAATTACATTGTTAACTAATTGACCTGATTTACACCCTGCTCTTTTGAGCACGGGCTAGCGTTATTTAGCATAGCTTTGCCCTGGTGTAGTTTTGGTATAGTTTTGCTCTGGCATAAGTACGTTAAGCTAAAACATTACTGTGCCATCAAAAACTAGGCCTTAGTGCTACAGAATTAAAAGTACTACAAGCACTACAAGACAAATAAAATACCGGCCAAAAAAAACGGCCCAAGATATGGACCGTTAGTATTTTGTCAACCTGCGACAATATTTAATTAAAACTAACTTAACTCAATACTGTGACTAAGGTGCAGGCTTTATTCAACACAAAGTGCATGAATACTCTACTGTGCAATCTACTGTACAACGGCAGTGTCAGTTACTTTAATTAATTGTCCCATCGTCGCAAAGAACACCGCCACTTGCGATTGCATTTCTTGCGTTGCTCTAGCACTTAACCCAGCATCTGGTGAAGCGGCAACAGGACGAGGGTCAAGTATTGAACTATGGTGACCACTAACAAATCTCACTGCACCTGAGCCATTAGTGTCTTCACTCACACTTTGCAAGCCTAAGAAAGCAATCGCAGGTTCAGTACCACCCATAGGGGTAAATGGTGCTCTATTTGTCACAACTTGGTCTGATAAATTATCATCACCATTACCGACAACTTCGATTAAATGCGTAGGTGTTTCAGTCGCTGCTAATGTTTGTACATAAGCAATAGGGTCACCCGAGTCTGTCACTGTTTGCGCTGCAAAAGTAAATTGAGCGAAACCGCCATTTAAAGTGGCTTTTTGCTCAGCCGATAAAGTTTCATAGAAAGCAAAGTAGAAAGCACTTAATTCTTCTTGGGTATAATTGGCAGGTAAAGTTGCTTCAACGGCTGCTTTAAACTCAGGCGATAGCTGTAAGGTTAAATTAGATTTAGCTAAGCCTTCAAATGCTGGCGAATCCAAACCAAAGTTAGCCAACATTAAACCTGGCATGGCTAGAGAAGTGCTGGCAATTTTAAATAAACCATCGATTTGTGGATTTAACTCAGTATTTGCTAAGCCAACTGCATTAATCCCATAAATACCACCTAATGAATGACCTAACAGGTGAACTTTTGAACTATCGATTTTTATTGGGTTACCATCGCTATCAGCACCGCCTAAAAAGTTCATACCTAAACGCAAACCCAGTAAATCCGAGGTACTTTGGCGTGTATTATCACGCATACTTAACATGCTACCCAAGTTTACATAATGTAAGGTTGATACGGTACTGGCATTAATATCATCAACATCATCGCCATTTAAATCAAAACCGCGACTACCATGTAAGGGCTGATCAATCGCAATCGTTGCTATACCAAATATAGATAACATACCGGTAATGGGTAACATTTGTTCTTTGGTTGAGGTAATACCGTGCACTAAAATCGCTACTGGCCAACCATTTGCAGGCTCTTCTAACGCTGGTAAATCCATGCTTTCACGCACTGGGTTAGCCCAGGCTAAATCTGGCGTGGTCATTTGCACATCAATCGGCAACATTTTTCCTGTTGGAATTGGATTAAATTTAGTTAAATTACGTTCAGTATCAATAGCCGCTATCGCTGGATTTGAGCTTGAGCTTAAATCACGTAAACCAAAGTTCATACAAAAGCCATCATTTGCATCTAATGGCCCAGCAGGAATTGCTGCTGGATTTGCTGCTGCTAATCCGGCCAGCGTAGCACCTGAATCACAACGGGCACGCCACCAATCATTCACCGGTGCTAGTGGGTTTTCCGCAGAGGGTACGCCTGAGTAATAAGGTAGTGTAATTGAACCACGAATATAGTTTGCTGCAGAATATAACGGTACCAAGCTTTCAGGAATTTGATCTGCTAACACATCCGCAACTGACAGAGTGGTATCAGCTACGCCAATAGCTGGAGTTCCTTGCTGAGCATTAGCAACCATCTGAGGTACACTAGCGGCCATTAAAGATTTAACCGTACTTAATACGCGTGTAGTTGATTGTGTCGTCATCGCAGCACTATAAATAATAGTATCGCTATCAACGCCAGCAGCGATTACAGCCGCTTCATAACTATTAATCGCGCCTTGTAAGCCTAATTGCGACTCGTTACCCAAAGGTAAGGTATTGATATCTTGGCGCGCTAATTCATAAGTACTAGAGCCAGCAACTGCTTTACCATTGTTATCACGAAGATTATTCGTCATCACCATGACATAAGTCGTTTCTGCTTTAAGGGGTTGAATCGGGACAAACAAAACATTGTCGCCGGATTTTTGCGTAACAAAATGTTGGCCAAAAGTAAGTTCGCCAATCACTTTACAGGCTAGGCCACGAGTTACAGCGGTACAATCACTGTCATTGACGTCACCACCCATCACGGTTTCAAAAACTCTTACCGATCCAGGTTCAGCAGCACTACTGGCATCTAAAGAAGTTCCTGCTGGGAATTCAATAGCGAGGGGAAAAGGTTGAGAAATTGACCAACCGTCAAGTGCACTAATCGCAACAAAAGGATCTGAACCATCAGTAGGGTCGGCAACAGGAATCTCTAAGGTTCCATCAACCGTACCAGAAAAAATCAAATCATTTGGTATAGAAAGTCCAGCAGCGCCCGCCGCTGGATCAAATTTAACGCGTGCTGTGGCTGTTACGACCGTGCCGTTTTCAACCACTTCACTTTCAACATCTGTTATGGTTTCGTCTTGGCAAGCACTTAAACCTAATGTGCTCGCTATTGCTAGACTGAGTACTAACTTTTTCATTTTATCTCCCCACTGACTTATCTTTATTTTATATACTTAACTACTGGCTAAATATATCTTTATTATTTTTCATTATTATCGTTGATTTTTATACTTATACCAGCATTAAACTCAACTTGTTCGACCAGTTAAACTTACCTCAAGAATAGTTCAAGTGCTAGTGATATTTTAATTTATTCAAAGTTTTATTCCACAAATGTAGATTAGTAACGAAAAACTCTCGTCAGCATAGCAGTGAAAGTAGTAATATTGTTATCAAATTATTTCAAAAATTAATCTTATGTTTGACTATACAATAACACCACAAATTTTAGCCAACAAAACCATTTTAGTAACCGGTGCGGGCGCAAGTATTGGCCGCCAAGCAGCATTAACTTATGCTGAGTTAGGCGCTACGGTTATTTTATTAGGCAGAACCGTTGCAAAACTAGAAGCAGTTTATGATGAAATACTTGCAAAGGGCTATCCTGAACCCGCCATTGTACCGTTAGATTTAAAAGGGGCAACAAAGCAAAATTATATTGACTTAGCCGCCACCATTGATAATCAATTTGGTCAATTAGATGGGGCATTACTCAATGCTTCAATACTAGGCGAGTTAACGCCCTTTAACCAAATTAATCAACAAACTTGGCAAGACGTCATGCAAGTTAACGTTAATGCCCAGTTTTTATTAGCACAAGCATTAATGCCTGTGTTACTCAAAGCTGACCATGCATCCTTAGTATTTACCTCATCAGGTGTCGGCAATAAAGGTAAAGCTTATTGGGGTGCTTATAGCGTTTCTAAATTTGCCACAGAAGGACTCATGCAGGTTATTGCGGACGAATATGAAAACAGTTCGCTTAGGACTAACGTAGTGAATCCCGGCGCAACGAATACCGATATGCGCTCAGTGGCTTACCCCGCAGAAAACAAAGCTGAAATTGCTTTACCGAAAGATATCATGCCACTTTACGTATATTTAATGGCTAACGATAGCAAAGCGGTTAATGGCGAAAGAATAAACGCACAATAATGCCTTTTCCCTGCAAAATAACAAGTTAAGAACCTAGTGCTTTTAGATTAAAATAATAGCTAGCTTACTGTTATCGCACTATGTTATTGCATTATGTTGTTGCACTATGTTCTGACAAAAAGCTCAGTCATGAAAGTAAGGTAGGTGCAATGACCGAGATGGCTAAGAACGACTTGAACATCGCCACTCTTTCACATTCATGTGAACCTAGCATACAATTCATTTGACCATAAAAAAGGCCAACATTAGTTGGCCTTTTTTATGGTCACTTTGACGTCAATTAATGGTCGATTAACGATAAGCGATAGCGATCTCTACATTAGCGTAATTCACGTCGTAATATTTTACCAACGTTGGTTTTTGGCAACTCATCACGAAACTCAACAAATTTTGGTACTTTGTAATTAGTTAAGTTTTCACGACAGTGATTAATTAACGATTTCTTAGTTAAATTAGGATCTTTACGTACAATAAATAATTTGACTGCTTCACCAGAAGCGTCATTAGGAATACCTATGGCCGCCGCTTCTAGTACGCCTTCATGGCTCATGGCTATCTCTTCAATTTCATTGGGATAGACGTTAAAGCCAGAAACAATAATCATATCTTTTTTACGATCAACGATTTTGAAAAAGCCATTCTCATCCATACAAGCGACATCACCTGTAGCTAACCAACCAGCTTTTAAAATCTCATCGGTTGCTTCTTGGCGATTATAATAACCTTTCATTACTTGCGGGCCTTTAACCCACATTTCTCCAGCTTCACCTATTTTAGCGTCACTGCCATCTTCCAACACAATACGAATATCGGTAGAAGGTGCAGGTAAACCAATACTGCCACTATAATGTGTTTGGTTATAGGGGCAAAGCGTTACTAAAGGTGCACATTCTGTCAAGCCATAGCCTTCAAGTAAGCGTGTTTTCGTGACACGTTCCCAATTTTCGGCCACCGGACGTTGTACCGCCATACCGCCGCCTAGTGATAATTTTAAATTAGAAAAATTGAGTTCACTAAAGCCCGGGGTATTTAATAAACCATTAAATAAGGTGTTTACACCGGTAATGGCTGTAAAGTCATATTTTGCTAACTCTTTAACAAACCCCGGCATATCACGCGGATTGGTGATCAATAAATTGGTACCACCCAGGGTAATAAATGTCAGGCAATTAGCCGTTAACGCAAAAATATGATAAAGCGGCAAGGCTGTAACAACCAGCTCTTTACCCTCTTCTAATTGCGGTTTAATCGCTGCTTTAGCTTGCTCTAGATTAGCAACCATGTTGCGATGCGTTAACATCGCGCCTTTTGAAACACCCGTTGTACCACCTGTGTATTGCAAAAAGGCCAAATCATCACCGCAAATTGTCACTGGGCTAAAACTTAATTTTTCTCCCTTAGCTAAAGCTTTATTAAAATGCTCTATATTCTTAAGATTAAAAGCGGGCACCATTTTTTTAACGTACTTAACAACGCCGTTAACAATGGCACCTTTGACTGTACCTAAACGATCACCAAGCGAGGTTAAAATAACTTTTTCAACGGGTGTTTTATCAATAACTTTTTCTAAAATACTGGCAAAATTTTGAATAATCAAAATCGCTTTAGTGTTGGAGTCTTTTAATTGATGTTCTAATTCACGTGCTGTGTAGAGCGGATTAACATTCACCACAGTTAAACCTGCTAACAGGGCGCCAAATAGTGCAATAGGATATTGCAAACAATTGGGTACCATAATGGCAAATTTATCACCTTTAACTAAACCTAAGTCTTGCTGTAAGTAGGCAGCAAAGGTTGTAGCTTGTTGCGCAAGTTCACGATAACTAATCTGCGCCCCCATATTAATAAAGGCAGCTCTATCGGCATAAACCTCAGTATATTTATGGAACATATCGACAATTGAAGCGTATTTATCAGGATCAATTTCAAATGGAACACCAGGAGGGTAACTCTTCTCAAGCCAAATTTTTTCCACGGTACCTTTCCTCTTTAAATTTTTATTTTTAATTTAATGACACGTTTTATCAAATTTTCACTGGTCGATCCAGTTAATTTAAACACTTGTTTAAATTAACTGAATAATTAGTAAATTTAATATCATCAAACTGGTTAAAATTCGCCCTAAATAACGTATACCGGCTCCACTTCAAGGAGCCGTTATATACTGCTTGAATTAATCTTACTGCTTAGCTTTGCTGATGAATAAAGGCATTTATCAGCTTAGCGGCCTGCTCAGCTTGTTCCATGTGTACATGGTGGCCACCACTCAACTCATTCACCTGTAAGTTTTTAAACAAAGGGCCAAAGCACTTTACACCTTTAGTTACCATTTCCATACCTTTGCTGCCGTAAAGTAATTGCACAGGAGTGCTTATATCAGTAACAAGTTGCTCGGCTTGCGCTAAGGTAAATCGATAAGGAGAAGTGGAACGTAAACGAATGTCGGCACGCCAAATAAAACCAGCCTTAGTTTGCTCAATACCACGTTCGACAATGAGCGTGGCATTATCGGTGCTTAAATCTGACACTAACACGCGAGCCGCAACAGCAGAGTTGAGACTAGTATGATATTTTTTAGCTTTATTATCTCGCGTTAAACGACTTAACAAGCCTTTGCGTAATTGCTTGGTGGTGGTCGCTGCATCTGAGGTTAACACACCGATGCTGTCAATCAATGTTAATGATTTCACATGTTCAGGAAAGGCTGCCGAAAACGCAGACGCTACCATCCCTCCCATAGAGTGACCAATAATATCGATAGCTTGCCATTGCTGTGAGCGAAATAAACTGATCAAGTCATAGACCCAATCTAAAAAGTGATAATGGGCATCAGCGCCTCGATGATCAGATAAGCCATGTCCGGGCCAATCAATAGCAATAACATGATAGTTTGACAAATACGGCATTAACGGTTGAAAGCTTGCCGCATTATCAAGCCAGCCATGCAAGCATAAAAGCAAAGGTCCTTGCTCATCACCATAACTTATACCACTAATTTTTCGGCCGTTGACATCAAACTCCACTGGCTTAAATACATCAGAAGTTGCCATAAAAATCCTTTATAAGTTGGAAAAGAGTAGCCTAACGCTACAGAGCAATAATGCTTTTCTAATCGCTAACCTGTGCGACGCAACGATAATTTACTGAGTCGATAGGTGGCAAATAATGCCACCGAAAACCAAATAACAACCCATATTATTTCAGGAATAAAAGTCATATTAGCTAAAGCAGCACCGTCGCCTTTTGCTTGACCGTCAAGTAAATAAAGCGGGCTCATTAAACTGTTAATTAAGACTAATAAACCGGTTAATTTTAATAACGTTTGTAGGTGTTTTTGTGATGAATATTTTAGTTGCGCTATCACTAACATAAGTAAAACAACCACAATAAATAAGGTTAATAAGTCTCGTACCCACAATAAAATACTGCTCGCTAATAAGCCAATCAGCAGTATAGAAAAAATCTGTGCTGTTTTTCTATGACTCGACGCCAAGTAAAATATCAGACTGCCCCATAATATTGCGCCGCCATAACCCATTAAGCTGATAAAAAATGCCGAGCCACCTCTTGTGGTACATAACCCCGCGCCGTTAGGAAATAGTTGAATTTGTACAATACTTCCGCCGGTTAACAGCGCCGTTAAGCCATGGCTAATTTCATGAAAATAGCTTTCTAACCATTTAAATGGAATGGAAATAAAAGGCAGTTGTAAAATAATAATGGCCGTAAGTAACATCAGCCAAAATTTGTATTTAGGGCTAAAATTCATGGTGTTTTTTCGGTAGAGGAATGATAATTTTTATCCAATAAATCAGGCAAATAAGTCAACACCAAAAATTTGTTGAATGCTATCGCGTTGAGCAATAGCATCAACCGACTGATAAGCAGCTACAGCCAATTTATTTTGGCTCGATGGTGTATCATAACCACTGTTGGTACTCGTTTGCTGATAATTTTGTTGTGGGCTTTGTTGTGAGCTGTTACCACTGTCATTCGCGGACAACGGCTGACGTTCGATTAGTGCCATTGCCTGTTCATCGATATCGAGGCGTTGGCGTGTATTAATATCCGATGGTGACTTTTGGCTTTGACTTTCTTCGCTACTAAGCGCTTCGCGTGCAAGTGCCTTAGTACGTTGCTCTTGAGCGGGTACAGACGAATTCTTCCCTAACCCGATAGCCGGTTGGGATGTTAAGTTGACAGAATTATTGACTTGCATAAAAGTAATCTAACAAATTTATCACCAAGGTGAAAACTATTTTTCATCAAAAAATCAGCTGGGTAATAACCAAGCTAGATTAAAGTGCAGTAAAACATAACGACTGCAATAGCATAAGCCCGTGTGAGGAAGTGTTTATCAAAAAAACTCATTCAAAACAAAAAGTAATATAATGTCTACTTTATCGCCCCGGCAGCTTCTGCCATGACACCGTATCTCGAACGTATTTAGGCTGGGCGTTTTCAGCATCAACACACTGCTCTGCAAAGTCTATTTGCCCAATGGCTAACATAGCTAAAGCCGTTGGAAACAAAATTTCAGGTGAGTCCACATTAGACTTTAATGCTGCCAAGGTAGGATAAGCGTCCCATCCTGTCCCTACGCCATAAGCGGGTAATACTAAGTCTTTATAATATTGGGCAACCAACTCAGGTTTTAATACTGTTTCTTCAGTTTTTGGCTGCATAATACCCAGATCATCAACTTCAAAGTAGCAGGTATACACCTCTGACATACGCGCATCAATCGCGGCAATAACTTTGCTGGCACCTTTATCAAGATAAGCTTGCTGAGCCATCGCTTGTAAGGTAGATACACCACGCGCCGGCAACTCTGCAGAAAAAGCTAAACCTTGTGTTACGCCTATGCCAATACGCACACCGGTAAAACTTCCCGGTCCTTGACCAAAAATAATACCATCAAGCTCAGTTAACTTAACGTTCGCCTGCTTTAATACGCTGTCAATCATAGGTAATAAACGCAAACTATGAGACTGAGGACACAGTTCATACTCACTAAACTGTTGATCAAAATATTTAATTGCTACTGAACAAGCTTCAGTAGAGGCATCGATGGCCAAAAAATTCACGTCAAAAACCCTTTAAAATTACTGTCATTACTAATCCGGCGAGTTTAACATTATTTTACCTTAAGCCTAGAGAACTTTAACTCAGGTAAACTTTAACCCAGATAAACTTTTCTCGTCTAAACAAGCATCCTTGCAACGTCAATTAACCGCAAGTTGGATCGCGGCAAACTTTATTGACGATAAAAGTTATTCGCGACCAATCAATTGCGCTAAAAACTCTGCGGCTTGGTTAATATCTCTACTGCGCTTCATGTCAGGTAAACTCTTGAGAAAAACTTCTCCGTATGGACGATTAACCAGTCGGTCATCACAGATAACCAGTATACCCTTGTCATTAACATCACGAATCAAACGCCCTACCCCTTGCTTTAAAGCAATAACCGCTTGGGGTAATTGAATTTGTGCAAATGGGTCTTTGCCTTGTCGTTTTACATCTTCACTGCGGGCCTGCAACAAAGGGTCGTTCGGTGAAGCAAACGGCAGTTTGTCGATTATCACACAGGTAAGTTTATCACCTCTAACATCAACGCCTTCCCAAAAACTTGCTGTGGCAAGCAACACAGCACTGTCTTGCTCAACAAATTGCTCTAATAATTTACGCTTACCCATTTGTCCTTGCACCAGTAATGGGTTATCAATACGCTCAGCCAATAATTCAGCAACTTGGTGCATAACACGGTAACTGGTAAACAACATAAAACAGGCGCCAGCACTGGCGGCAATTAAGGGAATAGCAAGTTCGCCTAAGGCTTTAGCGCGGTTCATATCATTAGCGGATGGCAAATAACGCGGAATAATTAATTGGCATTGTTTCGCATAATCAAACGGGCTATCCAGTAACAAACTGGCCGAATGCTCTATACCTAAATGGCTAGAAAAATGTTTAAATTCGCCATCAACAGCAAGTGTTGCCGAAGTAAATATCCAACCCGCACCTGATTCTTTTACGTAAGTACCAAACTTATCTGCCACCGATAAGGGTGTTTTATGTAGCACAACATGCCGTGGCGTGGTTTCATACCAAAAGCTCATGCCCATAGCATTTACATCAGCCATCACTTCATATTGCGTTAATAGATTTAACGCTCGGTCAAAGCAATGATCAATCGCCTCGTTACGCGAGACACAAAGTTTGATCACTTGATAAAGAAAGTCTAAATCTGTTTTTAATAAGCTAAAGGCATGAGCAAACTTCTGCTGTTGATGTTTTTCTCGCCAGTTGCCACGCTCGGGATCGTAACTAAAAAGTAAACGAAATTCTTGACTGGTTTTCAACAGCTTTTCTGCTGCCTTTGCCAACTGTTTTACGTCGGTTAATTCTGTTCTGTAAACCTGTAAAACATCGCTACAAAGATCAAGTAACTGTCGTGTGGAAAACGCCTCACCAAAATATTCACTGGCTATATCAGCAATTTGATGAGCTTCATCAAAAATCATCACATCAGCTTTAGGAATTAACTCACCAAAACCGCTGTCTTTTAGCGCCATATCAGCAAAAAACAAATGATGATTTACCACCACAAGATCGGCATCAATCGCTTTTGTCCGCGCTTTAATTAAGTAGCAATTTTCAATATTAGGACATTCTTTGGCGAGACAATTATCAACAGTACTGGTAACAAACGGAAATACCGGTGAGCCTTCAGTCACATTAACTAACTCACCAATATCACCACTTTGTGTGCCATTGGCCCAAGATCGCACTTTGACAAAATCAGCCAATGTTTGCGCGTCAAGTTGGCCACGCGATTGTTGATATTGCTCCAAACGATATATACAAAGGTAGTTGGCGCGGCCTTTTAATAACGCCACTTGTGCATTACTGGCCAGTGCTTTGCGAATTAACGGTAAGTCTTTATGAAATAATTGTTCTTGGAGGTTTTTTGTTCCGGTTGAAACAATAATTTTTTTCTGTCCCTCATTATTTTCAGCATTGGCTTTGTTAGCCAATAACGCCGGAATTAGGTAGGCAAATGTTTTACCCGTACCTGTCCCCGCTTCAACAATAAGCGAACTTTTTTGCTCAATAGCTTTAGCAACTTCTAGTGCCATATCTAGCTGAGCTTGGCGTGGAGAAAAGCCATTAATAGCTTTAGCTAAAGCACCTTGATGTGAAAACGCATGTTCAACAGCACTCATAAAGGTACGACATTGATAAATTTGCGCTCATTATAATCATCACAGACAAAAATAACAGGAAAAATAACGCTAAGCTTGACTAATAATAGCGCTAATATAATGCAGTTCTAAAATCATTAAAGGCAAAATAAAATACCCCATAAAATGCAGGGTAAGGTGAAAAATAGCATGAAGCGTAGAATGAAGAGTTGAGTTGAGTTGAGTTGAGTTGAGAATAAAATAAACAGTCAGGTTGAAGTGGTCAAGTAAAATAAGCTCAGCGTATGCCTTAAGTCATGCATGATACTACCCGCTTAATTCGGCTAGCTTAACTCAGTCAGCTTAATTTGGTTTTTATGCCAATAGCTTAATTTTATACAAAAATATCTAGGTGGGGCTTATCATCTTTTTCTGAATGTGTGCACTCACTATCCTCAAAAACATCAATATGTTGACCGGTATTATCTGCTGGCACTGGCGTTGCTTCAACCACCTCTGGCGCTGGCTTGTCAGTACTTTCTTCTTGATCAGACGATTTTTTAAAATATAATGCCGGCTCCTCTAAACCTGCTGTATCGTCAGAAACAGCATGAGTTGCAGCCGCTTTCATCAATGCCTTAACTTTTAAGCTAGCAGGTTTTATAGGCACAGGGACAACACGGGTTAATGCGGTAGTGAAAATGTCCATTGTTATGCCCCCTGATTAAAATAAAACATCTCTGCTTTGTCATAGCTATATAGTCATAGTTATCTAGTCATCATTATATATCGGCAATACTCGCTTAACCTTTACCTTTTTTACGCTACACATTTTAGAACAAAACAATACTAGCTTAGTTCAAAAAATCATATTGAGTTAACATTAAACACTTGCTCTAACTTAAGAATCAACGTATCGTTAAATCTAAATTAAAGTAAGTACTTTAAAAAGTTTTTGTCTTTTTTCAATAGCTTTTATAGAATCATTTAAAGTAACTTAAAAGTAGCGCTTTAATTTAAAAAATAGCCAAATAAATTATTATCTTACAACTATGCTAACTGAAGCAATAATAGAGTAAATACCACATGACTTTAAACTTGATTGCCATTCATCACCATCATCATACAGATTAGCTGCTCAGGTTTATTCGCTGAGGGCTATGAACCTTTCAGCGGTGTAAGATAAATAAAAATTAATTTCTAAACCCCCGAAAGAGTTCATCTCTCGGGGGTTTTCGCATTTTTATGGCTTTGAAATTGTATATACATGCTTTTTTGAACAATGATAAAACACATAAAAAGCGACTAAATAGCACAAAAAATTTAAAAATTAATAGGAAAAATCATGACAACAGAACCACGTTTACGCATTGCAATGCAAAAATCAGGTCGCTTAAGCGACGACACACAAGCGTTATTAAAGCGTTGTGGCCTTAAACTTAATGTCTCTGATCGCCTATTACTTGCTCATGTTTCTAATATGCCCATTGATATCATGCGCGTACGTAGTAGCGATATTCCAGGCTTGGTCATGGACGGCGTTTGCGATTTAGGTATCGTTGGCGACAACACCTTGGAAGAAGCCGCATTAGAGCGTGAGTTAATGGGCCAAAAATCAAAGTATATTCGCACCTTAGGTTTAAACTTTGGCGGCTGCCGTTTGTCAATAGCCATGCCAGAAGGCTTTGATTATAAAGGTATAAAAAGTCTAGATGGCCTTAGGTTTGCCACCACCTATCCACAGTTACTGAATCGTTTTGCCAAAAACAACGGTATCAACGTCGAATTTTGCTTACTAAAAGGCTCTGTTGAAGTCGCGCCTCGTGTTGGCTTGTCTGATGGCATTTGTGACATAGTATCTACAGGTGCAACATTAGAAGCGAATGGCCTAGTTGAAGTGGAAGAAATTTTTCGCTCACACGCGTCATTAATTCAAACCAATAAAGCTTTAATACCAGAGAAACAAGCGATTCTTGACACTTTATTACCTCGTATTCAAGGCGTGATGAAAGCCAAAGAAAGTAAATACATCATGCTGCATGCACCGAAAGACAAAATCGCCCAAGTCAGTGCGCTTATGCCAGGTAAAGAAACACCCACCATATTACCTTTAGCAGGACGTGAAGACATTGTTGCTGTGCACGTTGTCGCGACAGAAACATTTTTTTGGGAAACCATGGAGCAACTTAACGCTTTAGGTTGTAACTCTATTTTAGTAATGCCAATTGAAAAAATGATGGGCTAACGCATGAATACAAACAACCAAAATGCCAGCAGACTAAAAGACCTAATCATCTGGGAAAACTTGTCCAGTGCTGAACGTAATTATGCGCTTGCCCGCCCGGCCATTGCAGAAAGCGGTTTGTTATCACAACAAGTAGAAAATATTCTCACCAATGTAAGAAAAAATGGTGATAAAGCCTTATTCGATTTTACCGAAAAATTTGATGGCGTCTTACTGGACACTTTAAAAGTGACAGCAGAGCAAATTGCTGCAGCAAAAACCAGATTAACGCCTAAACGATTAAAAGCCATTGAAACAGCTTATGGGCAAATTAAACGTTTTCACCAAGCACAAATCAGTGCTGACATTCGTGTTGAAACTACGCCTGGTGTGGTATGTACCTTAAAAACTGAAGCTATTGCTAGTGTGGGTTTGTATATTCCAGCTGGTAGCGCACCATTACCATCAACGGTATTAATGTTAGGTGTACCCGCACAATTAGCACAATGTCCACGCAAAGTCCTCGTTTGCCCGCCCAATAAAGAGGGTCAATTAGCTGACGAAATTCTAGTGGCGGCTTCATTATGCGATATTGAAGAAATATATAGTGTCGGTGGCGCACAAGCTTGTGCAGCATTAGCTTTTGGTACGCAAACAATTAAAGCGGTGAACAAAATTTTTGGTCCGGGCAATAAATATGTTACCGAAGCCAAAAAGCAACTATCACAGCAAGTCAATGGCTTTGCTATTGATATGCCAGCAGGACCATCAGAAGTGCTAGTCATAGCAGACGCTAATGCTAATGCAGGATTTGTCGCCGCTGATTTATTATCGCAAGCCGAACACGGTCCCGATAGCCAAGTTATTTTGTTATCAGATAGTATGGCACTCATCAATGCCGTTCAGTTAGCCTTAGCAGAGCAACTCACCCTGTTATCACGAGCAGAAATAGCGCGCCAAGCCTTACAGCAAAGTCGATTGACACTAACTAAGGATTTAGCGCAAGCCGTTGAAATATCAAATGAATATGGGCCTGAACACTTAATTATTCAAACCGACAATGCTCAGCAGTTATTAACTGAGCTACGTAATGCCGGTTCAATTTTTGTTGGCGCGTATACGCCAGAATCGGCGGGTGATTATGCTAGCGGTACCAATCATGTACTACCCACTTATGGTTATTCAAAAGTGATCAGTAGTTTATCATTGGCTGACTTTTCAAGACGCTTTACTGTGCAAGAAATTACGCGTCAAGGCTTAAGTAGTTTGGCGGAATGTATTTGCGAACTCACCGATGCTGAAGGACTAGACGGTCATAAACGTGCCGTTACTATTCGCTTAGAAGCGCCGTTAGAGCCGACAGGTAACAAGACAAAAGCTGATTTTGATCGACAGAGCAACAACAGCGCTAACCAGAGTACGGAGGCATAAATGAGCATTGCAAACAAACTTGCCCGCAAAGAACTCATAGATATGGTGCCTTACCAGTCTGCGCGCAGACTTTATGCTAGCAGTGGTGCAATGCAAGGCAAAATTTGGCTCAACGCTAACGAAGCTTCAGGTCCCGGTATATACCAAGTCAGCAGCGACAGCATCAATCGCTATCCTGACTTTCAGCCAGAAAACCTGATCAATGCTTATAGTGCTTATAGTGCTATAGCCGCAGAAAACATGTTAGCCACTCGCGGCGCAGATGAAGGCATAGAGCTGATCATCAGAACCTTTTGCCAAGCATATCAAGACAGCATTGTTATTTGTCCACCCACTTATGGCATGTATGCTATTAGCGCTGAAAATCATGGTGCCGGTATTATTAAAGTGCCATTAACCACAGAGTTGTCGTTAGATTTAGCCGGGTTAAAAGCACAAGTTGGTCAAGCCAAAGTGGTATTTTTGTGCTCGCCAGGTAACCCAACGGGTAATTTACTGGCACAGCAAGATATTAAAACTGTGCTTGAACTCTTTGCCGACTCAGCCATTGTTGTGGTTGATGAAGCCTATATCGAGTTTAGCCCTGAACAATCTGTATCTAGCTGGCTTAAGACATATCCACATTTAGTTATTTTAAGAACGCTGTCAAAAGCCTTTGCTTTAGCCGGTTTACGTTGCGGATTTACCCTAGCTAATCAAGACATTATTTCGATGATCAGTAAAGTTATAGCGCCTTACCCTATTTCAGCGCCCGTTGCCGATATTGCTAGTGCCGCTTTAGCGCCATCTGGCCTAGAACAAGTAAGTATTCGCGTACAAGAAACTGAAATTTTACGTGAACAATTAACCACCTGGCTAACCCAGCAAAGTTGGTGCAGCCAAGTATTTAAAAGTGATGCAAATTTTGTTTTGTTTCGTTGTCAAAATGAAGCAGTAAAAAACTTTATTTTTAATGGTTTGGTAGAGCAAGGTATTTTAATCCGTGATCAATCAAAACAGCAAAATTTAGCCAACTGTTTACGCATCAGTATTGGTAGTGAACGCGAACTTGACCTATTACAACAAACTATCATCAATAGTTTTATCACAACAACAGCCCAAACGGTGGCAAAAGAGAATTAATATGAGCCAACAAAATATTTTATTTATCGACCGAGACGGTACTTTAATTGAAGAGCCGATTAGCGATAAGCAAGTCGATAGTTTAGCCAAGTTAGTTTTTGAACCTAACGTGATCCCGGTGTTAATTGCCTTGCAGAAAAAAGGCTTTCGCTTAGTCATGGTGTCAAACCAAGACGGCTTAGGTACCACAAGCTATCCACAAAGTGACTTTGACTTGCCACATAACAAAATGATGGCCATGTTTGCCTCGCAAGGAATTAACTTTGACGACGTACTACTTTGCCCACATTTTGAAGCAGACAATTGTAGCTGCCGTAAACCTAAATTAGGCTTAGTCAGTGACTATTTACAGCAAGGTAAAGTTAACTTTGCCAACTCTTATGTTATTGGCGACCGAGACACTGATATCGCGCTTGCGGCCAACATGGGTATTAAAGCGCTTAAATATAACCGTCAATCGCTTAATTGGAACGACATTGCTGAGCAACTACTGACGAGCTCAAGAGTAGCGAAAGTGGTTAGAACAACAAAAGAAACCAATATCAATGTCGCCATTAACCTTGATAAAATCGGTGATATTAAGATCAAAACCGGTTTAGGATTTTTTGATCATATGCTTGAACAAATTGCTGCACATGGCGGTTTTAGTATGCAAGTTAGTGTTGATGGTGACTATCACATTGACGAACACCACAGTGTTGAAGACACCGCTTTAGCCTTAGGCCAAGCGCTTAAGCAAGCCTTGGGTGACAAACGCGGTATTGGTCGCTTTGGTTTTGTTTTACCTATGGACGAATGTCGTGCTGAGTGCTCGATTGATCTTTCTGGTCGCCCTTGGTTAGAATTTGACGCCAAATTTACAGATAATATGGTCGGACAAATGTCGACCCAAATGGTGCCACATTTCTTTCGTTCATTAGCTGACTCAATGGCAATCACACTGCACCTTTCAACAACTGAAGGCAATTGTCATCACCAAGTTGAAAGCTTATTTAAAGTATTTGGTCGTGCTTTGCGTCAAGCCATAGCGGTTGACGGTGATGATCTACCCAGCACAAAGGGATGTTTATAGCATGAGCGAAAACCCGCAAGCTAACTTTGTTATTGTTGACACCGGTTGTGCAAACCTGGCATCGGTAAAGTTTGCCGTCGAACGTTTAGGTTTTGCTATTACTATTTCTGATGACATCAAGGTCATTAAAAGTGCTGACAAAGTTATTTTACCTGGTGTGGGCAGTGCTCGCCACGCCATGGAAAATATCAGGGCAAAAGGTTTAGTGGCTACACTACAACAGCTTACCCAGCCGGTATTAGGTTTTTGTTTGGGCATGCAATTAATGGCGCGTACTTCTGCTGAAGGTGTAGGTAAAGATGAAGTGGTTGAATGTTTAGGCTTGATCCCTACCGATATTCGCCCGCTTGAGGCTAAAACCTTACGTTTGCCACATATGGGCTGGAATACCCTAACTCAGGTTAGCGACCATGCCATATTTGCCGGCATCAAGGTTGATGACTATTTCTACTTTGTGCATAGCTTTGCGGCGCCCATTTCTGAATATACTGTTGCCCGTTGCCACTATGGTAGTGAATTTTCTGCTGCCATTGCCAAAGACAACTTTATCGGTTGCCAATTTCATCCTGAACGCTCTAGTGCGCTTGGTAGTAAAATAATTAAGAATTTCTTGGAGATGTAAGCGATGATGATCCCAGCAATCGATTTAATTGACGGCGAAGTCGTGCGATTATTTCAAGGTGATTACCAACAAAAAACCAACTATCAATACACCGCAAAAGAACGACAAAATGCTTATGCTAAAGCGGGTGCAACTGTCATGCACTTTGTTGACTTAGACGGTGCAAAAGACAGCAATAAACGCCAATTAACCCTACTAGCAACCTTAGTAAAACACGACAGCATGATCATTCAAGTGGGTGGCGGCGTGCGTTGTAAAGAAGACGTGCAACAGCTACTTAACCTAGGCGCTGACCGTATTGTTATTGGCTCACTCGCCATCAAAGAGCCGGCATTAGTGCAAGCATGGCTAACCGAATTTGGTGGTGAACGTATTGTGCTAGCACTCGATGTAAAAATTGATGCTATGGGTAATAAAACCCTACCCACACACGGTTGGATAAAAGACAGTGGCGTTAATTTAGAAGCCTTATTAGATGACTACATTGCTGCCGGTTTAATTCATGTCTTGTGTACCGACATCAGTAAAGACGGCACATTAACCGGAAGTAATGTTGCCTTGTATCAAGAACTTTGTCAGCAATATCCCAGCATAAAATGGCAAGCGTCTGGCGGCATTGGCTCATTAGATGACATAACAGCCCTAATACCCACGGGTGTTGATGGCGTAATACTCGGTCGCTCACTGCTTGAAGGTAAGTTTACGTTAGAGGAGGCAATCGCATGCTGGCCAAACGTATAATTCCTTGTCTTGATGTTCGCGATGGTAAAGTAGTAAAAGGTGTACAGTTTCGTAACCATGAAATTATTGGCGACATAGTACCGCTCGCGCAAAAATATGCACAAGCCGGTGCCGACGAACTGGTTTTCTATGATATTACCGCCAGCTCAGATGACCGTGTAGTAGACAAAAGCTGGGTTAGTCGTATTGCTCAAGTTATCGACATTCCCTTTTGTGTTGCCGGTGGTATAAAAACCGAAGAAGATGCAAAGCAGATTTTAATGATGGGTGCGGATAAAATATCCATTAATTCACCGGCGTTAAGAGACCCAAGCTTAATATCGCGTTTAGCCGATATTTTTGGTCAGCAATGTATTGTGGTTGGCGTTGATAGTTTTTTCAATCAAGACGCTAATAATGGTGCGGGTGAATACCAAGTTTACCAATTTACCGGCGATGAAACCCGGACACAAAAAACTAAATGGCGCACCCTAGATTGGATCCAAGAAGTACAAAGATTAGGCGCAGGTGAAATTGTACTCAATTGTATGAATCAAGACGGTGTTCGCCAAGGCTATGATATTAAGCAACTTAGCCAAGTGCGTAAACTGTGCAATGTGCCGTTAATCGCTTCAGGTGGTGCTGGTGAAATATCACATTTTGTTGATGTTTTTCAGCAAGCTGATGTTGACGGCGCGCTCGCTGCTAGTGTTTTCCACAAAGCTATTATAGCGATGGATGAATTAAAGCAAACCCTTAAAAATGAAAAAGTTGAGATCAGATTATGCTAATTACACAAGACAATGTTAGCCAATTGGCATGGGATAAAATGGCGGGCATGATCCCAGCCATTATTCAGCATCAAGATACCGGTGCCGTTTTAATGCAAGGCTACATGAACCTTGAGGCTTTAGAGCAAACCTTAAACTCTGGCTTAGCGACATTTTATAGCCGCGCTAAACAAGCACTTTGGTGCAAAGGCGAAACCAGTGGTAACTATTTAAAGGTTAGCCAAGTAGTGACAGATTGCGATCAAGACAGCTTACTTATCGCTTGTCGGCCGCAAGGTCCTACTTGTCATTTAGGCACAGAGTCTTGCTTTCCTGAACAAGCCATTAGCCAGCAAAACTTTCTCAGTCAACTTGAGCAAGTGATTGCCAGTCGTAAAAATGACGCGCCAGAAGATAGTTACACAGCACATTTATTTTCCCGCGGCACCACTAAAATAGCGCAAAAGGTGGGCGAGGAAGGTGTCGAAGTGGCGTTAGCTGCCGTTGCTGAAACCAAAGAAGATTTATTAGGTGAATGTGCCGACTTGTTTTATCACACCTTAGTGCTGCTTCAAGATCAAAATATTGACCTAAGTGAAGTCATGGCAGTATTGCAATCTAGGCATCAAAAAAAGTAAATGACAGCTTATAGCATGCTATAACAATGGTTTACTGATATTTCTGCTCTTGATGATCATAAGAAATCAAGGCAAGCGTTAAATAGCCCAATAGTTGATTATTGGGCTTGAGAACAATACTGCTGCCTTGAGGTTTTTTTACCTGTAAAAGTGGGCAATAATTTTGTCAGATTGATATTCAGTCAGGTGAGTTCGTTATAAGTAATGAGAAAAATGCCGCTAAAATTTCAAGTCTGCTATGTCAATATCTGCCACTGACCAAAAGCTCATATCACACTAACATTACTTTAGCGCTTGATGATTGAATCAAGTACTTACTGACTATAGTAGCGCCTAAAAACCATCCAAAAAAAGTCTTAGAATAATGAATACCCAGAACTCAACAGCGGTTCAAACACTACAAACAAGAAATAATTGATTATTTAAATCAAAAGCGCTTGGGCGAAATTCTTTGAAAAACGATCATAATAAACATCGATTAATTGCAAACTCTTCGATTTTAACTCGTCATGTCTGGTTAACATCGTCGCCGTGTTTAATATTCAAATTTGCTGTTGTAAATAAAGCATAAAAAACGAAAACCCTACATTCGATAAACACTTTAATAACATTAATTTAGCGCTTAATTACCACAAAAATAACACTAAATAAACACTTGAATACTTTATATAATTCAAATAAAAACAATAACTTTCATTAAATAAAGGTAAAAAATCACTAGAAAATACACCTTAAGGTTATCTTAAGTATTTTGGTGAATAATATATGTCAATTAACCAACTTACCGGTTAGTCTACTACGCATATCTAAACTTTTCGTGCTATTTTAATCACTTAACTTTTTCTGCTATTCAGTCACTTAAAGTCGAATCTTCATTCATTTATAATATGGTTTGGTCATAAAAATGTTGCAACGCACATTAAAAGAAAAAATATTACTCGCCATAACCAGCATCACTGGCTTGGCTGTTTTTCCACTCCTTATTGCTAGTATTAATGACGGCAAGCTAGCACACATAATTGTCGACTTTTTAGCAGTTTCTGTAATGGTTGGCACATTTTTGGGTGTTTGGTACACAAGGAATGTTGAATTATATAGCAAAGTAGTCACCATATTTATTTTCATTATTACAATGATAGCCTTGTATATAAAAGGGATCAGTATTATTTACTGGTTATATCCCGCCATTATTTTTTCTTTTTATTTGATGACGCCCTTACTTGCTTTGATACTTAGCCTTACCCTCGTCATAGTATCTTGTTCATTAACCTATAACCAATTCGATAGTTTCACCTTCACTCGAGTTGTGATAACACTAATTATTACTCTTATTTGTGCTTTTGTATTTTCTAAATATATAGAAAAAGAAAATAAGAAGTTCATGGAAAATGAAAA
This sequence comes from Colwellia sp. MB3u-4, assembly GCF_014077065.1. Classification (NCBI taxonomy): domain Bacteria; kingdom Pseudomonadati; phylum Pseudomonadota; class Gammaproteobacteria; order Alteromonadales; family Colwelliaceae; genus Colwellia; species Colwellia sp. MB3u-4. Next base: position 7,053 of record NZ_JACGVE010000088.1, on the reverse strand, counting down.
ATTTAACCTCTTACGTAATAAAATTTTAGAGCTTATTGCATGTTCAGCCAAGCAATCTGACGTATTGCACGCGATTGTTGATGCCGTCGAAAATGAAAACCCTGACGCTATGTGCAGTATATTATTGCTTGATAAAACAGAAAAAAAGCTTACGTTAGGGGCCGCATCAAGTTTGCCAGATTTTTACAATCAGGCCATCGAAGGTCTAGAGATAGCTCAAGGGGCCGGCTCGTGCGGTACCTCTGCCTATATCGGTAAAAGAGTTACCGTAATAGATATCGCTACTCATCCTTATTGGGTGCAATGGTCAACGTTAGCAAAAAAAGCAAATCTATCCAGCTGTTGGTCAGAGCCTATTATCGACAACAGTGGCAAAGTGATAGGTACATTTGCCATATATTTTAAAAAAGTAACCTCTCCAACAAAAAAAGATTTTAGATTAATCGAACAATTTGTCAGCTTGTCTCGCATTGCAATCGAACGCGAAAAGGCAGATCAACTGATTTGGCATCAAGCCAATTTTGACCATTTAACACAATTACCCAATCGCAGCTTAGTGAACGAATATATAGGCAATATACTTAAAAAGGCAAAACGTGAAAACACCCAATTTACTATTGCCATGCTCGACATTGATAACTTTAAAGATGTAAACGACTCTTTAGGCCATAGTGCGGGTGATGCTTTGCTAGTAGAAACCGCAAAACGCATTAAAGACACTCTCAGAGAAAGCGATATTATCGCTAGGATAGGGGGTGATGAATTTATCATTATTTTAACCAATACTAATGGTGTGCAAAACATAGAGATTCTTGGCAAGAGAATATCAACCGCTTTGGCTAAGCCATATCTTTTTGAAGAAAAAGAAATATATTGTACGGCCAGTATTGGTGTGGCAATTTACCCGAATGATGCCGACAACATTAACCAATTACTGAAAAATGCTGATCAGGCTATGTATGGCGCCAAAGCAAAAGGTCGTAATACCCTACAATACTTTACTGAAAATATGCGTACAGACTTTCTCAAACGTATGCAGTTAATTCAAGACCTGCGCATCGCGGTAAAAGAACAGCAATTTTTTCTAGTTTATCAACCGATTGTAAATTTACAAAACAATAACACTTATAAAGCCGAAGCATTAATTCGTTGGCAGCACCCTGAAAAAGGCCTTGTTTCACCGTTAGATTTTATTCCGATTGCCGAAGAAACTGGCTTGATTATTGAAATAAGCGAGTGGGTATTCCAACAGGTTTTACAGGACCTAAAGTTATGGCGAGGGGCATATTGCGAAAATTTACAAATCAGTATTAATACCTCCCCTGTTCAGTATAAAAATCACGGCAAACAAATTTTAAACTGGGTTGAGCAATTAAAGCAACACAACATTCCGACCCATGCCTTGACCATTGAAATCACTGAAAGCCTACTAATGGAAACTCATGTCCAGGTGGACAATATTATTGCTGATATTAGGCAACAAGGTGTGGTGGTTGCCATCGATGACTTTGGCACCGGTTACTGCTCATTTTCATATCTTAAAAACTTCTCAATTGATTACATAAAAATTGATCAAAGTTTTGTCAAAGGCATGTCATCAGATAACAATGATATGGCACTATGCGAAGCCATCATTGTTATGGCGGATAAGCTTAATATAGAAGTGATTGCTGAAGGGATTGAAACCGCGCAACAACGACAGTTGTTAGCTACAGCAGGCTGTACTTTTGGCCAAGGATATTTATTAGCAAAACCTCTACTGAAAAAAGATTTTGAACAATTTTTAATTAACGGTCATAACGAAAAAAGTGAATTTGAAAAAAATGAAAAGCAAAGGCTTAAACTGGAAAAATAAACTTTCTCACAACTAAATAGCGATGAGCTATACGATTTCCTAATATTTCGAATTGATGTGTTTGTTGTTGAGCAAAGCTGTTTTATGCAGATTTAGATGAGCATGACTGCCATCGCCAAGCCTTACATTAATTTTGCTATCTTACGTATTTTACCTAAAGGCTTAAATTACCAAAACTACATTAGCATTGCCCGTGTGGTCGTTTTCGCCTTCTACTCGTGGCTTTGGACTTGGCCACAAACTAGTGAACATTGCCTTAGCTGATTGCTTAAAAAATCTTTCCAGAAAATACCATAAAAATTTCAGCACAAGAGCACTTAGAGAAACTTTACAATCATCATGGTTTGTTTCATGTTAGCGATATCTATTTAGAAGATGATATGCCACATGTTGAGTATGCTAAAACAGATTAAAGCATATAGCAGCGAATAGAGTAGCTAGGTTTCAAAGTAAAACTAGAGTCACATTAGGCCATAACAAATTTCAAATATCACTCCATAAAAGTTACGGCACACAATGATGGTCTGGATTTTAAAAGCCTAGGGAGCAAAAAACCTTCAAAAAATTAATATAGTGCTTCAAAAATTAGCACTAGATTTTACTTGCACTAAATTTTACTTGCACTAGGTTAATGCTAAATATTTACCACTAGCTTTTAGCCATATCATTAATTTTCTGTTCATTGCTACTGGTTAAAAAGCTTCTACGACATTATTTATTTAATATTTAGCACCACTAGTTATTAAAATAAATGCCTTGTATTTGGCTATTTTTTTTGACCAAAATCCTGTAATAATTTCTTCTATATTAAATATCTAAAACTAAAGATTAATCAGTATAAACAGCTATCTTTTGATTATATTGTCTAAAATAACTCTCAAAAATATGGCAAAAATACAGCCAAGATATAGCCAGCGTTTAACAGTACCTACCGACCAATGTAAATAAAAAGCAATTAAAATGTTATTTATATGCTCTTGTTTTACTTATATTTTACTTGTGCTTTACTTGTGTTTTTTTCATTACAAACCAGTAAATTTTCCGTTATATTAGGCTATAAGTAAAAGGATTGCTCAATAGCATTTCAAGCAATAATATTGAACTATAAAAAATTAAAGGAGTATGATTTTAAAATGAAAAGTCACTCAATAGATGATAAAATTTTATTAACCGTAACGGCTACGGCAATATTAGCCTTACTTCCAGCCCTGATTTCAAGCATTCGCACACACGACAATCTAGGAATTATTATTAACCTTATTGTGATATTGGGCATAGGCAGCATTTTTTCTGGCGTTTGGTATACTAGTAAAACTAAATTTTTTAGTGGCTTACTTGTTTTTTTTCTTCACATCACAGTCTTAACCGCTATTTACATTCAAGGTGAGAGCTTGATTTTTTGGCTATTTCCAATAATAATATCCAGCTTTTACTTACTTCCCACAGTCACCGCCAACCTGTTGAATGCCTTATTGATAATCATTGCATTATTTATTACCTATCAACAATTTGACAGTTTTACTTTACCTCGCGTTATTGGCGCCTTAATTTTAACAAATATCTTTTCATTAGCCTTCTCGATGTTCATGGAAAGTAAAAACCGTCAATTATCAGCAAAAGATAAAGTAAGCCAATTACGTAATAGCACTCTCGAATTAATTGCCAGCTCAAGTAAATTATCTACTATATTGCACTCCGTCATACATAACGTTGAACACGCATATCCTGAAGCGATCTGTAGTATTCTATTACTCGACAAATCAGGAAAAAACTTAGTGTTAGGTGCTGCTCCTAGTCTGCCTGATTTTTATAACGAAGCTATAGAAGGTGTAACTATTGGCTATGGCATGGGATCGTGCGGCACAGCAGTGTTCACAAAAAAAAGAGTTATTGTCAGCGATATTTCAACTCATCCTTATTGGGCTAATTGGGCCGAGTTAGCTAAAAAAGCTCAATTAGGCGCTTGTTGGTCAGAGCCTATTATTAATGATAAAGGCGAAGCATTAGGGGTTTTTGCTATTTATCATCGTGAAATATCAACACCAAAAGATATCGATTTCTCCTTAATTGAACAAGTGTCTAATCTTGTTTGTATTGCCATTGAACGAGATAAAGTCGATAGCATCATATGGCAGCAAGCCAATTTTGATAATTTAACACAATTACCAAACCGTAACTTATTACTAGAACACCTAGCTGCGGCGCTCGACAACGCGAAACGTGAGAGAAAACAACTCGCTATTGCTATGCTAGACATTGATAACTTTAAAGATGTTAATGACTCTTTAGGTCATAGTGCTGGCGATAGTTTGCTTATCGAAAGTGCTAAACGCATAAAAAGTTGTCTTAGAAAGAACGATATTGTTGCCCGTTTAGGCGGGGATGAGTTTATTGTCGTACTTGTAGGTACAGCCACAGCAATCGATGTTGATAAGGTTGGACAAAAATTGTTAAGCACCCTTTCCCAGCCCTATATAATTGATGGACAGAGTATTCATTGTACCGCCAGTATCGGTGTTGCCCTTTATCCTGATGATGCAATGAGCATTGATGCTTTATTAACAAATGCCGACCAAGCCATGTATAGTGCTAAGACGCGTGGGCGCAATAACATTAACTACTTTACCGAAAACATGCGTACCGAACTCCTTAAGCGCATGGAAATTATTCAAGACTTACGTATCGCCATTACACAGCAACAATTTCACATGGTTTATCAACCTATTGTTAACTTAGAAAATCATAACATAGCTAAAGCTGAAGCACTTATTCGCTGGCAGCACCCTGAAAAAGGCTTAATTCCGCCAGCAGACTTTATCCCTATTGCAGAGGAAGCAGGACTCATTACAGAGATTAGTGAGTGGATATTTAATCAAGTATCACGGCAGGTTAAACATTGGAGACTAACATATTGTCAAGATCTGATGATCAGTATCAATACCTCGCCGGTACAATATAGAAATCAAGGCAAGCAAATTATTGCATGGACTGAGTCTCTTAAAGCGCAAAATATTTCGCCTCAAGCCATTGCGTTTGAAATTACTGAGAATTTATTAATGGAAAATCAAACAGCAGTCGTCAACGTACTTGATAAAGTTCGTCAACAAGGTATCGCTGTTTCTATTGATGATTTTGGTACTGGCTATTGCTCATTTTCTTATCTTAAAAACTATGCCATTGATTACTTAAAAATTGATAAGAGCTTTGTACAAAATATGTCTGCTAATAATAAAGATGCGGCGTTATGTGAAGCCATCATAGTAATGGCAAGCAAGCTCAATATTGACGTTATTGCTGAAGGAATAGAAACAGAGCAACAACAAAAGTTTCTAGCTGAAGCCGGTTGTCTTTTTGGCCAAGGTTACTTATTATCAAGGCCACTGACAAAGGATAATTTTGAACAATTACTGATCAAGCAGAATAGTAAAATTTCACCTGAGAGTAAGCTAACTACCTAGTGATTTGCTGAAAATCTGCTAAAAGTAAACTGTCTTAGTTGAGGTTTGATTATTTACGACTTAGCGGCAAATAATAAAACCTCAATGACTCATAAAATAGTTTATCAAGTGACGAATCACTATGAGCAATTCCTCATAGTAGTTCGTCAGAAGTGGCTCGTAAGAAATGCGTCGTGAGAATATCAATTGACCACTAATAACTAATAAAAAATAAAAAATCGTCATGAAGCAATTTACCTTATCCGCAAGTATATAACGAAATGCGTCACAAACAAGACTTAGTACAGGCTGTACATCACCTAAACCTCATGAAAAAGTATGATGAAATATGAAAAATTTGCTAAAAAAATCGCTTATACCTGTAGAAATAATCTGGGAAAACAAAACCTTTTCACAGTTAAACACCGATGAACTCTACGATTTATTAAAATTACGAATTGATGTGTTTGTTGTTGAGCAAAGCTGTTTTTATCCTGACTTAGACGATCACGATCGCCACCCACAAACCCAACATCTATTTTGCTATCAAGACGGTGTTATGACCGCATATTTACGTATTTTACCCAAAGGCTTAACCTATCCAGATAACATTAGTATTGGTCGTGTCGTTACTGCCTCATGTGCCCGTGGTATCGGGCTTGGTCACGAACTAATGCGAGTCGGTTTAGTTGAATGCCTAAAGTTTTTCCCAAATGACACCGTAAAAATATCAGCTCAAGAACATTTAGAGAAATACTATAATCAGCACGGTTTTGAACGTGTCAGTGAAATGTACTTAGAGGATGATATCCCCCATATTGGTATGCTAAAAACCCATTAATGTATGTAATAAAAGTAGAATTAACGCTTTAGCAAGGGTTTAAGCACTAGGTAGATTTTATCAGCTATATCACCGTTCTTTCTCACCAACCTGCCTAAGGGTACAATGTAGCCTGGGGAAATTGTTTTGTAATTTTTTTGTAGGTCGGACTTTAGTCCGTCAACGCTAAGCGAGCTGTTAATTAGATAAGCAATAAACATCTGCAGCAAGTTTTACTTTTGTCGATACTGATAGAAAAAAGTTAAATTTCATTTAACCTGATGGACTGAAGTCCACCCTACATAAAGCCTACGGGTGATAATCTAGCGCTGGATAATTGTTTTGTGATTTTTTGTAGGTCGGACTTTAGTCCGTCAACTCTAAGCGAACTATTAATTAGATAAGCAATAAACATCTGCAGCAAGTTTTACTTTTGTCGATATTGATAGAAAAAAGTTAAATTTCATTTAACCTGATGGGCTAAAGTCCAACCTACATAAAGCCTACGGGTGACAATCTAGCGCTGGATAATTATTTTGTTGTTTTTTTTGATTTTTTTGATTTTTTTGTAGGTCGGACTTTAGTCCGTCAACGCTAAGCGAACTGTTAATTAGAGAAGCAATAAACATCTGCAGCAGGTTTTATTTTTGTCGGTCTTGATAGCAAAAAAGTTAAATTTCATTTAACCTGATGGACTAAAGTCCACCCTACATAAAGCCTAAGGGTGACAATCTAGCGCTGGATAATTATTTTGTGTTTTTTGTGTTTTTGTTTTTTTGTAGGTCGGACTTTAGTCCGTCAACGCTAAGCGAGCTGTTATACCATTTTGATTAAATTTGTGATCTAATTGGTTTCATTTTTCATACATTGATATCAGTCGTTATGATCACACTTGAATCCATTGATTTTAAATCTCTTATAGCAAAAGAAACTAATGGGCG
>NZ_JACGVE010000087.1:0-32318 GCF_014077065.1 Colwellia sp. MB3u-4 | reverse complement strand
CTTTATACGCAGGAAAAATGGCCAAATATAAGGCATTTATTTTAATAACTAGTTGTTCTAATTATTAAATAAATAACGCAGTAGTGGGTTATTTTAACCAGTAAAAATGATCAGATAATTAGTGATATTGGTATAGTTAACCTTGAGAAACTTCGACTACATCAGAAAGTTTCATGGTGCTACCACCGTTAAGATTTAATAAAATACTTCCGCCGTTGCCGGCCAAAGTGACACTGTCTACTTTACGGTAAGTCATCGCTTGTAATTCTGATGCATTACCATCCACTAGGCCGGCAACACGAAAACGATAAGCCCCTTCTGGTGCCGGTTCGCCATTCGTGTTTTTCCCGTCCCAAGTAAAGGTAAACTCACCTGCGGATACATCCCCCACAGGTACGGTTTGAATAACTTCACCGGCAACATTTTCTACGTAAATATTGACATTACTTGCCGCTTGGTCGGTCACTAACTTGCCTTTTACCGCTTGACCTTCTTCTTTACCAAAGACGTTGTCTTCAACTAAAACACTACGACCAACCAGCGACGATGCCTGCAGGGCTTGGCTAGACGACATTGAAGCAGCAAAACTGGAAAATTGATCGTTTAACTTTGTCACGCCATCAGTGGTTGAGAATGCGGTCATCTGAGATATCATCTCATTATTTTCAACCGGCTTAGTCGGGTCTTGATTTGAAAGTTCTTGGGTAAGCAAGGCGAAAAAATCTTCCTGCGTTAACATACCGCGCGTGTCATCGGCCTCAGGAGTTGAATTCTCTTGTTGCCAACGAATATTATCTAATAGGCTAGAGCCAGATACTGTTTCCATGATAAGTCCTATTTAACCTTAGCGTTGACCAAGTGTTAGCGTTTTATTCAGCATGTTTTTTGCTGACTCCGCTAATTGCACATTGGTTTGATATGAACGAGAAGCAGAAATCATGTTGGTCATTTCTTCAATAACGTTAACGTTCGGCTTGTAAATATAGCCTTCGCCGTCAGCCATTGGATGATCTGGAGCATATTCAACATTAAGTGGTTTATTGCTTTCAACAATGCCAAGTACTTCCACACCTACCGACTCATTTTGTCCTCCGGCAGCTTTTTGCATCTCGGCGGCAAAAACTGGATGGCGGGCACGATAGGTTTCACCGACACTACTGCTAACACTATCAGCGTTAGCAATATTACTCGCGGTGGTATTTAAGCGGACAGATTGTGCGCTCATGCCTGAACCGGAAATAGAAAATACATTAAATAGGCTCATTATTATTGCCCTCCAGTAATTGCTTGTTTTAAGCCTTTAATCTTACTAGTAAGAAATTGTAGGCTTGCTTGATATTCCATAGAGTTTTCTAGATACAAGTTTCGTTCCACTTGTACGTCTACGCTGTTACCGTCACCTGTATCGGCTTGATCAGGTATACGAAAACCGACACCGTTGTTAAGTTCCATACGCACGTCAAAATGTTTCTCGTTGGTACGGGTCATACCGGTTTGTTGTTTTGAGGCGGCTTGTGCTAATGCGGCTTTGAAGTCCATTCCTTTGGCTTTGTAGCCTGGTGTATCGGCATTGGCAATATTACTGGCAATAAGTTCAGCGCGTTGAGCACGCACTTGTAGACCTTGCGGGTGAATACCGAATGCTTTATCAAAACTAATAGCCATAAAAAAATACCTCCAGAAGAATGAAGGTATTTATTCAATATTTATGCCAAGGTTATACGAAGAGGTTATTTTTTTTGGTAAACAATACCAGGATTACAGCGGATCATGTTAAAATTTTGGCTAATACCTGACAGCGATTCTGAGGCACCCAAAAATAAAAAGCAGTCTTTTTTCAACGTACCATATATTTGAGAAATTATTTTTGATTTTAGTTCAGGAGCGAAGTAAATCAATACGTTACGACAAAAAACCAAATCAAACTGGCCCAGTAAACTATAACTATTTAACAAGTTAAGTTGGCGAAAACTGACCATTTTTTTAATCACGTCTTTCACCTTTAACATGCCATTACCACTGTTTTCAAAGAACTGTCGTTGCCGATCCAAAGATAAGCCTCGTGATAAGGCTAAACTGTCATAATGAGCATGTTTGCAATGATCTAACATGGTAGTAGATATATCAGTGCCAATAATTTGAACACCGCCAGGAAATGCGCCTGGGTTACTCTGTTGAAATTCATAAATCGCCATGGCTATTGAATAGGGCTCTTGTCCTGATGAGCTTGCCGCTGACCAAATTTTTAATGGCGCTCGCTGGTTTTTAAAGCCTGGCAGTAGATCTTTTTTCAATAGTTCAAAGGGATAGCCATCTCGAAACCATAAGGTTTCATTGGTGGTCATGGCATCAATAACGGCAGCGCGTAATTGTCGTTTAACGGGATTAAGTGTTTGCGCGACGAGTTCAGCCAAAGACGCGACATCAAATTTTGCCATCAGAGGTACCAGGCGACTTTTCACCAGGTACTGTTTGCTTTCACCTAAAACAATGCCGCATTGCTGCTCTAGAAACATTCTAAATTGATGATAACTTTTATCATCAAGTTGTTTAGTTAACACTAGCTGTGGTCCACCTTATTTAAATACTGCAAACAAAGATTAAGCAATCTCATCATGCTTTAACCACTTTTTAACCGCAGTCGCTAACTCGTCGGGATGAAATTTAGGAATAAAATCTTCAGCCCCTACTTTCTCTACCATGGCATTGTTAAAAACACCACTTAGCGAAGTATGCAAAATAACCGGCATATTTTTCATCCGATCATTCTGCTTAATTTCTGCTGTTAGGGTATAACCATCCATCACGGGCATTTCAATATCAGAAATCAACAAAGCGACTTTTTCAGTGATGCTGTTTTGACACCCTTGAGCAATTTCCTGTAATTGATCGAGCGCTTCTTGACCATTTTTTGCTAACAGCATAGTTAACCCCAAAGGTTCAAGAGCACGTTTAACTTGATTTCGTGCCACGGTCGAGTCATCAGCAATCATAATCACTCGTTCGCCAATAGCCTCTCCAACGCTTGCATCAGCAACACCTTCGCTTAACTCTGTTGAAATAGGATTGATTTCATTGAGAATTTTTTCAACATCAAGAATCGATACCAGTTCGTCGTCAATTTTGGTAACCGCCGTAAGGTAGCTTAACTTTCCCGCACCTTCTGGCGGCGGCATAATGTCTTTCCAGCTCAAGGTTACAATGCGCTCTACACCGGCAACAAGAAAACCCTGCACAGTTCGGTTGTACTCAGAAATAATCACAAAACTGCTTTCTGTTTGCACAATGGCCGGACCACCCGTGGCTTTACTTAAGTCAATAACCGAAATAGTTTGACCACGAATATGAGCAACACCTTTAACAAATTTGTTTTGCTTAGGTATTACGGTCAACCTAGGACATGGCATAACTTCACGCACTTTAAATACGTTGATACCAAAACGCTGTTTACCAATGAGTTTAAATAACAACAACTCCAGTCGGTTCTGGCCAACTAATTGGGTACGTTGATTAACTGTGTCTAATATACTTGCCATAAAAACCTCTTTGGTGTGCCAATGAAAGTATAACAAAGGCACGATTCTTGATTGTTTTAACGTTTAAAGCACTAGCATTAAGCACTAGCATTGCAACAACGTAAATACTTTGACGTTATTCGTGCTAAATTGTACTGAATTAAACTTAATTAAGTTTGGACGTGTATTTTTATTTTCCTAGCAGTCAGATATAACTTATGAACAAATTAAAGATAGTAATAGCAATCACCCTTATTTATTTGGCCAGTATTAACGCTAGTTCAGCCATGACATTCGATCGTGATTATCTCTATAACTTCATCAAATCCTATGTTGAAGACAATGTCAGTTTGCCAGCACGAGGAAAACTGAAGATTGAAGTTTCTGAAATAGACCCCCGAATTACATTACAGCCTTGTTTATTACCACTGACGGCAAATATACCTGAAAAGCATATTGGTAGAAACGTAAATGTTAAAATTGTTTGTCCTGACGAAGAATCTTGGCAGTTGTATATCCCAGTAAAAATTCACACCATTGTACCTGTATTGGTCACGCAAATGCGAATAAGCAAAGGTACTTTGCTTAGTAACGCTAATATCGAAATTATATTTAAAGATAACGGGCAAATACGAGGCACAGTGCTTACCGACCCTAAAGTAGTGGTGGGTGCTCGCACAAAAAGAAACTTGTCTCAAGGTAGTGCTATTACTAATCAAAATACCTGTTTTGTCTGTAAAGGCGAGCCGGTGAATATTATTGCTAAGTCGGCACATTTTGAAATTAAGTCTTTTGGCATTGCCTTAAATGACGGCAGTTTAGGCGAAATTATATCGGTGCGAAATAGGAAGTCTGGTCGTGTGGTTCAGGGGCAAGTTAACGCTATTAACCAAGTGATAATTAATTTATAATAATTGCTTAAGTTTTCTGCTGTTTTGCCGATAAAAGGTTAGAAACCAATAACTGTTGTAAGTAGGATACAATAATGGCTATTAATATCAACAACTTGAATAACACCAATCAAGTAAAACAAAAACTTGAACAGCAAGTTCAGACCAAACAGCAAGTTAGCGAAAGTAGCAATGCCTCGCAACAAGCTAAATTGGCAACGCGTGATTCGGTATCTATTACCCCGCAAGCAAAACAAATGAATGAGCTGCAGAAACAAGCCGCTGATTCTCCTGTAGTCAATGAGAAAAAAATTGCTGAATTAAAGAGTGCTATTGCCTCTGGCGATTATAAAATAAATCCAGAAAAGCTAGCAGCAAGTATCGCCAATTTTGAATTTAAACTTGGCTAACGTGTTACTAAAATGGAGTACATTAAGTGTCTGAAAAACTAACACCGCAACAATTGGTTTCTCAACAATTATCGCAATTAACGCAATTAGAGACGTTATTAGACACTGAGAAAGATGTACTGCAACAGCAAAACCCTGATGCACTTATTCAGCTTACCGCAGACAAAAACGACCTGCTTTTGGCGATTCAGAGAATTGACAATGCCATTGGTCAAAGTTTTGAATTCAAACAAGAAAAACTAGCGGGCAAGTTCACCAGCCTACTATCAGATATCGAAGCCATTTTAGTGCGCTGTAAAAAACAGAATCAAATTAATGGCCTGATCATTCAGCAATCACAATTATCTGTAGAACGCATGAAGACCTCATTACTAGAGAATCATAACAAGTCATCCATGACCTATAATAGTAAAGGAAAAACCTCAGGCGGACTCAGTAGCTTAGGTATAAAAGCTTAGCTTTATATGTGTTAGGTTATCTACAAAAAAACCAGCAATAGCTGGTTTTTTTAATGGTACTAAAATACAGCGCAATTCAATGACGCTAGTAATAATGCTAGTAATAATGCTAGTAATATGAGATATGCTTTATTTCTTTGCGGTTAGATGTCGCGATATAAATTTCATAAACATCTTTAAAATCTAAACTCAACTCAGTGGTATAACTGTCACCCACCGGATAGCTTTTAACGACTTTTGCGCCACGAATAATGCCTCGTACTGATGTCTGTAATTGTTGATTATCAAGCACTAAATTAGACATGGTGGTGCTACCATTAATATTTTGACCATAAACTTGTTCAGCTAACTCCGCATAAGCAGCAATTTTTGAAGCTTTTATTGCCATTAGCATACGCTGGGTTTTGTTTTGAGAATTCTGCAAACTAATTGGTGCTTGCCCTATGGCGGTTAAGACAGGAAATTTTTCAGGTTTCACGTTTTGCCATTCCACCTGTTTATCAAACACCGAAGAACAGGCGCTTAACACTAAAGCACTTAAAAAAATCCCGATACCATAACGTAAAGTATTCATATTGACCTTAGACATTTGTTTGATAATATTACTTTTGTATCGCAATGGCACGTGCATCGTCAGCGAGTGTTGTACTGTCACGCAAGATCATGCCATCTTTCATTTTAACATTTTCATGGCGATTAAAATCATCGCCAACAACCCAAGCGGGAATAAAAGACTGCGCCGTTGCCACCACAACTCGAGATTGCATGCCAATCATTCGTGCGTTGACTAACACCCCTTCATCTTGTTGCATCATAGTGCCTGTAACAACATAGTCAATTATCTGACGTTCGGGCAATTCTTTCCAATCGCGACTGAAAACATAATCACCATCGGCCGTTACACGAATATGTCCGGTGGTTTTAAAATCAATAACAACCAAGCCATGTCGTTGCATTTCATGGATAAAACTTTCTGACAGTTGATTGCCTAACGAGTTAGTTGATTCTAAATTTTTTAAATCGACAAATGATGCAACAGCGATTGGCGTTTTAGGCGTAACAAAGGTGCTGCTTTCCAGCATTTGATACGCAAGGCCTTTCACCACGTCATTTATCGCATGACGAGGTAACTTAAAGCTGTCAATTTCTTGTTTATCGGCATAAGAAGATCGATAAAAATCGTCCTTGGTTGTCACAGAACACGACATCACTGTCGGTATTATTATTGCTATAAGCCAATTTTTCATTGAGCTCTCCTCAATTAATGCTAATGTCATAAAATTAATGAAAATAATTAATAAAAATATTAAAGCATGATCCGCGCCAATATTTTTATTTCACCTCAACTTGGCCTAAAGCAGGGTAGATTAAACTATACTCGCAGATTAGCGGGCATAGTTTTATGCCTTATTGTTCTGCCTATTGTCACCTTTTTTTCAGCACTGATGCTTTATCACTTTCAAGACCCCTTTTTATCCAAGCGCCAGCTTTTGCCAAACCATATAGGATTTTTAATGCCTGGTAAAACCCTACGGCTGCATCTCTATCAGAAACCTAATACCGATGAAACTAGCTTATTGGGCCGCTTTACTTATCTTGAGTTGAACTTTTCTTTGAAATAGGCACAAAACCTGCATATTTAAAAACAGAGATTGATTCCCTATTAAAAGAGACCTTTATGCGCTTAAGTTTATTTTGCCTTTGCTGTGCTATATATAGTAGCGCTAGTGTCGGACAATGGTATGTATCGCAAGGTGTGGCGAGCATAGTAAATGCTGATAACAAAACAGCAAAAACACAAGCCATGCACAACGCGTTGAAAAAAGCCTTACTGGTTGCCGGTGCTTCAGTGTCAAGTGTTCAACAAGTGGTTAATGGTTTACTCACCCAAGACGAAATTAGCATTCGTGCCAGTGGCAGTGTGAATTCATTAGAGTTGGTCAGTGAACACTATAGCGACGACTTGGTCACTGTCACCATTCGGGCTGATATTTTTCCACAAGAAAAAAAGTGCTTCGCGGCTGATTATAAAAAATCCATGCTGTTAACCCGCAGTAATATACTACACCGTGAACAAGCTAATATTGGTAACATCTACGCTATTGATAGCACCTTAATCCAACAACTCGCTAATAAAATACAGCAGCAAGGTATTTATTTGGAGACTAAACTCGCCTTGCAAACTAAAACAGAATTTTCACGTTATAACCAAAGCTTGCAAAGCCAAAGTTTAAAAAACTTAACCATGTCATTAGCCAACATGACAGATAGCCAGTATGTTCTGTTTTCAGAGATCCAAGATCTTTCTCTCGCCAATGACGAAAATAATAACTGGCAGTTTTGGCAAAAAAACGTCTATCAACGCCAATTTAATCTTGCCCTTTATATTCACGACGGTACCACAGGTGAAAGAGTTTTGGCTAAACACTATCAAAGCTCTGCCCCTTGGCAATTCGATAAGCGCAAACAAGTTGACGTTACTAGCCATAACTTTTGGCAAAGTGACTATGGCCAAAGCATTAGTCTGACCTTAGACAACATGGTCAGTGATATTGATGAGAACATGATGTGTCAGCCAACCCAGGGCAGAATTGTGCAAGTACAAGGTAACTCACTGACTTTTAACTTAGGAAAAAGACACGGGGTTAAAATAGGTGATGAATTTTCTTTGCTACATTTCAATAATTTTACCAGTGATGATAAACGCACTTATTCAGCTTTTAACATTAGCCCTTATAAAGTTATGGTAACTTCTGTGAGTCAAGACAGTGCCCGGGCAACCACCACTGAGCAGCACATATTAGACAACATCCAAATTAACGACTTAGCGGTAAGGTATTAGAAAGTTTAATCAAGGTTACAAATTATGACCATTAATTAAATAGTTATCCGGTGTAAAGTGTATTTTTTTGAATACTAATTTATAAAATAGCTGTAGCATAGGCTAGCACTATAATTATTTGCATCATGTCCTCATAGTTTAACTGGATAAAACTGCGGCCTCCTAAGCTGCTGCTCCAGGTTCGAGTCCTGGTGGGGACGCCAGTAATTATTGATACAAAATTTGCAGGCAAGCACTTTATAACTATCGGTACTATAACTATCAGTACTGAAATTTTATGGTGAGTTATTTTATCTAGCCTGATGTTTGACTAAGACGCTAGTAAATAGCAAAAAATTAATCTATTGGCATTATTTTAAAGCGATCTGCGACTAGAGGCTGTCAACACAAGATAATGTAAATTGTGTAAGTCGTGTCAATCCCCCCACTCTTACTTGTTGACTTACTTTCAGTGCAAAACATTGTAAAATAAGAGATAAATAACGTCCTGCACCCTAGGCTATTACGTCTTACCCCCTGATACAATTGACTTAGCGTACATAAAAAAACCCCGCAATTGCGAGGCTTTGATTATTAAATGAGCTAAATCACTAGTTCACTATCTGTTTGTTCTATTACAACGTCCTTGTCGTCTGCTGCTGAGCCAGTGCTCAACAATGCTGATATGGCTAATACTAATACTGCTAATATTACCGTAGTCAGCTTAATTCCACGTGACGACGAGCTGTTCATTATTTAATCCTATGTCAGCTTGCATGTTTTTATTAAGTTTTTATTTTTGTTTTACATACAAGCCATCAACACTAAAGGATCTTAATTTTAATTTCAAGCGCTTACTCGGCCCATTCAGCTTTTATTGTCGATTTAATCACCAGATCTATTCACGACAGTTAACACGGCTAAGTAAGCCTTAAAGTATATAAATATAGCTAAGTTAAAAATAATCATAGAAAAATGCTAATAACATTTGCAGTTAAGGGGTAGTCTAGGCGAAAATAAGCGCAATTTATATCCCATCAAATCTTATAATAATTGGAGCAAATATGCCGTCGCGTCAACAACTAGCCAATGCAATTCGAGTTTTAAGCATGGATGCCGTGCAAAAAGCTAAATCAGGACACCCTGGAGCCCCAATGGGCATGGCAGATATCGCTGAAGTTTTATGGCGTGACTTTCTAAAACATAACCCGTCTGATCCACAATGGGTTGATCGTGACCGCTTTATTTTGTCTAACGGCCACGGTTCCATGTTGATTTATTCACTATTGCACCTTACCGGTTATGACTTGCCGATGAGTGAATTAAAAAATTTCCGCCAATTACACTCTAAAACACCGGGTCATCCTGAATACGGCTACACGCCAGGCGTAGAAACTACCACGGGTCCGTTGGGCGCTGGTCTGTCTAATGCTGTAGGTATGGCAATAGCTGAAAAAACCTTGGCGGCACAGTTTAACCGTGACGGTCATAACATTGTCGATCACAACACTTATGTATTTTTAGGTGATGGTTGTTTAATGGAAGGTATTTCGCATGAAGTTTGTTCATTAGCCGGTACCTTAGGTTTAGGCAAATTAGTGGCCTTTTGGGATGATAACGGTATTTCAATTGATGGTCATGTTGAAGGTTGGTTCACTGACAATACCCCAGCACGATTTGAAGCTTACGGTTGGCATGTGATCAGCGATGTTGATGGTCATGATAGCGCGGCTATCACTGCTGCCATTGCCGCAGCAAAAGCTGTCACCGATAAACCTACTATGATTTGTTGTAAAACCGTGATTGGCTTTGGTTCACCCAATAAATCTGGTACGCACGATTGTCACGGCGCACCATTAGGCGACGACGAAATTACGGCAACGCGCGAATTTCTTAACTGGCCTCATGCGCCATTTGAAATACCCGCTGATATTTATGCCGAGTGGGATCAAAAAGAAAATGGCGCCACAGAACAAGCCAACTGGAATGATAAATTTGCCGCTTACCAAGCTGCTCACCCAGCCTTAGCTGCAGAATATGAACGTCGTGTGATTAAAGGTGATTTACCTGCCGAGTTTGAAGAAAAAGCCAATGCCTACATTTTAGCCTGTCAGGAAAAAGCTGAAAATGTCGCTTCACGTAAAGCATCACAAAACACCATTGAAGTCTTTGGTGCTATGTTACCTGAGTTATTGGGCGGCTCAGCCGATTTAGCCGGCTCAAACTTAACGCTTTGGTCTGGTTCAAAAGGCATTCAAGATGATGCGGCCGGTAACTACAT
The DNA here is from genome assembly GCF_014077065.1 of Colwellia sp. MB3u-4. NCBI lineage: Bacteria > Pseudomonadati > Pseudomonadota > Gammaproteobacteria > Alteromonadales > Colwelliaceae > Colwellia > Colwellia sp. MB3u-4. Next base: position 21,943 of record NZ_JACGVE010000087.1, on the reverse strand, counting down.
TTACTACGGTGTGCGTGAATTTGGTATGAGCGGTATCATGAACGGTGTTTCATTGCATGGTGGTTTTATCAACTACGGTGCCACTTTCATGATGTTTATGGAATACGCTCGTAACGCGGTACGCATGTCTGCACTTATGGGTATTCAAAATATTTTCGTCTACACCCATGATTCAATTGGTCAAGGTGAAGATGGTCCAACGCATCAGCCTATTGAGCAGTTAACTAACCTACGTACCACGCCTAACATGGTGACTTGGCGTCCAGCCGATGCCACTGAGTCAGCTGTGGCATGGAAAAACGCTGTTGTTCGCCAGAATGCACCAACATCATTAATTTTTTCTCGCCAAGGTTTACCTGCATTAACACGTACCAGTGCGCAAGTAGCTGATATTGCTAAAGGTGGCTACATCTTAAAAGATAGTGTTGGCACACCAGAAGTTATTTTAATTGCTACCGGCTCTGAAGTGTCATTAGCGTTAAAAGCAGCTGAAAGCTTAGGTGATAATGTCCGCGTTGTTTCTATGCCATCAACCAATATTTTTGATGCCCAAGATAATGACTATAAAGCATCGGTATTGCCACCAGCAGTAACCAAACGTGTGGCGATTGAAGCCGCACATACTGATTTTTGGTATAAATACGTAGGCTTGAGTGGCAAAGTTGTTGGCATGACCACTTTTGGTGAGTCAGCACCGGGTAATGTCTTACTTGAATATTTTGGTTTTACCGTTGAAAACGTAGTTAACACAGTAAACAGCCTAAACTAATCTCCTTTGCTACAAAAATGGCATTTATAGCCAGTTAACACATACTTAACTGGCTATCTCCTTTACTAAATTCGTGATCAATAAGAGCCAAAAACATGTCAATTAATATCGCTATCAATGGCTTTGGCCGAATCGGCAGAAATGTTGTTCGTGCACTATATGAAAACGGCAGCACCAACGAATTTAACTTAGTCGCTATTAATGAACTTGCCGAGCCTGAAGGCATAGCTCACCTATTAAAATATGACTCAACTCATGGTCGTTTTTCATTTGCGGTGCAACAAAGTGCTGGCAAATTATTTATTGCTGGTGACGAAATATCGTTAAGCCATGAATCCGAGTTAAGCAATATGCCTTGGCAAGAGCACAATGTCGATATTGTCATTGATTGTACCGGTAAGTTTGGTAGCCAAGCAGATGGCCAGTTACATATTCAGCAAGGCGCAAAAAAGGTCTTGTTTTCACATCCTGGCTCACAAGATTTAGACGCGACCATTATTTATGGTATTAACCATCAACAACTCACTGCGGCTGAAAAAGTGGTATCAAACGGCTCTTGCACCACCAATTGTGTGGTGCCTGTTATTCAGGTTTTAGATCAAGCCTTTGGTGTTGAAAGTGGTGCTATCACGACCATTCATTCTTCGATGCATGATCAACAAGTGATTGACGCTTATCATCCTGACTTACGCCGTGCTCGTGCCGCCAGCCAATCGATAATACCGGTAGATACTAAATTGGCCGCAGGTATTGAACGAATATTACCCAAGTTTGCTGGCCGCTTTGAAGCGATAGCCGTGCGAGTACCCACTATCAATGTAACCGCTATGGATTTAAGCTTAAACTTATCAAGCGACGCTACTATTGCACAAATTAATCAAGCCATTGTTGACGCTCAACACAATGGTTTGGCGGGTATTTTAGGTTATACCACCGAACCGTTAGTTTCCATCGACTTTAATCATGACCCACACTCAAGCATTGTTGATGGCAATCAAACGCGGGTTAGTCACAAGCGCTTAGTAAAATTACTTATTTGGTGTGATAACGAATGGGGTTTTGCTAATCGTTTACTAGACACCGCTTCTGCTATGGCAAAAGTGGGTTAATTGAGCATAGATGTCGTTAACAAATACAATAACTTAAAATTTACTTAACCGTTAAACTTCTACCAACAGGGAATAAACATGTCAGTAATCAAAATGACCGACTTAGCATTAAACAACCAACGTGTGCTCATTCGTGAAGACTTAAATGTACCAGTTAAAGAGGGCAAAATCACCTCTGATGCGCGCTTAAGAGCGGCCTTACCCACACTGAGATTAGCCTTAGATGCGGGTGCAAAAGTGATGGTTATGTCGCACTTAGGCCGTCCAACTGAAGGCGAATATAATGCCGAATTTTCTTTGCAGCCTGTAGCCGATTATCTAAGTGCCGCACTTAACGTACCGGTTCGTTTAGTCACAGATTACCTTGATGGCGTAGAGGTTAATATTGGCGAATTGGTGATATTTGAAAACATTCGCTTTAATGTTGGCGAGCAAAGCAATGATGACGCCTTATCGAAAAAATTAGCCGCGTTGTGTGACATTTTCGTTATGGACGCATTTGGCACGGCTCATCGCGCACAAGCCAGTACACATGGCGTCGCAAAATATGCCGCTACTGCCTGTGCCGGCCCACTGTTAGCGGGTGAATTAACCGCGTTATCACAAGCACTTGATAACCCTGCCCGTCCATTGGTGGCGATTGTTGGTGGCTCAAAAGTGTCAACTAAACTTACCGTGCTAGACTCATTAGCCGGTATTGTTGACCAACTGGTTGTTGGTGGTGGTATTGCCAATACTTTTATTGCCTCGCAAGGTCACAATGTGGGTAAATCATTATTCGAAGCTGATTTAGTTGATGAAGCAAAACGCTTAACTAAACAAGCGAGCGACAATAATGGTTCAATTCCAGTACCGACCGATGTGGTGGTTGGTCAAGAATTTTCTGAAACCGCTGTAGCAACACTTAAAAATGTTAGCGACGTAGCCGATGGCGATATGATTTTTGATATTGGCCCAGAGAGCGCAAAAGCCTTGGCAGATATTATCGCTAATGCCGGTACCGTCGTATGGAATGGCCCCGTTGGTGTCTTTGAATTCGACCAATTTGGTAAAGGTACTGAAGTTATCGCCCACGCTATTGCCAATAGCAAGGCATTCTCTATTGCCGGAGGTGGTGACACCTTAGCCGCGGTTGATAAATATGGTATTGCCGATAAAATATCTTATATTTCAACCGGTGGTGGTGCTTTTCTTGAATTTTTAGAAGGCAAAAAATTGCCTGCAGTAGAAATTTTAGAAGCGCGCGCTAAAGCATAAACTCGCTCAAAAAATAAATATTTTATCTTAAAAAGCTGACAGCACTTAATTGTGCTGTCAGCTTTTTTTTCACATTTTTTTCACATTTTTTTCAATAAGACTTTCATTAGGTTATTTATTTTCAGTGACTCAAATTAAGCATAAAAATATTATTCATTACACTGTCTATTTCGTAGTAAATTTACACCAATACTACAACTTATTATGCTAAAGCCTGCTTAAAACACCATTACTTACGTAATTAATATACAGAAGCTGTAAATTAAAAAAAATTTATATTTTAAGCAATATTGATCATTTTTTTCTAGTGCAAATTACTAAATTCATCTGATATACTTACGTTACGAAAGCAATAAGTTTCACAATGAAACTTGTTAACAATCAATTTTGTCACTATTTACAATCACAGGAGTTAGTTCATGGCTTTAGTTTCTATGCGCCAAATGTTAGATCATGCGGCCGAAAACGGTTACGGTATCCCAGCCTTTAACGTTAACAATTTAGAACAAGTTAGAGCTATCATGCTTGCCGCCAACGACACCAACAGTCCGGTAATTTTGCAGGGTTCAGCAGGCGCCAGAGCTTATGCCGGCGCACCCTTTTTACGGCACTTAATTTTAGCTGCTATTGAAGAGTTCCCTCATATACCTGTGGTAATGCACCAAGATCACGGCACCTCACCAGGTGTTTGCCAACGTTCAATTCAGTTAGGTTTTTCATCTGTGATGATGGACGGTTCATTAATGACTGACGGTAAAACGCCTTCAAGCTATGAATACAATGTTGATGTTACTCGCCGTACTGTTGAAATGGCGCACGCCTGTGGTGTTTCAGTTGAAGGTGAACTAGGTTGTTTAGGTTCGCTTGAAACAGGTGAAGCCGGTGAAGAAGATGGCATTGGCGCAGTCGGTAAATTGACCATGGAGCAAATGCTAACTGATCCTGAAGAAGCCGCTGACTTTGTGCAAAAAACACAAGTTGACGCCTTAGCTATTGCCTGTGGTACTTCTCACGGTGCTTATAAATTTACCCGTCCACCTACGGGCGATATCTTAGCGATTGATCGTATTAAAGCCATTCATAACCGTATTCCTAATACACATTTAGTGATGCACGGTTCTTCTTCAGTGCCACAAGACTGGTTAGCTATTATTAATGAATTTGGTGGCAAGATACCAGAAACTTATGGTGTACCGGTTGAGCAAATTCAAGAAGGTATTAAAAATGGTGTGCGCAAAATCAACATAGATACCGATTTACGTTTAGCGTCTACGGGTGCCGTTCGTCGTTTCTTAGCCGAAAACCCAAGTGAATTTGACCCACGTAAATTCTTAAAAGCATCAACACAAGCTATGTACGATATTTGTAAAGCGCGTTACGAAGCCTTTGGCAGCGTTGGACATGCATCAGCAATTAAGCCTATCTCGCTTGATAACATGTTTATGCAATATTCTACTGGCAAATTGGATGCTTTAATTAAGTAAGTAATTAATTAAAGTTAAAAATAACGACAATCTATTAGTCCTATTTAGTTTAATACGCTAGCAAATAATCCGATGGATATTATTCATCGGATTTTTTTCGTCTGCTTTTTAACGATCACTTTTAAAGACAAACGTGCATCAAAAAGCTAATCAATTGAAATATAATCACATCGTTAATAAATCGCTTAATTTATTAACAATATAATGATATTTCAATTGATGTTTATTATAATTAAACTTTTATCAGAAACCTTAGGATACATAATGGACACTATTCAAAACTGGTTTGTCGATAACCAAACATTGTTGATCGATTTTGCGATTAAATTAATCGTTGCAGTAGCCATCATTATCGTCGGTAAGTTTATTGCCAAAATGGTTCGCCAAGGCGTAATCAAAGTTATGCGCCATAAGGGCATGGATGAAGCGATTATTTCCTTCATTAGCAGTTTGCTTTACGGTATGTTATTTTTCATTGTTATTGTTGCCGCTATATCACACTTAGGCTTTAACACCACGTCATTAGTCGCTATTGTTGGTGCCGCCGGTTTAGCGATAGGTCTAGCATTACAAGGTTCATTATCAAACTTTGCTTCGGGCGTATTACTGATTGTTTTTAAACCCTTTAAATCAGGCGATTTTATCGAAGTCGCTGGTGTTGCCGGTATGGTTGAACAAATTTTAATATTCTCCACTCAATTGAGAACTGGGGATAATAAAACCGTTATTATCCCCAATGGTGCGATCACTAGTGGCACTATTACCAATTACTCAACCAAAGCAACCAGAAGAATCGATTTAATCATCGGGGTAAGCTATGAAGCCGACCTGGCAAAAACTAAAGCACTGTTACTCGCTATAGCCAGTGCCGACGAAAGAGTATTAAAAGACCAAGCAGTAACCGTAGGTGTATCAGCACTTGCTGACAGCAGCGTTAATTTCGTGGTAAGACCTTGGGTTAACTCTGCAGATTACTGGCCAACTTACTACGATTTACTAGAAAAAATTAAAACTGAATTGGATGACGCAGGTATCGAAATCCCATTCCCACAATTATCTATTCACATGAATAAAGAGGAAAAAAATGAGTCATAAGTTATTATCAGCCGCATTATGTTGTGTATCACTAACATCGCTAGCAGAAGAAGCAAGCACACCAGTAGTAGAGTCACCTTATACGGCTTCGGCAGAGTTAGGTATGCTTTTTAAAACAGGTGACACTAATAGTGCTGATATTAAATCCGGTTTTGATTTTACTTACGAAGTTGATGATTGGAAATCCACAGTAACATTGGGCTTACTGGTCAAGAAGAGTGAGCAAGAAGATGAAAACGGTGAAGAACATTTTACCACCAGTGATCAAAAATGGACTGCTGTTGGCCAAACAAATTACAATATTGATACAGCGAGCCCAAACTATATCTATGGTAACGTTTCTTATGAAGATAATCGTTTTAGTAATTTCAAAAGCCAAAGTTCAGTTTCAACCGGTTGGGGTCGTCGTTGGTTCGAATCTAAACAAGCAACACTAGATGCCGATATTGGCCCAGGTTTCAAGCGCGACGTTATTCGCAAAACTGACCTTCAAACAGAACAATCTAAATCTGCTTTTATTATTCAAGCCCAGGCTTTATACAAGCGTCAAATAAATGAACACGTTTTATTTAAGCAATTAGTTGTCGCTAAGTACGCACCAAAAGCAGACGAAAATAGCACTTATCAAGCGAGAACATCAATCACCACAAAGTTACTTGAAACTTTGCAGCTTAAGTTTAGCTTTACCTTAGATTACAACACTGATGTGGAAGATGACAAAGAAAATGTTAATACCGAAACTGCCATGACTCTGGTCTACAGTTTCTAAGTATTAAGCGCAGTGAGTGATAACTTTGTTTTATAAAGCCAGCATGTTCAACATGCTGGCTTTATTCTTTTTAGGTATTAAAACATCACTGATTTTTTAAAGCGACTTTACTGACTAGCCTAAAAACTACCGCACTTAGGGCTAATGTAGCCACAATCGCCGCACCACTGGGTAGGTCAAAACTGGCTGATAAACACAAACCAAATAAGTAACCCACCAAACCCACGCCATAAGCCCAGAGTAATACCCGTTTTGTCTGTAATTTATTAATCGCCAGTGCGGGTAATATTAAGGTACTAAACACAAGATAAACGCCAACAAGCTCAACCGATAATGTTATCACTAGCGCAAATATTAGATAGAAAGCTGCGCCATCTAATATTTTAGGCTTATAAAATATAAGCGCCAAAATCGCACTATAGACCACAGTAGGTAACAACAATTGTTGCCAACTTACCCAGAGGATTTGTCCTGACATGAGCTGTTTAAGCAGTTCAGCGCCATGAGGGTCATTAGCTAACAATAACATAGCGCTCACGGCTGATAAGACGTAAAAACACCCTATCATGGCTTCCAATTCTTCTGCCATATGCTTAGCTAACCAAGCAATAATGCCCGCCCCAGCTAAAGCAAATAGCGCTGGCATCCAAACATGTGCATAGGCAAGTTCAGCAATATCATGATCCATACGCACAACAATAGCGCCTAAAGCGGCAATTTGGGCGATAGCTAAATCAATAAAAATAATGCCACGCTTTAATACTTGCTTACCTAGCACAACATGGGTTGAAAGCACTAATATACCCGCAGCAAAGGCCGGCAATAATATGGTCAGTAATTCATAATCCATCAAAGGTACCTCTAACAGCTAATGCTATTTTTGTGCGCGATATGCTTGTGTCAATAAATCTAGAATACTGTCATATAAGCTAAATAAATCTTTACTTTGCTCATTACCACCAACCGATAGTGGCAATACAATAACCGGTAAATTAGACTTTTCTGCTAACCAATTCGCGCCACGTTTGTCTTGATAAGAAGCAATAATAATTGCCGCTACATCACCTTTTTTAGCTCGTTTTAACAAGCTTGCAAGGTGACTACTGGTTGGCGGCAAACCGGGTTTAGGCTCTAAGTCTGCTACTTGTTCAATATTGGCAAAGTCAAACAAATAACGAAAGCTTGAGTGATACGCAATCACTTTCATGCCTTGCAAACCACGGGCTTTTACTTGCCACTTGGTCATGGCTAATTGCCAACGTGAAGAAAAACGACTTAACTGCTGTTGATACTTAGCACTTTGCTCTTCATCAAGTTGAATTAACTTATCTGTTAACGCTTGAGCAATAGTTAGCATACGCGGCGGCGAAAAATGTACATGCGGATTACCTAAGCTATGTACATCGCCCATACTACGGTCGACATTGCTCATTTGATCTAAGGTTTTTACCTGCTCTGTCGCAAAAAACAAACCTTTTTCTGTGCTACGCACTTGCACGTTAGCCGCTTTCATTTGCAACATAGGTAACCAACCAACTTCTAATTCAGCACCGGCGCAGATAACCAGATCTGCTTGGCGCATTTTAGCAATCAAACTTGGCCGAGCTTGTACTTGATGTGGGTCTTGCATCGCGGTTGTAGCCGAGTATATTCGAGCATCTGGCGCAAGTTCCTTGGCTAAAGCGGCATACTCAGGCTCACAAGCAAAAATATTCATTTGCGCCAAAGCACCGTGACTCAAGGTCAGTAAAGCACTGCCTAATAGTAATTTAAAATTGATGCGCATTGTGTGCTCCCATTGCCATAACATATTGTAAGGTCATAACCTTGTCATTATTCGCATTTTCAAAACCAAGATTACTCTGATGACTAAACTCTAATCTCACGGTAGAAAAGTGACTATTGTGCCAAGCGATACTGAGTTCAGTTTCCTTCAGTGTTTGTTGATCAAAGTGTGCTTCATGTTGCAATTGACTATCTAACTTGCCATAACGTAATCCTGCCGACCAATTCGGTGAGAATTGATAAACACCACTGACATACCAAGCTTGATGATAATCTTTACTATTAGCTTCACCATCATCGGCATGGTCTTCTGCTCCAGCAAGTAACTCATCAAGCTCATCAAGCTTAGGCACCATAAAGTCACTGACTCTAAAATACTCAGCACTGAGGGTTAAATGTTGATATTTATAGTTACCATTAGGTGCCCATTTATAAACAAAGTCAGTTATAAAGGTATTTTTACCTGTGTAGCTTGCAGCATGCGCATGATCATCTGGGTTTTCAGCTACGGCTTCATCGGCTGCTGCTCCATGGTCTTCTTCATGCTCTTCAGGCGTTAATTGGCCATTTTCATTACGTAAATAACTCAGCCCTAACTGCCATGAGCTTTCAATGGAAATATCGCCACCAATTTTAGTAAATGCGGTATAAACACCTGTGCTGTCAAACGCTCGTTCACCATGCTCATCGGCCGCTCTAAGACTATCACCTGAAAAGGCTTCTACGCCCATAGTCCAGTATAAATCTGTGGGTGCAATGTAACTAAATCTCAAGCCGTCGTCGAAGTAATGCCCACCTAAAAATGCTCGATAAGCACTGGGTCTACTGGTAAAAGAGTCACTATGAAGATGTTGGTTATTTAAATAACCAATATCTGATAGAAAACGACCTGCACGTACGGTAAAACCGTTAGGTAGCGCCATAGTTTGAATAAAGGCTTCCTCAACATTCACTTCGCTTTCGCCATCATGTGATTCGAAAACTGTGGTGAGTTTGCCAAAAAACATATCATCAATACTGGCACTCAATGCCAGTTCAGTTTCACCAATGCCAAAACCTTTTGCTCGTTCGGTCATCAGGCGATCTTCGCTTTGGTAATAACCATCTAAAACCGCACTGACGGTTAGGTTAGAAAGTGTTGGTGTTTGCGCTTGTGAAAGCAGAGGGAAAAAGCTAGATATAACCATTGCTGCGCTTAATTTTATCGGCAACTTTGCCGAAAAGCAGGTAGGTAAAAATTGAAAATTTTTCATTGTTAAAAATCTCTAAAATAAATTAAATACGAATACACAAATCGCGTGTTAATTAAAAACAAGCGCTTGGTAAAACTTTAAATTGTTAAAAAATACCGGTTTGATTATTAATGTTATCAACTAGGTATAAGATGTTTTAGAGTGTGAGAGGAGGGGCACGACTACGATAAGTAACACTATGAGTCAGTGTTATTATTAGTCGAATACTAGTAGTTTGTTCAATTGGTTGAGAAATAAAGCCAAGTTTGACGTCATGCTGCGGCAGTACTTGATCAAATTGATGCTGGTGAAAGCACAAAGTACAGTGAGTTGTAACACCATCATCAATATGTTCAACACTATGCGCAGCAGCAGCCACAGACAAAAATAACAATATAGCACTGAGCCATATTGCGATAAGTCGCCTGTTAGTTACTGAAAAGTACATTTGTGCTACCCAATGAATGAATGAATCAAATTCAATAATAGTGTACGCGACTTACAACTTATCTTGCAAGCAGAGCACGTACCGTTTAACACAATTAACGGTACTTCTATCGCAAGTGTTTAAGTAACCACACGCATCAGCGCGGTAACATGCTAATTGTTCTGGCTCTGATCACTTATTTTGTGCAGTGACTAACTCATAGGCGGCTTGAATGTCTTGCGCTTTTTGTTTAGCCGTCTCCATCATTTCAGGGGGTAAGCCTTTCGCGACTAATTTATCAGGATGATGCTGAGACATCAGTTTGCGGTAAGCTTTTTTAATCTCACTCGCTGAATTTTTATCCGTTACACCTAGCACTTTATAAGCATTTTCCAGTTGTTTTCCTGATTGCGCAAAACTATGATTTGAGCCACTTTGACCTTGTTGATGAAAGTTTGCACCCGCAATAATCATTTCTAATAATTTATCTAACTCTTGCGCTGAGTAGCCTAAACCCTTAGCAATTTGGTGCAGTGCATCACGTTCATCTTGCTCTAAACTGCCGTCGGCAAAGGCGACTTGAATTTGAATTTCTAAAAACAACAATAATAAATCTCGGCGATTACCTACTGCAGACTTTAATTTCTTTAATTGTTCGCTCAGTGGAAAACCGGTAGTTTTACCGTCTCTAAATGCTTCTTGGGCTTGTTGGCGTAAGGCATCTTTTAACCCCAACTTATCCATATAGGCATTGGCAAAAGCAATTTCATGTGGCGAAACCTGACCATCTGCTTTGGCCATATAGCCCATAACTGAAAAGCTACTATAAAAAAATGCCGCTTGACGCTCGGTATCACTTTTACCGCCACCTAAAGCACTAAAATCCAGCCCTATGCCTTTATCAAAACGATGTCCAATCCATGCCCCTATTAATGCACCAATAATACTCCTGCTTAGCATAAAACCAAACAAGAAACCTAAAACCTTACCCCAAATTCGCATTGTAAAACTCGATAATTAATTAACTGTAAAACTGTTTTAAATAGTGTTTAGTCTAGCTAAACGTTCAGGTGTGCCAACATCAGTCCAGGCCGTGTCTGTCACACTCGCTGAGATTTTTTGCTGATCAGCAGCAGCTCTTAACATCGGCGCTAAAGGTTGCACTGCTTGTTGTGCCATTAAGGCTTTATGCCCGCTTGTGCTTTCTTGCTCAAAAAAGCTTTTTCTATAAAGCGCAATACCACTAAAGGTGTAAGTGGCTTGCTGGTTATTTTTGGGATTAGCTAACATGCCCTTAACAAGTGCAAAGTCGCCTTGGCGATTGTGCTCTGGATTTTCAACTAACAGCAAGTGTGCGTTACAATTAGCGGATAATAATGGTAATTTTTTAAAATTATAGTCACAATAAATATCCGCATTAACCACCATGAATACGTCATCTTCATGCTCGGCTAACATCGGTAGTGCTTTAATAATTCCCCCCGCTGTTTCCAACGCTACCGGCTCTGCACTGTAGCTAATATCAGCCGAAAATTGCTTGCCGCAGCCAAGATAATCAACAATTTGTTGACCCAGCCAAGCGTGATTGATGACAATATTTTGAATACCCGCCGCGACTAAATTTTTGATGTGATATTCAATCAAGGGTATGCCGTTAACTTGCAGCAATGGCTTAGGGCAATCATCTGTTAGGGACCGCATACGTTCGCCCCGGCCTGCGGCTAAGATCATTGCTTTCATGAAAAATTATCCAAAATTTAATTTAAAATCCACTGCGTTTATTTACTGCGTTTATTTACTGCGGGCATTACTCGTTTAGTGACTAACTCGTGCAAAAAGCTGAGTTTATCATATTGTGCGCTAACATCTTGTATGTAGGTCAAAGTAAGTGGAATATCCGCTAAATACCCTGACTTGTTGTCTCTATGATGCAAGCGGGCAAAAATACCGCTAGCTTTTATATGGCGTTGTAGTCCGGTTAAATCAAACCAATATTGCCACTTTTCTTTGCTTAGGTTTTCATCAGGAAAATAGTTTTGTACTTGTTGACGATAATCTTCCATCAATGGCGTTATTAACTGCTTAGGCCAACGTACGTAACAATCCTTAAGTAACGACACCAAATCATAAATAACCGGGCCTTTTACCGCATCTTGAAAATCAATAACACCCAGTTTATCATCGGCCAACAGCATAATATTTCGACTGTGATAGTCACGATGCATAAAAACCTTAGGCTGTGCAATAATGGCAGAAACCAGAACATCAAAACAAGCGCTTAATGCTATTTCTTCATCCGCAGTTAAATAAATACCTAAGTGTTTTTCTAACAACCATTCTTTAAATATTACCAATTCAGTCAGGATAAATGGGGCATTATAATCAGGCAATTTTGCAACGACTGCTGTTTTGCATTTAAGCATCTTGCTCAGCTCAATAATCGCGTTCGCATAATAATGCTGCATGTTTTCACTTGATAGTCTTTCAGCCAATACAGTGTCACCAAAATCACTCAGACAAAGAAAACCGGCTTCAAGGTCTGCCGCGATAATATTAGGCACATTGACCCCAAGGTCCTGCAAAACTTGCTGTACATCGACAAATGCTTGGTTATTTGATAATTTTACGGGTGCATCAACCGCTATATAGCACTGACTTTGATTATGAAAGCGAAAGTAACGTCGAAAACCTGCATCTCCAGTCAAGGGGATTAGGCTAATATTTTCCGCCGAAAAGTGACTTTCTAGCCACTGTAATAAATATCTAGTTCTTAAGTTACTCAATGAAATATCGCTCTAAAAAAAATTATGCCAATGATTCTGCCAATATAACTAATTAGCAGACTAATGAAAATTGCTATATTATTGCTATTAGCGGTAAAATGCCGTTCTAAATCTAGGCTTTGTATTTTTCAAGTTAATTACCCGGACCATAAATGCGCTTTTCCCTAAACAAAATTATCTTTGTCTGCCTAATATCGTTTACATTTGGTAGCAAGGCGCAAAATACTGAAATAGGTACTAAAATAAGTACTGAAATAAATACTAATCTAGCCAGCCAATGCCCGATTCCATTCTACGCAAATATTGCTGACGAAACCGGTAAGCAGGCCAACGAAAATTTTACGATTATCTCAACAACCTCAACCATCAAAAAAGGTCAATATGCGAACTTTACCGGTGGTGTTACTTTATTAAATCAAGATAAATCGGTTGTTGCTGACCAATTAACGGTCAACCGCGACACAGCTACAGTCGATGCAAATGGCGACATTCACTTTCAAAATAAAGGCATAGATATATTTGCCGACTCGCTCAATATCAACCAGCTGCAACAAACGACCTCACTGAACGCCGCTTCGTATCAACTTAATGGCTCTGCTGGCCATGGTAATGCGAAAAAAATCAACATTAATGGCAATGGTAAAACCCTAAGCTTTCTCGACTCAAGCTTTACCACCTGTTACGACGCCGTACCTGATTGGCAAATGCGGGCTAGTGAAATTACCATTTCATCAGATAAAAAATCGCTTGAAGCTTATCATGCACGCTTTAGCCTTTTCGATATCCCGATTTTATATATTCCCTATTTAACTATGCCACTCAGTAATGACCGAATGTCAGGCTTTTTATACCCAACAATCAGTACCTCCAACAATTCAGGTTTAGAGGTTGAGGCTCCCTATTATCTCAACATTGCAGAAAACATGGATGCCACCATCACACCGCGTTATATGTCACAAAGAGGCACACAATTAATTACTCAATTTAGGTATTTACAGGACTTACAATCAGGGCAGATTGATGTTGAATATCTCGATAAAGACACAAAGCTGATTAATAGTGATAATGCACGATATTTAGCACGACTTCAGCATATTGGTACATTTTCAGAGCGATTTAGGGCCCATGTTGATTACACCGCTATCAGTGATGATAATTACCTGGTGGATTTAGGCAGTAATCAATTTAACGCCAATGACGCTTATCTTTATCAAATTGGCGAGCTTGCCTACTTTGCAGATAATTGGCAAACGAAGATAAAAATGCAAGATTTTGAGCTTTTGGGAAACCATCAACTGAGTTACAAAACCTTACCGCAAATAGAATTCAGCCTTCAGCAATCATTAGCTGATTTTGACGGTATTTTTGATCTTTATTCTGAGTTTTCAAGTTTTGATACCGCGGATAAAACCAAGCCCACCGCACAAAGGTACCATGTAGAAGCGGGCTTGTTATATCCCATAGTTACCCCTGCCTGGTTTTTAAATTCAGAATTTAAAGTACTTCAAACCAATTACAGCCAGAAAAATATTCGTAGTGGTAGTCTGTTAGAAAAAAATATTAGCAGAACTTTACCCAAAATACGTCTCCATGGTGGAGTAAACTTTGACCGCAACCTAAGCTTATTTAATCAAGGCTATAACCAAACATTAGAGCCGCAATTACAATATCTTTATATTCCAGATAAAGAGCAAAAAAATATCGGTATTTACGATACAACCACCTTGCAAGATGACTATAACGGCTTATTTCGCGACCGCCGTTTCAGCGGCATTGATCGCATAGCACAAGCTAATCAACTATCTTGGGGGGTAACAAGTCGACTATTAACCGCAGATAATACTGAAGTGCTGCGCTTGAGTTTAGGGCGAATCGTTTATTTAAATGATAGTAACTTTGACGATAGCGACCAAGAGGCTTTAGTGGATAAATCAGCATTCGCTGCCGATATTTTTGTCCACATAAATCGCCAGTGGCAATTTAGTTCTGACATTCAATACAACAGCGATTTAGGCGTGACGAATAAAAGTCAAACCTCATTTGATTATTTATTTTCCGATAATCAAACAATTCAATTGAACCATCGATATGCGCGTGATGTCTCAGGAGAGTCATTAGAGCAAATGTCTTTAGCCACTAATATTAAGATTGCACAGCGCTGGCAAATTGTTGGCCGATTTAGCCAAGACTTACAAGGTAAACGCAGTATCGAAAGTTATGCTGGCCTTGAATATAGTAGCTGCTGTTGGGGTATTCGCTTTACCTACCATCGCAATATTAATTCGACCATTGACGACACGAGTAACATAAACGAAAATCGAGATGCATTTGATAGCAGTTTTAATATTCAGTTTGTATATAATGGTATAAATAGCAATAAATCGTCCAACAGTGTTGGAGATATGTTTAATTCAAGTATATTCGGCTATAAACGCCCCTACTTCCTCAATAACTAATTAAAAGAAACCTACGTTACATGAAAAATTCATTGAAATTATTACTGCTTAGCTCGGTGTTTATTTTAAGCTCACTGGGGAAATGTATGGCCGTTGAGGTTGAACTTGACCGAGTAGCAGCGGTAGTTAATAGTGGTGTTGTATTAGAGTCTGAAGTTAAAGACCTGATCGCCTCTGTTACTATACAAGCAAAAAAAAATAACCAAACCTTACCATCAGACCGCGCTTTACGTGTTCAAGTCATGGAAAAGTTAATTAATGACGCGATAATCTCGCAACTGGGTGAGCGCATGGGCGTTCAGATCAGTGATGCCCAACTTGATGAAACCATATCAAATATGGCACAGGAGAATAAGCAATCACTTGAGGAATTGCGCCAATCACTTGTTGCAGACGGCCTAGATTATGAAAAATATCGTGAGAGTATTCGTAACGAGTTAATTTCAGGCGAAGTTCGACGCGCTAGTTTACGTCGGCGCATTTATATCTCACCACAAGAAGTCGCTAACTTATTATCGGTCATGAAAGAACAAACTAATGCTGATATAGAGTATCGTTTAGGTCATATATTAATTGAGTTTCCTAATAATCCAAAGCAAGTGGATATCAGCGCGGCTAAAGTTCGTGCTGAAAAAGTGCTTGAATTATTAAATAACGGCAGCGACTTTACTAATATTGCTATGACCTCATCTGGCGGCGGAAATGCCCTTGATGGTGGTGATTTAGGTTGGAAAACCATTAATGAAATGCCAACCTTATTTTCTGAAATAGTTGATGGTCAAGAAAAGGGCAGTATTTTTGGTCCCATCCGTACTGGCTTAGGTTTTAGTATCGTCAAATTAGTCGATATTCGTGGTCGTAAAACCATGGAAATTGAAGAAGTAAAAGCAAGCCACATCTTAATTAAGCCCTCAATTATTCTCAGTGAAGCCAAAGCAGAAGCTTTATTACAAGGTTTTGTCGACAAATTAAATGCTGGTGAAGCTGACTTTGCTGAGCTTGCCAAAGAGTACTCTGAGGGGCCTACCTCTGTGCGTGGAGGCGACTTAGGTTGGTCAGAGCCAAGTAAATATGATCCCGCCTTTGCCGAAGCATTAGCAAGTTTAGACATTGACGAAGTACATAAACCTTTTCGTTCGTCTTTTGGTTGGCACATTGCTAAATTAACTGGCCGTAGAACATTAGACGCCACTGAGCAAATGAATGAGAACCGCGTCTATCAACTGCTTTACAACCGTAAATTCGGTATGGAAGGCGCACGTTGGATCAAAGAATTGCGTGATGAAGCGTATATAGAAGTTTTAGAAATAGGTAAAAAATAGTGTTAAAACGAATAGCAATAACACCGGGAGAGCCAGCAGGTATTGGCCCAGATCTGATGATAAAAGTCGCGCAGCAAGATTGGCCTATGCAAATGGTTGCGGTCGTATCTCCTGAGTTATTAATCGCACGGGCAAAATTATTAAATTTGCCACTGATCATTAAACCCTATAACGTCGATGATGAAATAACCGCGCATAAAGCCGGAACACTGATTGTCTTGCCGGTAGCATTAGACGATATTTGTGAGCCTGGCGTACTTAACGCTAACAATGGTCGCTACGTCGTCGAAACCTTGCGTATTGCCAGTGAGAAAAATATTTCTGGCGAATTTGATGCGGTAGTTACTGGCCCTGTTCATAAAGGTTTAATCAACAAAGCCGGTATCGCGTTTAGCGGCCATACCGAATATTTTGCTAATCAAGCAAACTGTTCTGATGTGGTGATGATGTTAGCGACAGAAGGATTAAGAGTGGCGCTAGTCACTACTCATATACCTTTAGCTTATGTCTCTAAAGCCATCACACACGAAAGGCTGCAAAAAGTTACCCGCATATTGCATCGCGATTTGATTGATAAATTTGGCATTCATGATCCTAAAATTTATGTTTGTGGCATTAACCCGCATGCCGGTGAAGACGGCCATCTGGGCCGTGAAGAAATCGATGTGATGATCCCCGCTTTAGACGAATTGCGTTTAGAAGGCATGAACCTTATTGGCCCCTTGCCTGCTGATACCATTTTCCAAGCTAAATACTTGGATGATGCTGATGCCATATTGACTATGTTTCATGATCAGGGTTTACCGGTACTTAAATATAAAGGTTTTGGCTCTTCGGTGAATATTACTTTAGGACTGCCATTTATCAGAACATCTGTTGATCACGGTACCGCCTTAGATTTGGCTGGCACCGATGAAGCAGATGTGGGTAGTTTCAAAGAAGCGATAAACACAGCGATAACCTTAGCTAACAACCATGTAGAAGATTAATTCGAGCAATAAAATACTATGAGTAAAAATTCCCATTTGGGTCATCAAGCCAAAAAACGCTTTGGACAAAACTTTTTACATAATGACGCCATCATCAGCAATATTGTTGACGTTATCAACCCTGAGCCGAATGAAAATTTAGTTGAAATTGGTCCTGGATTAGGCGCACTTACCGAACCTGTTATCGAACGTGCGGGTCAACTCAGCGTCATTGAGTTAGACCGAGATTTGGCACATAGATTACGCCATCATCCATTTTTAGCGGCTAAATTAACTATCTATGAAGAAGATGCTTTAAAATTTGATTTTGCCCAATTAGCCAGTGACGAAAAACCATTACGTATTTTTGGTAATTTGCCTTATAACATTTCAACCCCGCTGATTTTTCACTTACTGACTTTTAAAGACAAAGTGAAAGATATGCACTTTATGCTGCAAAAAGAAGTGGTACAACGCATGGCATCGGGTGAAAACTGTAAAGCTTATGGCCGTTTGTCCATCATGACACAATACCAATGCCAAGTTATACCTGTGATGGAAATAGGTCCTGAAGCCTTTAAACCTGCACCTAAAGTAGACTCGGCCATTGTGAGATTAATACCGCATAAAGTGATTAAAAATCCTGTTAAGGATATTAACTCGCTCAATAAAGTTTGTTTAGCGGCATTTAATCAGCGTCGCAAGACTATTCGTAACAGCTTTAAAAAGCTGATTTCTGCTGAACAGTTAACCGCGTTAGGTATTGACCCAGGACTGCGTGCTGAAAATTTAGCCTTAGCCGATTTTGTCATGTTAGCTAATTTTGTTACTGACAATCCAATAGAGCTTAACGATGAATGATAACCAAGTAGCAACAGTTGCTGATATTGAGGTCAGTGTCGTTAGTGACTATCTAGCGCAACAATCTATCGAAGCCGAACAACAATTTGTCTTTAGTTACACTGTCACCGTAACAAATAACAGTGATGAAACTGTACAGCTACTCAGTCGCTATTGGTTAATTACTGACGCTAACGGTGAATCTAGCACGGTATCAGGTGAAGGTGTTATTGGTCAGCAACCTTTTATCAAGGCCGGCCAAAACTTTACCTATACCAGTGGCTGTGTATTAAAGTCTCCCTTGGGTAATATGCAAGGGCACTACCAAATGCAAAGAAAATCAGCCAAGTTAGTGCAAGTTGAAATCCCATTGTTTCGCTTAGCAAAGCCCAATATATTAAACTAGAGAGCACTAATGGCTGTTTATTTCGTCGGAGACATTCAAGGCTGCTATAGCGAACTAAAGGCTTTATTAACTCAAGTGGGCTTTTCCAATGTTAGCGACCAACTTTATGTTGCCGGTGATTTAGTCGCCCGCGGGCCTAATTCTCTTGAAACCTTGCGCTTTATTAAATCGCTTGGGCAAAGTGCTAAAGTGGTTTTAGGTAATCATGACTTGCACTTACTTGCCGTTTATCACGGTATTAAAAAAGTGAAAAAGCAAGATCACCTAGCGCCATTATTATCAGCTCCAGACGTAGCAGAATTAATGCACTGGTTAATTCAACAGCCACTTATTCAAAAACTGCCTGATGAAGAAACTTATATGAGCCATGCGGGGCTTTCCCCGCAGTGGACACCTCAACAAGCACTTGAACAAGCCAAAATAGCACAACAGCATTTAACCTCTTCAGCAAGCCATACGTGGTTAAGCAAGATGTATGGCGAACAACCTATCAGTTGGCTAAGGGCAAACGATGAAGTTGCTCGCTTTAGATTTACCATCAATTCGCTAACTCGTATGCGCTATTGCTTCGCTGACGGTAGTTTAGATTTTAGCTGTAAAGAAAGTCCCAGCAGCGCCCCAAAAGCATTATCACCTTGGTTTGATTTTGGCCATATTAATGAGAATACCCATTGGATATTTGGCCATTGGGCTGCTTTGATGGGTTATTGCCCAGCCAATAATATATATGCACTTGATACTGGCTGTGTTTGGGGACAACATCTGACGATGCTAAGATGGCACGATAAAAAAATATTTATTGAACAAGCACATATAAACACAAAATAATGTATAGCATTGGTTTAAAATGCAATTGAGCTTGTTATACTAGCCAAAAGATATATGTACATTCCTTTGTAGTCTAATAATGAATGATCACCTAGATAAATAATAACGCTTATTATTTATTGTGTGATCTAAGTATGATTTAATTTATATATTGGTGGGATTTATGAACTTAACCGTAGCAACAAAAATAATTGGTGGCTTCACCATTATTTCGCTTTTACTCATTTTAACCAGCGTAATATCATGGAATAGTTTAAATACTATTGGCGATGCTACAAAACAGCAAAATGAACTAGCGATACCAACGTTAAAAACAAGTAACAAGTTAGCGAACGATCTAACCCATATTGGCAACCTAACGCTGCGCGCATATTACCAAACAGCACTAGCACCATTGGCAGAAAACTTTAACGCTTTTGAAACTGAAAAGAGTGAATTTAGAGCTCAGCTCAAGCGCTTGAAAGATATTGTTAAAAACGAAGCGAGTTTAATCGAAAACCTACGTGAAGTAGATCCGGTTTACAATAGCTTAGAGAAAGAAATCGACAATGTACTTCGTAATAGAAAGTTTGCCATAGAGCAACACCTAACCTTGCTAGATAAAATATATATTATCGAAGAAAAAGCCGACGACATGGCGACTATTTTATTAGATCTTGGCGACCATAAACTTGCAACAACCAAATTACAACGTGCGGTTAGTTTAGCCAGACGCTTAGAAACCTTACTCAATAGTATGGTTAGTTCATCACTGAATTATCATGACATTAAAGATCAACAATCTGCATCACTGGTTGCCAGTCAAATCGAAAACACCTTTAATGATATTGAAAAATCAATCGATGATGTCGTTAATGAATTAAAGCAACAAGGTGTCACTAATATTGCTGATGAGTTAACCGATAGCTTTTCAGCATTGCAAGCTTACCTCATTGGCAGTGGGAGAATTTTTAGCCATAAAAATAATCAGCTAAACGCAATTGCCACGGCAAAGGCGAGTTTACACCTCGCAGAAAATGGTATTAATAGTGCTAATGCCATATTAGCCACACAAGTAAATTTAGCTAATAAAACCGCCATAGCAACCGGCGATTTAGTCAAAACGTCTGTATCTGACGGCACACTTAATACCCTTATTATCACCTTAATTTCTATTGTGCTAGCTATAGTTATCGCGTCGGTAACGTTAACCAGCATTATTCGCCCATTAAGACGAGTAAATGAAATGCTCAATATTGTTGCTTCTGGTGACTTATCTCACAAACTAGATGAAAGTGGCAATGATGAGTTCGCTCAGCTTTCCGCTAACTGCAACTTATTAATCGATAGTTTACGCAACTTAATTCAAAGTATTGTTAGTCGTTCAACCCAGCTAGCAACAGCGGCTGAGCAAACGTCGACAGTAACTGCCCAAAGTACCAAAGCTATTGAAGAGCAACGCACGCAAGTAGAACAAGCGGCGTCTGCTACTACTGAAATGAGCAGTACGGCACAAAGTGTGTTATCAAGTGCGAATGATGCCTTAGTTGAAATCAAACATGCTGATGACGAAGCTGAGCGGGTTAAAGTTATTTCTGGTCATAACCGCCAAACTATTGAGCTATTAGCTAATGAAGTAGAGTCTGCTTCACAAGTCATTAATAAATTACAACAAGATAGCGCATCAATTGGTGGCATTCTTGATGTGATCAGAGGTATTGCAGAGCAAACCAACTTATTAGCACTAAACGCAGCGATAGAAGCTGCTCGTGCCGGTGAGCAAGGTCGAGGCTTTGCTGTGGTCGCTGATGAAGTGAGAACCTTGGCGAGCCGAACTCAAGTGTCTACCCAAGAAATTCAAAATATGATTGAAGTACTACAAACCGGTGCAGAAAAAGCCGTGGTAGTGATGGATACAGGTAAAAAGCAAGCAACCAACTGTGTTGAACAAAGTATTCAAGCCGAACAAGCACTTGATACTATTACACACGCGGTGCATGAAGCCTTTGACCGTAGCTCGCAAATAGCAACCGCCGCAGAGGAGCAAAGTGTTGTTGCTCATGAAATAAGCGAAAATCTAGAGTCAATTGTTACTATTGCTGAACAAACAACAGCAGGCTCAAAGCAAACGGCAGAAGCCAGCAGTGAAGTTGCCCGCTTAGCTGAAGAATTACAACAATCAGTACGAGAATTTAAGCTTTAGCTTGACTTAACCTCAAAGCTTAAATAAAAAAAAGAGCGCTTAGGCGCTCTTTTTTATGTCTAAAAATCTTTAGATCAAATGGGGATAATTTATTGAGCGCTGAGTAATACCAATTTCATTAAGTTATTGCCCACTTGTGCTGGTTAAAATACACCAAGGCTACGGTGCTCTCAATCACAATAGCCAGCTATTGCTCAATCAAGCGTCTTGCCCAGATGCATTTTCTCTGCG